>CAZVRK010000091.1:0-1040 GCA_964629875.1 uncultured Dehalococcoidia bacterium | reverse complement strand
ACCAAAGGCCCGCTCTCCTGCCCTGAAGTCTGGCAGATACATGCCAATATCAGCCAAAACAACCCCGACTAAAGTCACATTAGGAATGTCTAAACCCTTCGCAACCATTTGGGTACCCACAAGAACCTCAGTATCGCCACTAGTCAGCCGGGCCATTATGTCTTCGGTGTCATGGGCAGCACGGGTGGTATCTGCATCTAAGCGATCAACTGTGACGCCGGGCAACAGCTTTTTCACCTCTTCAACCACCCGTTGAGTCCCTGCACCCAGTTGTCTTATATGGTTCCCCCGACAGACTGGGCAGATGATGGGCATCCGGCTGCGGCGGTTGCAGAGATGGCACAGCAGTTCTGATTTATTGTCGTTGCTGGCTATATAATGATAGGTCAGTGACACGGAACAACTGCGACATTCCAACACGTGGCCACAGTCTCGGCACTGGACGATTGATGATGCGCCTCGTCGATTCAGGAACAGGATTGCCTGGTGTTCGCTTGCGACACATTCCTTCAGGGCTTGGGCTAAGGCACGACTAAATATGCTTCGGTTGCCTTCCTTGAGTTCCTGACGCATGTCGCAGACCTGAACATTGGCCAAGCGGGACACCCGGTCTGGCCCGGCGCTCACCCGATCCGGAAGTTCCAGCAGGGTGTGTCGACCTTGCAAGGCAGCATGGTAGGTTTCAACGTCAGGTGTGGCGCTGCCCATCACCACCGGAGACCCAGTCAGACGGCCCAATTCCAAGGCTGAAGCGCGGGCGTGATAGAGTGGATGAGTTTCAATCTGCTTGTAGGTCCACTCATGCTCTTCATCAATCACGATAAGACCAAGATTGGCCACCGGCGCAAAGAGACAACTGCGCGGGCCAACGACCACATCGTATTTGCCTTCTCGGATGTCCCACCACTGATCTACCTGCTGCCGTACGGTCAGACGACTATGCATGACTGCCACGCGGCCAGGGAACCAAGAATTCACCCGTTCCAGTGTTTGGGGTGTTAGAGATATTTCCGGTACCAAGAATATGGCCTGGCGATCTT
>CAZVRK010000090.1:0-1047 GCA_964629875.1 uncultured Dehalococcoidia bacterium | reverse complement strand
AGGTTGTTGTACATCGGCTCGAACAATGTCAGGTTCGGGCCGATGTGAATTTTAGGAACCAATCCCTGGGAATTCATGGTAAGGACTTACGGACGTGGATGTAGAGAAGATCAGAAGCCAGATACCGGTGTTGGCTCACACCGCATACATGAATACTGGATGGTCTGGCCCGCCGCCGCGCCAGGTAGCTGAGGCCATGAAAGACCGGATTGACCTGGAACTGGAGCAAGGACCTATCATGCCAGAGGTACTTGAAGCCGGAAGGGAAATCCAAGCTCAAGCCAGAGAGGCAGCGGCGAAGGTGTTTAATGCCACGGTGGATGAAGTTCTGGTCACCAGGAACACTACAGAAGGGCTGAATATTGTCTTAAGTGGTCTGGATTGGAATCAGGGCGACGAGATTATTATCTGCGACATGGAGCACGGCTCCGTCATAGCTCCTGCGCAGCTTATTGGGGAACGATACGGATTACCGGTAAAAGTGGTACACCTGGAAATGGCTGACTCCAGTGAGATTATCCTGACCAAGATCGAGGCTGCTTTCACGCCTAAAACCCGGCTAGTATTTGTCAGCCACATTCTCTACGCTACCGGCCGAAGGATGCCCGCGGAGGAACTCCGAAAGATTACCAAGGACCGCGGGATTCTTCTGATGCTTGACGGTGCCCAGACCGGAGGTCACATCGAGCTTGATATGGCCGGTTCTGGATTTGATTTTTATTCCATCCCTGGACAGAAGTGGCTGTTGGGCTATGAAGGCTCTGGGGCACTGTACATTCGGCGTGAGCATCTGGAGCGCGTACACCCGGCTCATACCGGTGGGCGCGGTATTGCCCGGCCTGCCGATGCCAATAACTTTCAACCGGTTGCCGATACCATGGAGAAGTTCCTAGGCGGTTCGGTCAGCGTTCCGGTGCAGTTGGCGTTCTTGGAAGCGACCAAATTCGTTCAGGAAGTAGGCATCAACAATATTGAAGTCCGAAACCTCGACCTTGCTGATTCTGCTAAGGCCAAACTGGCAGAGATTCCGGGCGTAACTGTAAATTC
>CAZVRK010000089.1:0-1063 GCA_964629875.1 uncultured Dehalococcoidia bacterium | reverse complement strand
GGGATAGAGCGTTCACCAATCGTTGCTGACCGACAATGTCAAAGATAGCCGTCCGGCGTGAGGGGTCTTCAATGGATTTTGTGATCCCCTGGATGAACACCGCACCAAACACGTGCCACGGCTTAATTAACTCAAAATCGTAGGCCATCACCGCCAGCAGCACAACCGCAGTGAGCACATTAATTATTTGCCCAGTCATAAGAACCTTGGCTCTGGGGAAACGGTCCGCAATATAGCCGGTGTACAGAGAGACCAATGGCCTAGGGAGGTTGTTAAAGGCAAAGACCAGGCCCAATTGAAAATAGGAGTCGGTCAACTGGAGAATTAGCCAGCTAAGAACAAAGAGTTCCATGCGCCGGCCAACTTCCCCCAGACTACCCACGTACCAGATAGTGCGGAAGTTTTTGTTTTGTAACACAGACCAGATCGGTCTTTTTACTGGTGAATTCGGCCTCATGCCGCCTAGGTGCCCCTAAATTAATCGTCCATTAGCCAAGGTAGTCCCGTCATTTTACTCCTCGGACCTTGATTTTCAGACACCCAGCTCACTAATGTACATTATTGACACGTTCAGACCCTCCTCAGTATGGTATCCGTATCCCAGATTCGGAGGATCCAAATTGAAATCAGGAATGACCTCCCTCCGCATGACCCGCTGGGACTTCCCACCCGGTTCATTGCCCTTTCCGCTAATCATCGCCCACCGTGGCGATCGTACAAATGCACCCGAAAACACCATTTCTGCCTTTAAAAAAGCCTATGATTTAGGTGCAGATGGAATCGAATTAGACGTGCGACTCACCAGAGACGCCAAATTAGTGGTACTCCATGACCGTTACTTGGGGCGTACCACCAATGGCAACGGCCTCGTGAACCATCACTTACAGAATGAAGTATGTGCCCTCGACGCCGGGAGCTGGTTTGCAACCGAGTTCCGTGATGAACACCCTCCGACCCTGGACGAGGTTTTTGAAACTCTGCCATCAGACTTTCTAATAAACGTGGAGATGAAAGTCATCATGAAGGGAATGAGGCTCATCGCCCACAAAACGGCAGAGATTGT
>CAZVRK010000088.1:0-1127 GCA_964629875.1 uncultured Dehalococcoidia bacterium | reverse complement strand
ATGGTGGTACTGCGACAGGTACAGTTTCAATAACGATCGAAGCTGCTTCTGCGGTTAGGAATGTTGATTTTGAGTTTGCGGCACTTGAATCATTCACGATATCAGCTGGAACAACTGTAACCTGGACCAATATTTCGTCTGTTGGGCACAATTTGAATGGGTCGGGATTCGCAAGTCCAATGATAGGACCAAATGAAACGTTCACTCGTACGTTCAACTCACCTGGCTCCTTCACATATGTTTGCAACCTTCCTTATCACTACATAATGACTGGCGTGGTTACAGTCACAGGCGAAGCCACCACCAACACCGTCCCTTCGGCGATCGGTGACAATGGTAATGTGGACACGGGAGCTAGTGTAGAGATAGACGTTATCGCTAATGACACTGACGCAGACGGAGATACGTTGACCATTGCCTCAGTGACGCAGGGCTCTAACGGCACGGTAGCGATCACCTCAAGTGGAGTGACATACACCCATGATGGGACGGCGACCGCTTATGATCAGTTCACCTACACAGTGAGTGACGGTAACGGAGGGACTGATTCCGCGGAAGTAGAGATTATTATCGAAGCGGCTTCTGCGGTTAGGAATGTTGATTTTACATTTGCGCCGCTTGAATCATTCACGATATCGGCGGGAACAACTGTGACGTGGACCAATATTGATACTAGTGTGCACAATGTGGCGTCTGAGCCGGAATTTGTAGGTCCGATGTTATTGCAAAATGAAACGTTCACTCATACATTCAACTCCCCTGGCAGCTTCGCATATTACTGTCAAGTTCCATATCACGGGGGAATCATGAATGGCACTGTTACAGTTATATCACCTTGAAATCCGTTGAATAGCTTTTAGCGTAGGCGTGATAAGCTCTTCTGTTCGATAAATAATCGCGCATCATGCTAGGATGGGCTATCCTATATCCTAGATAATCAGATAATTCTCACATTGGTCGTTCGGAGGAAATACTCAAGATGACGAGTAACGTACAGGTCGGAGAGAATCTCGAAAAAGTGTCTACGGGTAGCGCCGAGATTGATAGGCGCTTAGGTGGAGGCATCCCCTTTCGGACTCTTATGCTGGTGGAAGGTCAGCCGGCAGCAGGTAAAAGTACTCTGTCAC
>CAZVRK010000087.1:0-1264 GCA_964629875.1 uncultured Dehalococcoidia bacterium | reverse complement strand
CCATCCTTGGTCACCACCACTTCTTCTTCGATTCGAGCTGCTGACCAGCCATCAGAAGCCGGCCAGAACGCCTCTAATGCGAAGACCATACCTTCTTCAATTGGCTGAGGGTGTTCCAGAGAGAATAATCTACTGAATATGGGCGCCTCCCAAGTAGACAACCCGACACCATGTCCATACTGGAGAGCAAAAGCCGCTTCTTCATTCTCAAAACCAAATTCCTGAGCTTTCGGCCAGGTTGTGACTATATCGGCGGTAGTGATCCCTGGTTTGGTCAGTTCTATTGAAATATCCAATATCTCCCGACATTTCTTGTAGGCATCGATCTGTGACTGGGAAGCACTACCAATGGCTAGGGTCCGGTAGTAACAAGTACGATAGCCCATGTAGCTATGCAGAATGTCGAAGTAGACCTGGTCTCCGGGTCGCAACATCCGATCGCTGAAAACATGGGGATGAGGACTGCATCGTTCCCCTGATATGGCGTTGACTCCCTCGACGTGTTCTGAACCCAATTCGTAGAGTACCTTGTTAACCAATGCGACTCCTTCGTTTTCCCTAACACCGGCCCGCAACATGGTATAAAGTTCGTCGTAAGCCGCGTCTACCATGGCACAAGCGGTATTGAGCAAGGTGATCTCATCTTGGTTCTTGATCCGCCTAGCTTCCAGCATCAGTTGTTGACCGTCCACGATATTCAGGCCGGCCTTTTGCAGCGCAAATAAGACAACCGGTTCACATACATCCACTCCAATAGGCTCGTTCTGTAGGCCGCGCATCTCTAACTCTGTCTTGATCTTCTTGGCTACGTCATCGGCCATGCCAGCTTCTGGAGGCGTAGCACCTCGAAGAGTGGACATGCCAGCTCGGGAACGCCCATCTAACCATGGGCAGTACATCTGGTGGTGTCGAGCTGCTGAACCGAAGTCCCACATGATGGGTTCATCATCCTGAGGAAGCAAAGTGTACCGGACCAGTTTATCCAGTGCCCAGGTGCCAATCACGGTAGCTGTCAGATACCTGATATTATTCATATCGAAGCATAAGAGTGCACCGAGATCCGAAGCCTTGAGTAGATTCTTTACGCGGTCCAAGCGTCCAATGCGAAGACGATCAAAATTTACCCTTTCTTCCCAATCGACGCCCATGGTTCCAAAACTCTTAATCGACATATTAGTCCTCCTAGACGCTAACAATTCTCTATGATTTCCAGTTAAGTATCTGGGAGTGTAATTTGGCATTGGTTATGAGTCAACGGAAAATA
>CAZVRK010000086.1:0-1269 GCA_964629875.1 uncultured Dehalococcoidia bacterium | reverse complement strand
TTCCAATTAATAGCTGAATTTCTAGAAAATAAACACCAAGAGATTATATACACACGTATCCTCGATTATGCCACTTTCATTATTCAACCCAAAAGAATACGCCAGAGACAGTAAGACTTCTTTGACGTTATTGATATTGGGAATCTTATCCGTCTCGATAATAGGGATAATCATCTGGATAGCATTCCCTAAATCGTACGGTGTGTTTCCGCTTGACGACGCTTACATACACTTAGTGTATATCTCTAATCTAATAGAGACAGGGACACTCTCATTCAACTCTGGAGAACTGAGTACCGGAACATCAAGTCCACTCTGGGTCGTTATTAACGCAGGGCTCGTTTTACTTGGCATCCCCGCCTATTGGGCAGCACTATCCATATCTTTGTTCATGTTCGTAGTGATTTTGGTATTGACTACTCTAATATCCAGACAAATAGGGCTATCCAATAACTTTGGCGAGCCAATGTCCTCACTACTAGGATTGCTAGCAAGTCTTCTAATAGCTATAAATGGGAATATTATCTGGCTGTCTCTGAGTGGAATGGAAACAATGATGTTTATAGCTCTAGGTTTGCTGACATCATTATCATATGTATATTACAGATATAAAATTTTAACCGGGGTCTTGTGTGGCCTTCTCCTTTTAACACATCCTTCAGGGATAGCTCTCATCGCCACATTAGTAGGAATCAGTCTAATCCGCGGTGAATGGAAAATTCTGCTCAGAGGTCTTGGCACCACTGTTCTAGTAATAATCCCTTATCTTCTCTTTTCCTTTTTGGTAAACGGCGATATTTTACCTACCACTGGGAGAGGTAAAGTACTAACTTACGTCGCTTCCGGATTCAACATATTAGAGATCTGGTATTTCTTTAAAGCTTTCATTAGGTACCAATCATTTCTTCCGCAACACTATGTCCTACTTGTAGCAATATTCATATCTGCAGGGCTATTCTTGTGGGTCCGACTCCAAGGCAAATCTCTTCATGATTTGTGGTCAGTGTGCAGAACACAGGCAGCCCAGATTTACACGCAGAGAATCAATGGGGAGCAAATCTCTCGCAGTGTTTCTACGTTTATCAAATCTTCTCCAATGACAAACCAGCATTTGTTGATGACGCTATTAATCTCCTGGGGACTGGCACATTTCCTCATGTACGCTATTTCATTCCGAATACTGTTACACCATACAAGATATTTATCCAACGAATACATAATATTGACTATATTAGGTGTAATCGCAATTGGATATGTGCACAAAACCTT
>CAZVRK010000085.1:0-1400 GCA_964629875.1 uncultured Dehalococcoidia bacterium | reverse complement strand
CCTCCATGCACGGATATAATAGCTTGGTTGTTTGATCGATTTTCAGACAATAACAATTATCATGGGAAGAGAGGAACGGATATGCCTTTTAAAGAGAATCTGAATACAGGCCCAACTCTAGCCTTTGTAGACTGTAATAATAGTCCTATTGCTGGAGGTATCGGAAGTTCTGGTAATGCAGAACCACAAAACCGCCGAGAAGTAGTTATTAGCGGTAATCGAGTCAAGACAATCGACGTGCATGCTCATTGCATTGTGCCAGAGGCTGCCGCTGTGATTGATCATCCGCTAGAGGCTCCTGGTCTCCTGTGGGCCAATGTGGGCGACCGCCTAACTCAGATGGACAAATCAGGAGTAGATGTACAGGTTCTCAGTGTTAATCCGTATTGGTACAGGGCTGATCGTGATGCTGTGGCCGAATTGATTCGGGTCCAGAATGAGGAGTTGACTGAGTTTTGTGCGTCTGAGCAAGGTAGATTTAGTGCTTTTGCTACCGCTTCGTTGCAATATCCTGACCTGGCAGTAGAACAACTCGAGCATGCGGTTAAAAGTCTCGGATTCCGTGGTGTGAGCGTCGGTGGTAGTGTTGCTGGCGAAGACTTGGCCAATCCGAAATTTCATCCGTTCTGGGCTAAATGCGAAGAGTTGGGAGTGCTTGTTTTCATGCACCCGCTAGGAGTCCGTGAATTGGAACCGAGTGGTCGATTATCTGGAAATGGTTTGCTTACCAATACGATCGGCAATCCGCTCGAAACGACTATAGCGTTATCTCATCTGATATTTGAAGGAACACTTGACCGTTTTCCTGGTCTTAAAATTTGTGCTTCACATGGTGGAGGATTCTTGCCGTCTTACGCGAATCGCTCAGATGCAGTTATTACTACTTTCCCTGAACAAGTCGGGCCGTTTCCAAAAAAGAAACCGACTGAATACATTCGGGACGGACAACTATATTTCGATTCCATAATGTTTACCGGAGAAGCAATGCGACACCTAATTGCCGAAGCAGGCATAGATCATGTAGTTCTCGGGACGGACTATCCATTTCCTTGGAATACGGCTCCTGTAGATCATATTATGGAGATTCCTGATTTGAGCGACGAGGATAGAACTAAGATCTTAGGTTCTACAGCCGCGAAACTTCTTGGGATGGATTAGCGATTGTTACCTTTGTAGACTATTTATGTTGATCTAATTTTGCTCTGGCTTTTGTGCTAATTACCTTTCAATTATGTTTAACAAAGAGAAACCCCCAACCTATAGGTTGGGGGTTTCTCTTTGTTAAACACTGCTAATTTAGTCGTTGGCTTGTAAGCTATAGCAGATAAGCTTGTCTATCGTATTATTAATTTTGCGTAGTATAATCTCGCTACCAATGCGGTGGTAATCTCATTTTTATA
>CAZVRK010000084.1:0-1447 GCA_964629875.1 uncultured Dehalococcoidia bacterium | reverse complement strand
CGAATCGTATAATACCTGATGAAATCATTCAGGTGTTAGATCTCGTAAAAGCTAGTCATCCGATGGATGCACTTCGGACTGGGATATCTGCCCTAAGCGCTTTCGACTCAGAAGTCAATGATAACTCAGTCGAAGCTACAATACGAAAAGGGATTCGTTTAACCGCAATGGGTCCCACAATAGTTGCGGCCCATCATCGTCTTAGGCAGGGATTGGAGCCAGTGGCACCCAACCCAGATTTAAACCATGCCGGTAATTTCTTGTACATGTTGTTTGATGAATTACCGGATCAAGAAACTACGGATCTATTAGATGTTGATTTCATTCTTCATGCTGAGCATGGGCCCAATGCGTCAGCTTTCGCGGCCAGAGTGACAGCCTCTACAATCTCAGATTTGCACTCTGCGGTTACAACTGGTGTGGGTACCTTAAAAGGGCCAGCCCATGGTGGAGCTGCTGAAGAGGTCATGAAGATGGCCTTGGATATTGGCAATCCAGAGAATGCTGCAGAATACGCTGCTAATCTACTGGGCAGAGGCGAACGCATAATGGGATTCGGGCACCGAGTATATCGTGCAGAGGATCCCAGAGCGCGGCACTTACGAGATCGCTCTAAAGTTCTTGGTGAAAAGAGTGGGCATCCGCAGTGGTTCCAGATTCTTCAACACTTGGAAGAAAATACCATGGTTCCATATCGTGATAAAGGAATCTGCGTTAATGTAGATTTCTTCGCTGGATCGATATATTACTTATTGGGTATTCCGGACGATTTATTTATATCCATTTTTGCATTGGGAAGGATCCCGGGTTGGACTTTGCAATGTGTCGAGCAATACACAGACAATATTTTGCTAAGGCCGCTGACCGAATATATTGGAGAGATGGACCTGGAGTATGTTTCTATCGACAAGAGATAAACTCTAGCAGAGAAGGATGCAAACAAGGGGGCTCATTCGAGTCCCCTTGTTTATTTTATAATACGTTTTAACCGTATAAAGTGGCATTAAAGGTAGTTTTGACATGTCTGCAGAGACAGAAATACGTAGCCAAATTAATCTCAAAGGTAAAATTACATTTGCTGAGTTTATGGATATAGCGATGTTCTCCCCCGAATATGGTTATTATAATTCACCGCGTATATGGGGTGTTCAAGGTGATTATTATACTAGTCCTATGGTACATCCATGCTTCTCTGCAATGCTGGCTATCCAGTTATTCCAGATGTGGGACGTGCTAGATCAACCAGACCCTTTCCATGTAGTTGAGTTGGGATGCGGCAACGGTATACTCGGGGAAGGTATCTTAAGTTATTCAAGAAACCTTTCAAATAGGTTTGCGAATTCTCTACAATATATATTTATTGATAGGGTCGCTAGATCTGTTCATGGTTCCGGGGAGAACTTTCAGTATATAGAATCTGATAGACTTCCTGTCGCTAATTTGACTG
>CAZVRK010000083.1:0-1483 GCA_964629875.1 uncultured Dehalococcoidia bacterium | reverse complement strand
ATCGATTTCGTTAGGAATATCGCTTGAAGTCATACTGCATTCAGCTTGTTTACCAGCTTCAAAACAAGGCCACAGCTTTGCTTCTGGTAGAGACTCCCTTTCTAGGTTTTCTGAGGATGAGGTGTTTGGCACTTCCCTAGTTGGAGTTAACGGAGGTTCAGGGGTACCGGGTGCTTCAGCAGTCACGAGCACTGGGCTACTATCTGTTTCGTATCGAACTGGTTCTGGAGTTGCGCATGAAATTACAAGCAGAAGAATGATTGCAGTCAATATTAACTTATACAAAACTTACCTATGATTTAGAAATTAAATACCTTGTTGTCAGTGTGATCGCGTTTGGGGGGGTGGTATCTATTAAATTATTATGGTGCCTAGATTGATCTAAATCAACATTGACTCACTGATTATTGAGCATGTTAAAGAATCAATGATTAGTTGTCTTCGTCTGCTACGCCAACGAGTATTGGATTCATACGGTTCTCATAATTAGCTATTCGACCGAGTGATATCCAGTCGTAGGATTCTAGTTTCTCGAAGTCGAGCTCCTTTTTTTGAGACATTGCCAGTCGTATTGCGTATACCCCCACTGGTAGGTCCTCGGGCATAGGCCTGATGTGGTGATCTTTTATTACCTCGCCTATTGGCCATTTATCAGAAGATACTAAATTGTGGGTCGGTACATGTCTGGAATACAGGTAAACTGTTTCCAAATCTTCACTTAAAATCTGCATATGAATCCAATAGGGATGAGTCAATTGGTCAATGGCTCTGAAATAGAACGTAAAATTTAAAAATAATGGATGATAAGGTATTTTCTCGATTTGGCGATAATCGATTAGATATCCGACCAATTCTAGCGTGCTGTCTATAGTTTCTCCGAGGGGTTGGAAACTTGTGTCATCATATTGAAATGCTTTTAACACGCCCGTATTTGTTTTGGGATACCACCCGGTTATCTCATACATATCAAGCCTATGAGAGTGGGTTAGAGTAGGAGCCGTATACTGAGGATAACTAGTATGAAATAAAGGTCTTTGTGTCAAGAGCATAGGACCTTCATATACTGCTTTGTATATTCCGTTATATACATCCACATCAGGATTTCTCGAGTACATTATGTAATCGGCGCCTGAGTTGTACAGAAACTGTCCGCAGGACCTGGTGGCAAGGCATTCGTGAGTGTTTCTTGAAATAATACCTCCTAGGTCTATGACGTGGCGTCCACTGATATATTTCAAGATCCCGACATCGAAGGCTGCAATAGTGGCAGTTTTGGGCGTGTTAGTAGAGGCCCAATCTGCCATTTCTATGTACTCACTCGCAATTTGCCTAATATTGTTGTGGTAGAGATTGCCCCAATTTATACAAGCTATAGTAGCCGCTATGACGGCTATGGGTATCAGCGCTACCGTTATCGGTATCCGTGTAAAGGTTTTGTGCACATATCCAATTGCGATTACACCTAATATAGTCAATATTATGT
>CAZVRK010000082.1:0-1600 GCA_964629875.1 uncultured Dehalococcoidia bacterium | reverse complement strand
CGGTAATATTATTGCCGACAACCGTCGGACCTGCCCCTCCGACTGGTCAAAAACTTTCAGACCGGACTGATCTACGATTAAAGACAAGTCAGTTGACGTGTATTGCTGGAACAACAGGAGGCCCACAGATTAATTTACCATTATCCGAAGAAGGTGGTTTGCCTATTGGGATATCCATATTAGGCTCTCCTGGGGATGATGAAATGTTAATAGAAATAGCTCGACAGCTAATATCCAACTCGTGATTCTGTATACAGTCTCGCTGGTGCTTTGTAACATCTAGACTTTCCTCTCTGTTTGTCAAAATTTATAATGGTCGCAAATAATACAACTTCTAATCAATGGAAGGGGGCAACATGAAATACGATGTCATTGTTATAGGAGCCGGCTCGGCCGGAGGGACCATAGCATCTCGGTTGTCTGAATCTCCTAATATATCTGTATTGCTGTTGGAAGCCGGCCCTGATTATGAGGATTTTGAAAAATATCCTGATGATGTTAAGTACGGATATGCCCCGACCGCTTCGGAGATGGGTGCCCCACACAATTGGTCGTTTACTGGTAAAGCGACTGATTCACAGCCACCAATTAACATACCGAGAGGAAAAATAGTTGGTGGAACTAGTGCGATTAATGGTCAGGTATTCCTGAGGGGAGTTCCTGAAGATTACGACTCATGGGCTGAATGGGGAAACGACGAGTGGAGTTATATTAAAGTACTCCCCTATTTCCGCAAATTGGAAACTGACACTGATATCATGGATGATTATCACGGAAATGACGGTCCTATTCCAGTTAGACGTCATAAAAAAGAATCTTGGTTACCTCTTCAACATGCTTTTCAGGAAGCGGCTATTCAAGCAGGCTTTCCTGAAATTTATGACCATAATAACCCTGACTCGTGGGGCGTCGGTCCTTTTCCAATGAACAACCCGAACGGGGTTCGCATGAGTACGGCTTTAACGTATATCAATCCTAATCGTCATCGGCTCAACTTAACTATCCGTAGTAATATCCTTGTCCGAAAAATTATCTTTGAAGGAAACGTTGCCAGAGGAGTTGAAGTTGAGAGCGGCGGGGATGTTTTTATAGTCGAAGCTGATCAAATAGTACTATCTGCTGGAGCAATTGGTTCTCCCCATATATTAATGCTGTCCGGAGTGGGACCGTCTCAGCATTTAAATGATCATAATATAAAGGTAATAAAAGATATGCCGGGTGTAGGACAGAATTTACGAGATCACCCTCTAGTGGCAATAAGGGCCAAGACCAAGGAAGATTTTCCTTTAGACCCACTTGCTCCCCGTATGCAGACGCTTCTTAGATACACAGCATCAGGGTCAGATGACCGGAATGATATCCAAATATTTCCTTCGTCATTTTCAACTCCCTTAGGAGGAGATCCGTTTGCGGAGGAGGGAATACGGTTTACTTGCATGCTAGAGTTGGCGGAAGGTTCTGGGGAAATTAAATTATCCGCAAACAATCCTAGTATCCAACCAGAAATCGACTGTAAATACTTGCGAACAGATAGAGACAGAGAGCGATTAAGGGAAGCTATACGGCTATCTTTGAGGATAATGGAACATCCATCATTTGA
>CAZVRK010000081.1:0-1608 GCA_964629875.1 uncultured Dehalococcoidia bacterium | reverse complement strand
CAGAACACAGGCAATTTATACTGCATCAACATAGTAGGAAAACGTCCTTCACTAAGGCGTTTTCTGGCAGGCGAGCTCAAGGTATAAATAATGAGTTTATGAGGTTGATGGCAGAGAAGCCAGTCCTTCCATTCCCAATTCAAAACACAGTAACCGGACCCGTCCGCCAATTGGCTAACAAGCTTAATAATGGAGAATATCAGAGTCTCTGGGCAGGGAAAGGATATGATAGGGCCAGACCTATGCCAACATCTCAACTAATGCTTACTCTGCACAATGAAATGCACTCTGGAAACCGTTAGAGGATTTTATAATGAAGAACCATTGAGCCGCATATTCATACAGCGTGACGACTAGTCAGTACTCTGAACATTCTTTGGTTCTACGAATCTCACTACCCATGCGGAAGCAATCGAGAGTAACACCAAAACCGCGGCCACAGAATACGCTAAGTTATAATCCCCATATTGATCAAACATTAGACCAGTAAGGATCCCTCCAGTTGCCCAGCCTATCCCTCTACCAACATCTACCATGCCAGAAACTGATCCCAGAACATTAGATGGATAGATATCTGCAGCTTTAGCCCCCAGCAAAAGTCCATTCAGACCGTCGCTTAAACCCGTAAGAGCTACGAACACTATCAACGCCCACAAGTTTGCCCCTTCCGTAAACAATAAAACAACCAGTATAGACATGAAAGTCATACCCATAGCTACAGTAAAAATTATTTCCCTGCCTATTCGATCAGACAATATCCCGAATACAGGCCTTGCTCCTATGCCAAATAAGCCAGCTATGCCTAACGCGGTAGCAGCCTGTATACCACCGTATCCTGCAAAGATAAAAAAGGAAATTATATGCAGATTTGTCATTTGGTGAGAAATAGTTCCAGTAGCCCTGCATATGAGGAGGAACCATACAGCTGGCTCCCTAGTAACTTTTATCCCATGCTCAGTATTTTCTGATAGATTAGACCCAGAATCTTCATCAGTTGATAAGAGAGCCTCATTGGATCCAGTCTCTTCATCTGAGTTCGGATTTGGCGGCCTTCTTTGAAACAAAAGATTCAAAGGCGCCGTCAACAAGAAAAACAGAACACCTAATACCTGGAACCCTGGTCTCCATCCGTAATTGGTGATAATCAACTGTGATAACGGGGTAAATATGGCTTGTCCCGCAGGGTTACCAGAGTCAGCAATACCCAATATGACGCCTTTATTTCTAGGGAACCAAGGAGCCAATACAGCGGTTGCAGAAAATGCTCCAATAGTCGTATGACCAAGTGTAGCCAGGACACTATAAAATATAAATAATTGCCATATATTGCTGACCATGCTGCTGGCCAAGAAACCTAGCAATATAATGACTCCTGCTATAGGAAACAGGTAACGTGGCCCGATTTTATCTAGGATCCTACCTAAAACAGGAGCTATAAACCCTCCGACAACTCCTGACATGGAAAATACCGCTGCCGTTAATGCTGAACTGCCTCCAAAACTGGATTTCAACGCTGGCAAAAACACAGGGGCACTATTACGGATTCCACCTTCAACAACTAGGTTCCCAAATATTAATCCTAGAACCACCCATCCATAGTTACGTTTT
>CAZVRK010000080.1:0-1758 GCA_964629875.1 uncultured Dehalococcoidia bacterium | reverse complement strand
CGGTAATATTATTGCCGACAACCGTCGGACCTGCCCCTCCGACTGGTCAAAAACTGTCTGATCGGACTAATCTACGATTAAAGACAAGTCAGTTGACGTGTATTGCTGGAACAACTGGTGGACCTCAGATTAATCTACCTTTAGCAGAAGAAGATGGTTTCCCTATTGGGATATCCATTCTAGGCTCTCCTGGTGACGATGAAATGTTAATTGGAGTAGCTCGACAGCTAATATCCGATACGTGATTTCATCGACAGTTTCACTCTTGGTTTACGATATTTGGTCTTTTCTCGCTACTTGCCAAAATCTATAATGACTTTAAGTTAGAAAACTTCTAATCAATGGAAGGGGGCAACATGAAATACGATGTCATTGTTATAGGAGCCGGCTCGGCCGGAGGGACCATAGCATCTCGGTTGTCTGAATCTCCTAATATATCTGTATTGCTGTTGGAAGCCGGCCCTGATTATGAGGATTTTGAAAAATATCCTGATGATGTTAAGTACGGATATGCCCCGACCGCTTCGGAGATGGGTGCCCCACACAATTGGTCGTTTACTGGTAAAGCGACTGATTCACAGCCACCAATTAACATACCGAGAGGAAAAATAGTTGGTGGAACTAGTGCGATTAATGGTCAGGTATTCCTGAGGGGAGTTCCTGAAGATTACGACTCATGGGCTGAATGGGGAAACGACGAGTGGAGTTATATTAAAGTACTCCCCTATTTCCGCAAATTGGAAACTGACACTGATATCATGGATGATTATCACGGAAATGACGGTCCTATTCCAGTTAGACGTCATAAAAAAGAATCCTGGTTGCCTCTTCAACATGCTTTTCAGGAAGCGGCTATTCAGGAGGGATTTCCTGAAATTTATGACCACAATAACCCTGACTCATGGGGAGTTGGTCCTTTCCCGATGAACAACCCGAACGGTGTTCGTATGAGTACGGCTTTAACGTATATCAATCCTAATCGCCATCGGCTTAACTTAACTATCCGTAGTAATATCCTTGTTCGAAGGATTATCTTCGAAGGAAATGTTGCAAAGGGAGTTGAAGTTGAGAGTGGCGGAGATGTTTTTATAGTTGAAGCTAACCAGATAGTATTATCAGCGGGAGCTATAGGTTCTCCTCATATATTAATGCTGTCCGGAGTGGGACCGTCTCAGCATTTAGATGATCATAATATAAAGGTAATAAAAGATATGCCGGGTGTAGGACAGAATTTACGAGATCACCCTCTAGTAGCAATAAGAGCCAAGACCAAGGAAGATTTTCCTTTGGATCCACTTGCTCCCAGAATGCAGACGCTTCTCCGGTATACCGCATCAGGATCAGATGACCGGAATGATATCCAAATATTTCCTTCGTCATTTTCAACTCCTTTAGGAGGAGATCCGTTTGCGGAGGAAGGAATACGGTTTACTTGCATGTTAGAGTTGGCAGAGGGGTCGGGAGAAATCAAATTATCCACAGATAATCCTAGTATCCAACCAGAAATCGACTGCCGATACTTGAGAACAGAGAGAGACAGGGAGAGATTAAGGGAAGCTATACGGCTATCTTTGAAGATAATGGAGCATCCATCATTTGAAAGTATTATCGATTATGTAATATCTCCTACCGAGGAAGATTTACGGACTAATGATTCACTAGATGACTGGATGCTAAAGAATGTTTGGATTGGTCAGCATTTGTCTGGCACATGTAAGATGGGGTCTGCAGATGATCCTATGTCTGTAGTCGATCAAT
>CAZVRK010000079.1:0-1926 GCA_964629875.1 uncultured Dehalococcoidia bacterium | reverse complement strand
AAGCACCCACTATAGCCAATGGAAGGCTCAGCACTACAATAAACGGATCTCTGAGGGATCCCAGGCTGGCCACCATTACTAAATACACTAAAATGATCCCAATCAACATCGCAGTAAATACGTCTTGGAATCCTTCCCCTATTTGGGTAAATATACCGCCAGTCTCTACTGATACTCCAGGAGGCATATCCAGATTCTGGATGATGGAATCAACTTTAACGCCTACCGCACGAGTATCTTCAGCAGTTATTTCACCTGATATTGTGACAGATCTCTCAAGGTCGAACCTACTTATGCTGACAGGACCTTGGTCAATACCAATATCGCTTATTGAACCTAGCTTAACCGCTCCGAAGGCACCATGTATGCTTATATTTTTAAGCTCGTCCAATTCATCTAATGAGTCTGGGTCCCCCTTCACAACTATGTCAAAAGTGGTGTCGCGTATATCAATCTCACTAATATCCGACCCTACCATCAGTTGATTTACCTGCCGTCCTACATCTATGACCGACAATCCGAAAGCCGCAGCCTCTTCGGGGTTGACTGAAATCCTGACTTCGTCCTTTGCGTCTGAAATGTCACTGGAGACATTAACTATCCCGTCTAATTCCCGCAAACCTGCGATCAACTTTTTGGCTGTGCCAGAGATATCCGAGAAATTAGGGCCTACCACGGTAATTTCCAAATCTTCAGAAGGCGGCCCCCCACTAAGTGCGTTTACCGTAATGATCACATCTTCACTGGGTGGTATATCTTCGCGAATCATATCTGCAATCGATTCTGGAACACCCTCCTTGGGCAATCGCATAAAGAATCCTGCAGTATGAAAACCAGAACTAACCGCTGATGGTCCAAATTGGTCAGACACGCCACCTAATGAAACTTGATAAACTTCTATGTAGCCATTATCACTATATTTTTCAAGAATTCCCTCAACTCTAGCCACTTCCTGGAAAGTCCTACCAATAGATGTTCCTGTGGGCAACTCAACATCCACTGTTATGTACTCTGGACTTCCAGCAGGGAAAAAGGTAATCGGTATAACTAACAATAACAACAAACTGGCCAATACTACGCCAAAGGAGCTCAAAAGGGTTACGAGCCTATTTCTGAGACTCCATCTAAGAATTGGAGTGTAGATACGCTGCAACCATGTGTCATGTGACACGACATTGTCCAAAGTTCCTGGAAAATCTCCTTCTCTCAACAATAAAACCCCTAGAACTGGTACCGCAGTAAGCGCAACTAGTGTAGAAGCTAACAGAGCGAAACTTACAGACAAGGCAAAAGGAGTGAAGAATTCTCCCACCAGTCCCTGTATAAAGGCCAACGGAACAAACACTGCAACAGTGGTCAGGGTGGATGATACGATAGCAGCACCCACTTCTTTAGTACCATCAACAGCAGCTTGGTATCTATCCTCACCACGCTGCATGTGACGATACATATTTTCTAAAACGACAATACTGTCATCTACTACTCTACCGACTGCTATTGCTAGCCCAGCAAGGCTCATAAAATTAAGTGACAGTCCATACAAAGCCATTACCAAGATTCCAGTCATCACACTTAGCGGAATCGAAATTCCTATTATCAACGTAGGCCTTAGAGTAGTGGCTACTCCTCTTAGCAATGTTGGCCTGATATTAATTAGAAAGATAAACACTGCTGAGACCGCAAATAAAAATCCGAGTGTCCCTTCTTTGAGCAACGATGAAAGCTGTCTTTTCACTTCGGGTCCGTCATTCTGTATTACTAGAACATTTACATCAGGCGGCAGTCCCTGTATCGTGTCAAGCTTTGCTATAATTCCCTCTGTAACATCGACTGTATTAGCATCGGGTTTTTTTAGAACTGCCATATTGATGCTAGGCTTACCGTTAGTCCTAGAAATTGTGGTGGCCTCATCCGTATCAAACGTGA
>CAZVRK010000078.1:0-2049 GCA_964629875.1 uncultured Dehalococcoidia bacterium | reverse complement strand
ACGGAAGAATCAGACTGAGTCATTTCATTTATGATCTTGAACATCAACTTAACCGATTCAGCTCACTTGTTGTTGTAACACCATCAAACAGAACTGATTGGATTGATGCCTTAGCATTCTTAAAATCAAAAGGAATCAAGGTATCAGTAATCTATATAAATCCAAGTGAGTTCAATAGTTCTGCTGACTCCAATCAGACCATACAGGCATTATTAGAAAATGAAATTTTGTCATATGTAGTTCATAAAAATCATCCAATTAACGATTGTCTCAAATATCCAATACAAACCCTATTAAACCCATAAGAATTTAATACCCTAAAAGGAATAACCGTAGTTGTGAAGACAGATCCCGCAAAATATCGTAATCTTTACCCGTTCAAGCCGGAAGTAGCGTGGGAATACCTATTACTAAGCCTTAAACTATTACGCCCGAGATACGGCTGGCTGGCGACAGCTCTCTTAGCACTTAATGTATCCATTGTCGCCTGGTCTGTAGACCGTGCTGATTGGGTAGATACACCCAGCTTAAGTGTCTTGGTCCTCACATCTATGGCAGTAGGGTTTGTCATCCTAAAAACCCGTATACCGGTCATAATAGGATTCCCCATAGGTACACTCTTCGGTGCGCTGATCATTTTATCCCAACTAAGCACTCCAGAAAGCGACCATATATCGGCGACAACCCAGCAAGAATTATGGTACAGATTAACGCTGTGGTATCAAGCAGCAAACGACGGAACGATTAATATAGACCAGTTACCATTTGCTGTGGGCTTGATGGGCATTACGTGGATATTAGGACATACTGCGGTCTGGGTATTTGTAAAATATGAGAAGTTTTGGGCGGTATTTGCAACTGGCGGCGCCGCTTTATTGTGCAATCTAACTTTCCTACCAGATAAAGCAAGTATCGATCTCGGAATATATTTATTATCTTCTCTGATACTTATAGGCAGACTTCAATCAGTGAGGCGTCGTCGCCAATGGGATAATTTAGGATTGAGGTACGATACCCATCTAGGATTACTGGCTGTTTCTGACACCTTACTACTTGGGTTCATAATACTGATATTGGCTTTCGTATTACCTATAGGCCAATACTGGCCTCCAGCCCGAGATACCTACGAAAATCTACGATCGCCAATGTTATATTTCGAAGAAGATTTTAATAGATTGTTTGCCGGTCTCCCTGCAAGAAGAGAAATCGCATATCGTCTATGGGGTGACGTAATGGCCTTCCAAGGGACTATTAATCCCACAGACACACTAGCTTTTCAAGCAGAATCACCAGTACCCATGTACTGGAAGGCTAGGACATACAACCAATATACATCAAAAGGATGGTTGTCGAGCGACACATTAATAAAGCCCACCAATTGGACTCCCAGCTATAATGCTTCACTTCAATACAAGAAACAACTCGAGGTAACTTCCAGAATCACGGCCGGATACGACTCCAAGATACTACTTTTTGGAGGTCAGGCAGTATCTATGGACTCGGACTACCTGATTGAAACGTACGACTCTCCTGTCTACACGATAGAACTTAGCCCGTCTACAGAATCCATCTCATCTACAAAAGCACAGCAAGCTATAGACGAGTCATTGGTAGATTTGAAAGCCACCTTTGCTTTATCAGATAAACCCCTATCTAATGAGTTTATTTCGGATCAACTGCCAACTAATTTTAAAGTCATTAATATGGACAATAACAATGGCTCTCTAAATGTTATGGAAAGTCTGCCAATGTGGCCAGATACACTTTCAGCGAGGTCTATGGGTGGTGACTTGGAGAAAGGTGATACGTACGAGGTAACATCATCCATATCGATAGCAGAACCAGATGATTTGCGCAGAGATTCAACCGATTACCCATTTTGGGCAAACACGATATACACTCAACTACCCGACGATCTACCAGATCGGGTATCTGTTCTGGCACAGGATATTACTAAAAACGAAAACTCAAACTACGATAAAGCTGTAGCCATAGAACAATACCTTAAAACATTAGATTATAGCTTGTCGATTGATCCTCCTCCTTTCG
>CAZVRK010000077.1:0-2108 GCA_964629875.1 uncultured Dehalococcoidia bacterium | reverse complement strand
ATAATTAAGCCAATATATATACTAATAGTGGTTTTAAAGCTACCATTTAATTCACCAGATTACTGGGGTCAATTATTTTGAATGTTGGGAGGAGTAATGGCTGGATATGTAATAGCTGATGTTGATGTACATGATGCGGGCAAATTTGCAGAATACAGGAATCAAGTAGAACCTACTGTTGAACTATACGGGGGAGAATATATAGTTCGCGGAGGGGAGTCAGAAACTGTTGAAGGTGAATGGCAACCAAATAGAATGGTAGTTATTCGCTTTGACAGCGTGGCTAAGGCAAAGGAGTGGTATTATTCAGATGAGTATAAAGGACCGATGGCTCTTCGTCATCAGTCAGCTACTACGAATGTTGTATTTGTTGAGGGAGTTTAATATCAAATGTCATTAGAAGGAAAAGTTGCAATAGTTACAGGATCTGGTAGAAATATTGGTCGTTCAATTGCTTTGGCGTTGGCTAAAGATGGAGCTGACGTCATTGTTCATGCTAGATCCAATCAGTCTGAGGTTCAATCAGTTGTATCCGAAATTACTTCTTTGGGTCGTAAATCTTTGGGTTTGTTAGCAGATATGGGTGACAGGGTGGCGGTTGAAAAAATGATGTCCGATGCCTTGGGGGAATTTGGGAGAGTCGATATAGTCGTTAATAACGCTGCTATAAGGCCTCATAAGTCATTTATTGACATGGAATATGAAGATTGGAGAAACGTACTTGCTACAGATTTGGATGCATCATTTCTCACTACTAAAGCTGCCCTCCCTGGAATGATAGAACGTCATTGGGGAAGAGTAGTGAACTTTAGTGGTTTACAAGCTTATCAAGGGCGTCATGGGGGAGCCCACATATCGGCGGCTAAAGTTGGTGTTATAGGTCTCACCAGGGCTCTTGGAACCGAACTTGCTCCGCAAGGTATCCTAGTGAATTGTATTGTTCCCGGTATGATCGATACCAGTCGTGAGGAACATACTGGTGCGCGTCCTCCGGGTCGATTGGATAGTATACCGGTGGGGCGCCCTGGCGATCCTGATGAGATTGCTTCGTTGTGCTTGTTCTTGTGTTCAGATTCAAACGGTTTCATTACAGGACAGACTGTGCACGCCAATGGTGGTGAACGGAATTTTTAATTTAATAAGTTGCTCTCTCCTTTGGAGATATCGTCAGCATTTATGATAGGTTGATATGAAGGCTATATTGCAGGTTTTCTGGGTCGCATTGCGGCTAGGGTTAACCTCTTTTGGGGGACCGATAGCGCACTTAGGTTATTTTCAAGAAGAATATGTGCGTCGAAGAAAATGGCTTAATGATAAAACATATGCGGATGTAGTTGCTTTATGTCAATTCCTACCTGGTCCAGCGAGTAGCCAGGTAGGAATAACTGTCGGAATGATTCGGGCAGGTATTCCTGGCGGTTTTGCAGCTTGGCTGGGCTTTACATTACCTTCGGCCGTAGCACTCGGCGTATTTGCTTATGGGGTGCAGACGTTCGGTATTTTCGGTACTGATTGGCTGGATGGCTTAAAAATTGTAGCTGTAGCTGTGGTAGCACAGGCAGTGTGGTCGATGAGTAGAACGCTTGCTCCGGACCGGACGAGAGGTTCCATAGCCATATTGGCTGCTGTTTTGGCATTAGTATTTAATAATACCCTTGGTCAACTTGGAGTTATATTAGGGGGTGGTATGGTTGGCTGGGTATTGTTAAAACAGCAAGAGTCTCCCGATGATGAATTTCCAGTGACTATCAATATTAGCAAATGGCTAGGTGTGTCTTCGCTACTGCTTTTCTTCGGCGTTTTAATTGCTTTGCCGATTTTCAGGTATGGCTCTTCAAGCCAAATTGTTCAGGTCATAGATAGTTTTTTCCGATCAGGCTCATTGGTGTTCGGCGGAGGGCATGTAGTACTCCCACTACTGCAAAATGAGTTTATTCCCGCTGGTTTATTGACTCGAGAACAGTTTCTAATTGGATACGGGGCGGCTCAAGCCGTGCCAGGTCCGTTATTCACTCTTAGTGCTTACATGGGTGCGTTAATCCCTGGGTATAATGTATTTTGGGGTGCATTTATTGCAGTTGTGGCAATATTTTTACCGTCATTTATGC
>CAZVRK010000076.1:0-2213 GCA_964629875.1 uncultured Dehalococcoidia bacterium | reverse complement strand
GTGTGTATATAATCTCTTGGTGTTTATTTTCTAGAAATTCAGCTATTAATTGGAAGCCCTGACGATGTGACGCTGCCCTCATGAATTAGAATTGATTCTATAGAGGCGGGTATCTCGAGTCAAATAGTATAAATATTGCAAATCGCACTTCATTCAAAACTATAGGATTGCTACGGGGACGCTTCTGCATTATTAGTCTGTTCACATCTGCTATCGGAGTATGACTTATAAATATTTTTACAAAAGCAAAGTTTTCTAAAACTCAGTTTCTGATATTTATGTGTATCATGGCCTGTTGTATCTCTTGTAATGTTGAGGAGACTACGTCAGGCTCTATGGAACACACGTATATAACTCCAATTACCATGGAGTCCCAGGTATCAGACGAAAATAGTCTCATTGTAAACATTTCCGGAGAACTTTCTGCGCCGGGCATAGTGATGGTCCACTATTGGTCGGACGATGGTCCCAAACTTGAGTCGATGCCTATCAGAAGTTCCGGAACTAATTACCACGTCAATATATTTCGTCTTAGAGCTGATACGGTTTACAAATATCGAGTATTTGCTATTAATGATGCGGGTCATAGAGTGGGATCTGATATGGACAGTTTCCGAACTGGCAGTCTTCCTAGCGGACTAGAAAATGCTAAATTCAATGTCATTCATGGTAATTCTTCTTACCCACTAACATTTTTAGAATTTAGGCAGAAGACATTTTATGGGCTTGTGGCAATAGATTCCGATGGCTTTGTCGTCTGGTATTACGAAGCTATAGACGGTCACGAGCCGTACGTGATGGATCAGAGAGACAATGGCAACATAGTGTATCTAGATGGTGGTTTTGGTGTTGTAGCATATGGCCTGGCCGAGATTACTCCTCTTGGACAGGAAGTAGCTCGTTTAGATGATACATGCCCACCCCAAGGTCCAATGCATCATGAAGTTACACTGATGAGAGATGGTCGAGTAATGTACTTATCTCGCACATTAGAATATGGGGAGAATGGGAATGGTGATACGCTGCAGGAGGGCGATACTGTGGGTATTTGGGATCCAATTACGGGGTCTAACGAAATAGTCTGGAATATTTTTGATCACATTTCTACGAAGGACAGGACTTCTCCTGATTCTGAATCTACTCTTCCAGAACAATTTATGTGGGGAGGCTGTAAGGGGGATACGTCGGTGCAGGATTGGAGTCACGGGAATTCAATACATATCAACGACGACGGTACAGTTCTAATTTCGTTCCGGCATTTAGATCAGATAGTCAAGTTATCAGCTGATCTACAAGACGTTATATGGAGATTGGGTGGGCCTGGTGGTCAGTTTAAATTTTTACAAGCTAATGATAGGTTTTATCATCAGCATTCGGCCGCAGAGTTGTCTAATGGAAATATCATTTTATTTGACAATGGAAATAGTAGACCTTCGGCTGAAGGAGGAGAATATTCTAGAGCGTTAGAATTACACTTGGATATGAGTAAAGGAACTGTTCAGAAAGTGTGGGAATACAGACACTCCCCTGATCTGTTTTCAGATTGTTGTTCAAATGTAGTACGTCTTGATAATGGTCATTCCTTGTTAGTGTTCGGGATGAGTGGAGATGATGTATGCTGTCGTATCTTTACATTGGTAGAGGTGGATACGTTAGGGCAAGTGACATGGGAAGTGGAACACATGTCACCAGGAAAGTTTTCTCAATACAGAGTATTTCCAAGTAAATCAATTATGAATGAAGTGGAGATACCTTAGTTTATGCATCAACTAGTTACAGTAATATTGTTGGTATGTGTAACGGGATTATGACTGACTGGCGCTTGAGAATTACGTCCAAGCTTAAGTTAGGACTGAAAGATAATTGGGTATTGATCTGTCTTACCGTCGTAGCGTTACTATCACGGGTATCACTCACAACCATGTCCCTCGGCGAGGTGGATTCAGGAAACTTTTGTAATGCGCTGCAGTATGGGTACGATATCGACTTATTTCGCCCTCATGCACCAGGTTACCCCGTTTATATATTTATGGCCTGGCCGCTGTACCTACTAACATCTGATTGTGTAACTAGCCTAGCTCTGGTTAGCGCGATACTAGGGGGGCTGGTGATAGTACCGTTTTATCTGCTTCTCAAAGAGATGGCTGGTAACCTCATAGCTGTTGTTGGATCATTACTGCTTATTGCAAATCCCCTTCATTGGAGCTTCAGTT
>CAZVRK010000075.1:0-2227 GCA_964629875.1 uncultured Dehalococcoidia bacterium | reverse complement strand
AGTCGTAACAAGGTAGCTGTACCGGAAGGTGCGGCTGGATCACCTCCTTTCAAGGAGAACAAAAACCGGATTTGTTGTATCAGATATCCTGATACGGAAACTAGGTTCACATCTCCCAGGTCGATCGGTAGACGTTCTGTTATTCAAAGCCAGATGGTTGAGCTTTGCTCCCCGGTTGAAGAATAACAGTTCCTTAAGAAAATCTATCGACCATAAACCAATCAGACACTTTTTACTTCCTTCCACTGTTCAGGTGCTAAAGTGCAAAAATAAAAAAGGCCTGCCTCATTAGGCAGGCCTTTTTTATTAGAATATATACTCTTAGTGCATCGGAGAACAACTAGCGGGTATCATAATCTTATTCTCCTGGCTAATTCTACCCGGTGCTCCTGATGGCCAATTCGGAAGTTTACTGGATTCAGCACGGACCTCAGCACGATGATTAAGGTCTTTATAAGGCCAAATGTGCATCCACTTATTTAAGTTACCAAGCTCAGTATACATACCAGCCGCCAAGGGCGAAAATTTCTCCCTGTCTGGAAGCGAGTCTGCCCACCTCTTCAGTAACTCAGGCATGGCACCTGGCTCATATGTATATGTCCGCATTTCATAAATTTCACCTAGATGCTGATGTCCGCCGAGTTCCTTCATGAAAGGAGCTGGAGTCCATATCTCTGAATTCATGTTGAGGATATTACCAGGTGTAATTTTAGGTGGCCAGTTTGAATCTTTGCCAGCGGCTTCCCGAATCTTGGTTCTCTCGTCAATATCTTTATAACCCCAAACATGTATTATCTGATTCAATGGGCCTATTTCAGTATGCCATAAGGCTGCAAGAGGAGAGTATTTCTCGCGGTGTGGCAAAGCCTCAGCAAAGGCTTCTTCTGCCTGTGGGACAGCTCCAGCCTTCAAATCGTAAGTTCGAACTTCGTATATCATTTCAGACTCCTAGCGTAGTATATAGTTTGATCATATACGCATAATAACACTATTATAATCAGGCATCTTGCCCGATTTTCCCTACGACCTATAAATGTTAACCTCTCGCATTGCCTCCATGTCGCCTCTCTTTTTTCCGATCCAGAGCAGATAGGCGCATTTTGCGCATTCTAAAATTTTGAGGTGTTATTTCAACAAGTTCATCGTCTGATATAAATTCAAGAGCTTCTTCAAGACTCATTCTTATCGTTGCGTTAAGCCTCTCGGCAATATCTGAAGTAGAAGATCTAATATTTGTCATCTTCTTTTCTTTACACACGTTTATTTCAATATTTCCCTCTCTGCGGTGAGATCCAATTACCATGCCTTCGTACACCATAGTGCCAGGATCAATGAAGGTATCACCCCTACCCTGAGCATTTAAAAGTCCATATGTCACAGCGACACCCGTTTCAGCCGAGACCAGAACACCTGATTGTTGTCTCTTGATTTCTCCCTTTTTGGGTTCATAGGAATGAAAGAAACTATTTTTAACTCCATCCCCTCTGGTAATCCTAAGAAAATATGCATTAAATCCGATAAGACCCCTAGTCGGGATTTTATACTCAATAGACACATTGCCATGATCGTCATATCTCATATCTTGCATTAAACCAAGATGTTCAGATAAATAACCAGTTAAACCACCTATATATTCTTCTTTGGTAGTTATGTTAAGTATTTCATATGGTTCATGCAGCCGACCGTCCACCATCTTATTTACCGGTTCAGGCCTAGAAACTTGAAATTCGTATTGTTCGCGGCGCATAGTTTCTACAAGGATGGAAAGATGTAATTCTCCTCTACCCGAAACCACAAATACATCAGGTGTATCTGTACTAGCGACTTGCAGACTCACATCAGTCCTCAATTCTCGCAACAACCTTTCATGCAACGTCCTAGAGGTGCAATGTACGCCCTCTTTCCCCATAAATGGCGACGTATTAACTCCGAATGTCATCCGTACGGTTGGTTCGTCAACTTCAATGGCCGGCAAAGCATCTGGGCATTCAGTAGATGCTATAGTATTCCCTATTGTTACATTCTCAGGACCGGTAATTGCGACAATATCTCCAGCAATAGCTTCTGTCTCTGATACCCTTTCCATTCCTTTAAATACAAATATACGTTCAAGTTTATGATTAGTTACTGTATTTTCTCTATCGATTAGAGAAACCGTGTCTCCAAGATGCATTGTCCCTCTTGATATTCTCCCTATGGCAACTTGCCCCAAATAATTATCATAGTC
>CAZVRK010000074.1:0-2280 GCA_964629875.1 uncultured Dehalococcoidia bacterium | reverse complement strand
GTGAACTACCAGCAGCGGGTGAACTACCAGCAGCGGGTGAACTACCAGCAGCAGGCACTCAGTAGAATTTAAGACTATATGAACTTAGGAATCTGATTAATAAATATGACTATATATAAATGGATGACAATTACGTTGATTACCGGAGTGCTTGCCGCTGCTGTGGCATGCGGAGCACAACCAGAAGCTACGGTTCCTGATGTAGCGGTAGAAAAAGTTGAAGTGACTGAAGAAGCGGCTGCCCCAGAACCGACTGCTACTCCGGTACCTCAGCCTACTGCGGTGGTAGAAGTGCCTACAGAAACAGCAAACACTGTATTGCTGGATTATGGATTCGGCTTAAGACTCGACGGAGATGTTCCAGTGCAATTCTCAGGATGGACCGAGGAATCAGCTAGCCCTGAGCAGGGTATGATTAGCTTTCCCTATGAAGGGGTATCAGGCATGCTGTCGTGGTTTCCCGCTACAAGTGCACCACAACAAACAGTTGCAGATACTTACAACCGTCTAAAGGATGCACAGCCTGGGCTTAGTTTTGAAGGTATAAATGACGGACCAATACCTGTCTCAGGAGGCCAAGGAGGATTATTCGGAGGATTTAGAGTTCTCGACCCCGCTGGAACGGCAGTAGGTGGAGGATTTGTCGCCGGTTGGATATGTCCTCAGAACGGGACAAGCTATGCTTTGCAGGTGACTGGCCCTGATGCAACTGTAGTGCAGATCAGGTTCCAGAGATTGGTAAGTTATTTTAGATGCCTCGCTCCTGCAACAGAGGAAACCGCACCGGAGTCTTAATCTAGTTATTGTGGTTAAGTTTTAAAAGGGGACTGTTTAACAGTCCCCTTTTTTATTAAAGAAGAACTCTATCATTATAGGAGTATTGACTATGGCTTTTTTTCATAGCACACGTACCAAATCGGAACCAGCGGAATTATTACAACATTATTACGTAGAAGTTCTTCAGAACTCGAGATTTATGGAAGCATTGCACGCATATGATGTTGCTCATGTAGTAGCGCTCAGAGAATCAAAACTAATAACTGATGAGATCGCAAAACAACTGTTGACGGGTCTCGTTGAGATGCAATCCACGGGAATAATGGAATCACGGCAAGACTTGTCTCTTGGTGGAGTTCATTCAGCTGAGGACTATTTGCGAAATAAGTACGGTGAATCTGTAAGCGGCTGGATACATATTGGAAGATCGAGCCCGACGAACCGTTCCGTAGCCACACGCATACTAGCTCGAGAATTAATATTAGACCAATTGGACGACATTATAGAATTGGAAGAAGTTCTAGTAGCGCGAGCTACTGAGTATGCAGGGGTTGTAATGCCCACATACGCTTACTTGAATCCTCTTGAAGCATCTACATTTGGTCACTATCTATTGTCCCATGTTTATACCCTACAACGGATCTGGGACACCTTCGAACTGGGATATCATCACACCAACGAAAGTGCCTCATCAGCCGAAGTTGGGGCTGGGTCGTATTTTTCAGTTGACCTAGAGTTAGAAAGCCGGCTATTAGGATTTGATAGGATCGGCGCTAATGCACGTGAAATCATCAGGCATTTTGATTATTTATTAATGGTTTTTTATGCGGTGGCTATGACAGGAAATGCTGTCGCGAGATTGGGGCAGGATTTGCGAGCGTTTTCGACCAAGGAGTTTGATCTTGTGAATCTTGGTCCCGAGTATGCTATATCAAGTAGCGTCGCAGTACAAAGCAAGATACCCTACTCTCCAGGAATGCTGTCAGCTACCGGTGGAGGCCTATTACTGGGTAGATTGACTGGAGCTTTTGCTATGACTAAGACTACTTCAGATGAACCTTTTGTAGGAACGGAGCTAATAAGAGATTTATTAAACTCGTGTGAAGAACTGGGGAATTCACTGCAAATTGCGACTGGTTCGATTCGTACTATGGAGGCTAACCCAGCAAAAATGGAAAGACAGGCATCCGAACAGGGGACTCAAGCTACCGCCATAATAGCCTTATTAATTCAGAAAGCTGGTGTTTCATATCGAGCTGCCTATCAAGCCGTCGGCGCAACTATGAATGAGTTGGAAGCACAGGGTAATAACATTCTTTCAATGAAGGTTGGTAATCTTAACGAGCATCTAAGACAAAGATCGGGTGTTGAATTGGGTTTTGGTCAATCGGAATTAGACTACGTTTTGGACGTTAATAATTGTGCCAACATGAAAGTGTCCCCCGGATCGAGTGGTCGAAAAGAAATAGAAAAAATGATTACTGATTGCTTAGGTGTGATAGA
>CAZVRK010000073.1:0-2339 GCA_964629875.1 uncultured Dehalococcoidia bacterium | reverse complement strand
AAAACAACTTTACCGGAATAGAAGATATACTACCTATCGTCCAGTATATGAATGATAATATAACGACTGTTTGAATAGTCCCTATCGTTTGAGTTAGTCTCAACCACAACCGCAACATGCAGAAATCCTTGTTATAACGAGTTAACAATCTTCTTGGGTCTAGGTCACACTATATATTATATTGCACCCCGTTCCGTACCCCCTATATGCGGTAAGTGGTGTCACGGGCGATAATTAGTCTAGGAATAACCTATTGAAGCTACTTCTCGTATTCATATGTCCATGGGCATGAGATCTACTTTTCTAGTAGAGACTCCAAAGGGATTCCCCCTCTCTAATCACAAGGTCACCAGTTGTGAATGTAGCCATAGCTGGCAAGATAACGTTTCTTATTAGTTCTTGGGCTCCATCAGCAGAAGCTTTACTATCGTACTGAGCAATTATAATCATCTGGTCTTCGTCTGGATCTCCTTGGCTCCTTAGAAATCCGAGCGTGTCATCATCATCTGGATGGTTGGTTCTGATGATATTACCCGCAATAAACCCTGGGATAGCTTGCAACTGAGGTTTTACGGTTTCAAAAAACTCGATAAAAGCATCAGCATTGGAATGGGTGACGTTAGCACGAGTCAGCCTGTAATATGGCATAGTAATCCTCCATAAAACCTAAAATCGGATAATTAACGGTAACCATAAAATGTTATCTCGTTCCAAGCAAGACCTTACTTCAAATAATTTCAGAAGATAAACCAAATAACCTTTCTATCAAACCGGCCTCTACAGCAATCAGACAAATCCTCGCATTTCAACCGCTTTAGCTACTCGGTCTACACCTATTTCAAATGAAGCCCTACGATAATTGATTCGATCGGATCGAACTTTGTGATGGACTTCCGCATAAGCTCGCGTAATGATCTTATGTAGTTCTTCATTAACCCTGGATTCTTCCCAGTGGAATTCCTGTAGGTTCTGAGTCCATTCAAAATATGACACTATAACACCGCCAGCGTTAACTAGAATATCGGGCAACACCGTAATCCCTCTGTCATCTAAGACTTTATCCGCCGACGGGGTTATAGGATGGTTTGCGGCTTCCAATATCAACCTGGCCTTGACGCTGTCAGCGTTTACAGACGTGATTACATTGTCAATTGCAGCAGGGACTAGTACATCACAGTCTAATTCAAGCAGTTCATCGTTAGTAATAGCGTCACTATCTGGAAATCCAACCACCGTTCCGGATGATTTTTGATAAACGTCCAAAGCTGCTAGATTAATACCCTTAGGGTTATAGATGCCGCCATTAACATCGCTGATGGCTAGGATATGTGCTCCACGGGCATGGATCAGCTGTGCAGCCCAGTAGCCAACGTTCCCAAAACCCTGTACTACAACACGGGCCTCAGCCAGATTGATATTCATATCTCTAGCCGCTTCCACCGCTAGATAAGAAACTCCCATGCCAGTCGCCGCCTCACGTCCTAAAGACCCTCTAATTTGTACTGGTTTGCCAGTTACTACAGCGGGAGAATGGCCATGCAGTTGTCCGTAAGCATCCATCATCCAAGCCATTGTCTGCGCGTTGGTGCCTAGGTCTGGGGCCGGTATGTCCCGATATGGACCAATAAGATGTTCAATATTAATCGTGTATCGACGAGTTAATCTATTTAATTCCTCTTGGCTCAGATTTTCTGGTGCAACCTGAATCCCACCTTTTGCACCACCATAAGGAAGATCCATTAAAGCTGTTTTCCAGGTCATTAACGAGGCAAGCGCCCGAATCTCATCTAAATCAGCGTGAGGATGATACCGAACCCCACCTTTGTAAGGTCCCCTCGCTCCATTATGTTGAACACGGTAACCTGTGAAAACCTCAATCCGGCCGTCGTCCATGCGTACTGGCACTTGAACTTGAAGTTCACGCCAGGGACGTCGCAACATCTCAGATATTCCTGAAGAAAGACCGAGACGGTCTGCAGCTTGATCATAAAATAGGTTTACTTCTTCAAATGGGGTCAATTCCGTTTCAGATTTCACCGTACGCACCTCAAATGGTGTTTACCACCTTGGACATATCCTGACAAACTCAATCATTACATTAAACGGATCAATCTCAAGCCAATAACTTCTAATCTTTATTGGCTATAGGATGCGTGTATTCTAAGTATTTCCTAACTATAAGCAAGGAGAAATTTAACTTACGAATAGCACGATATCATAGTTATAACGGATATGAAGCCAAAATGCTGACATGTTACTGCTAACTAAAACTGGCGACAACTGGTCCGGTTAGACGTGGCCACCCCTCTATATGTGCTAGGTAGTGTCACGGGCGATAA
>CAZVRK010000072.1:1199-2386 GCA_964629875.1 uncultured Dehalococcoidia bacterium | reverse complement strand
TGTACAACACCCATAACGGAACCCAATATATTGGATGGATAAACGTCTGCAGCCTTTGCACCAATAATCAATCCGCTTACACCATCACTCAAACCGTTTAGAGCTACAAATATTATTAAGACCCACAGATTAGCTCCTCCAGTAAACAGTAAGACAACTAATATCGCCGCAAACGTCATGCCCATGCCGATAGAGAAAACTATCTCTCTACCGAACTTATCTGACAGTATTCCAAATGCTGGCCTTGCCCCTATTCCGAATAAGCCTGCGACACCAATGGCGGCAGCAGATTGCATTTCCCCGTAGCCAGCCAGAACGAAGAACGCGATTATATGCAAGTTTGTCATTTGATTGGAAATAGATGCCGTTCCCCGAGCCAGTAACAGCATCCATACTGCTGGTTCCTTTAACGCGTTAAACCGGTACGCATCGTTCGATATGGCTTTTGATTGATCGGTTGTATCTGTAGACGATTGGGAAGTTTCATCAGGGATATTAATTGCGTCCATATTTTTAGGATCAGTTAACTTCGCAGCCACATCCGGAGGACGCCTTTGGAGTAAAAAGTTCAAGGGCGCGGCAATAAGGAAAAATAATATACCAAAAACTCTAAATCCCGCTCTCCATCCATAATTAGTTATGACGAATTGCAGTAATGGGGGCGTTATAGCCTGGCCCGTGGCAGTCCCAGAATCAGCGATTCCCAGAATAACTCCTTTCGACTTGGGGAACCATGGAGCTAAAACAGCTGTAACGGAGAATGAGCCGATAGAAGTGTGACCTATTGCAGATATCAGGCTGTAAAATATAAATAGCTGCCACATATGGCTGGCCATACTGCTGGCCCACCATCCCACGAGAATTACTATACCTGCTAGTAGGAACATGTATTTTGGCCCGATAATATCCAGGATTTTCCCAAGTATAGGAGCAGCCAATCCACCGAAAACTCCGGCAGCAGAAAATATAGCAGCTGTCATGGCCGCGCTTCCACCGAACCCTTGCCTCAGAGCTGGGAGGAATACAGGTTGGCTTCTTGTGACGCCACCCTCTACTATTAAATTCCCGAAAGATAGGCCTAAAATTACCCAACCATAATTTCTTTTAGGCTTGGTGCTTTCCTTTTTTGTGTTTTCCGGTTGATCCATAGATTATCCGAAAGACCTTTCTTGATGATTTACTTTAAC
>CAZVRK010000072.1:0-1099 GCA_964629875.1 uncultured Dehalococcoidia bacterium | reverse complement strand
GGAGCTTTCTTAGACAGAAACAGGCCAAGTTATAAATTTGGGATTTTCTTTGCCGAATCTAAGATTAGTCTGTAAGTAGGACGTACACTGCTGATGAAGGTGTCAAGTCAACGTGGGAGTGTCCTCTGCCGGTTACGTCTTCCATCAACCGGATATCTCCGGCCCTGAATACTTGTTTGGCACCGTCGGTGGTTCCTATTTCAACTTCTCCCGAAAGATGTATGATTAGCCGACGTTCTGGTAATGGGTTGAAATCCCGTTTTCTGGTACCGTCAAACTCTTGGACTCTAACTTCTGAAAGGTTGGTAAGCTCTCCTAATTCGGGATGCTCTGATAAAGTCATTTCTTCTATATGACTCTCTCCGTCACTACCTGGATAAATACGATATATCGCCATAGCAGGCTCCTACATTTCTTTTATTTAGGAATACTATCCGGAGAGTGACGTATTGTCTATTGGTTGTTGTTATCGCCTAAAACAAGAAATTGCGACGGGTGTATCATGTAAACTCCGATACATTGGAATCAGTTGTGAGGAATGAAGAAAATTGCTAGACGATTTGGATGATCTGATTAAGAAAAATAATGAGGAGGTTGGGGATGAGAACAGTAATATCTTTGAAGAACACGCAGACCTCCTATATGAATTCGACGGTAGATGGTTTAAATGGAATGATTACGAATTTAAAGAAGCTCCTGATATAAACGGTAATCTTAACCGATATGTTGCCCCTATTATTGGGGAAGGTACGTGGCAAGATATCAGTATGTACCGAGTACAACCGCAAGCGGAGCGATATCGTCCTGTAATTGGTGATAGAGGTGGCAGAATTAGCTCCCGAAATGCCAAGCAACCTGAAAACAAAAAATTCATCCATTACAAGACACTGATAGATTTAGCAAATGATATTGACGATGACGAGGCCGTACTGGATTTCTACAGAGAATATGGTCCTCTAGGATTACTCCAGCACAATGCAGTGACTATAAAGAAACAAGGCAGGTTTAGAAGAAAAGAACGTAACCCGTGGGAGTTAGTCCCATCAAAGGATTTATTCTATAAAATGCACAATGGGTGGGTACACGAAACTTATATATG
>CAZVRK010000071.1:0-2639 GCA_964629875.1 uncultured Dehalococcoidia bacterium | reverse complement strand
GAGAGTGATTTCCCTAACGGGATCAAGTTTCACTTAGAAGTCAAAGGCCCTGATACCATCGACGATATACGGGTTTATTTTAGGAAGATGGGACAGACAGGTGACAGCGGCTATCGCATTGTGGATTTTGAGAACAGCACTCATATTTACGGCGAATCCAAAATCCTAAGCAACAAAGATAATCAATATATCGCACCAGGAACTAGAATCGAATATCACTACGATATACGCGATGTAACAGGCAGAGTCTTTAAAACTGACCCACAGATTTATACCTATTTAGACAACCGTTTTGAATGGTCAACTGTCACCGACGGAGTCATTACAGTTTTTTATTTCGGTGAAGGATCATTAGAAAAAGCTGAACAAATCCTCGACATATGCAAGGAAACTCTGGATCAAATGGGCCCGATATTGGGCATAGAGCCTTCTCATCCTCTACACATAGTGACTTACCAAGACTATTCCCATATGAAAGTCGCACTACCATTCAGATCAAACACAGTGTCGGAGTCTTTGATAACACAGGGAGTAGCTTTTGCAGACGAACGTTCATTATTAATCTACACATCAGATCAGTCTTTTAGTGGAACAACAAAACATGAATTCACACATCTACTGGTCGGGGATGCGGCAGGACGAGCCTATAACCGGGTCCCTCTTTGGTTGAACGAAGGATTAGCAGAATACGCCAATACTGAAGGAAGCTACCACAGTTACTTACAATCGGCTATACAAAATGGTGATCTTTTACCATTGTGGCAGAGAGAGACATTTAGCGGGACCCCCAGAGATATGATGATCGGATATGGACAAGGAGAATCCGTAGTCCAATTCATGATAGATGAGTACGGTACTGCGAAAATAGCCGCACTGATGGCAACCATACCATCCTCATACGACATAGATTCTGCTCTAGAGGCTTCCCATGGTTTCGACGTGTATGGTCTAGACTCTCTTTGGAGATCCCATATGGGGTTACCGCAACTCCCAGATCCCAGACTCGAAGCCAAAGTTACGCCGACACCCGTGTCGTCGTTAGCTGAATCAACACCTGCAATTGAACCAGAGAATAGCCTTTCTCAAGCTCCTACACCATACCTTCCTAATGTACAACCGATTAATTCTAGAAAGTCTGGCAGCTGCTACGCAGCGCCAGAATCCCGTGGCGATTTCTCTGCAATGGGACTGATCGGTATCCCTATGATAATGTCTATCTATCGGAAATCTAAGAGGAAAACCCATTAAACTGGTATTCTATGAGACCCTATCTAGCCCTAGGGTTGAAAGCATCATTCACTCCATCGCCCAAAAGACTAAAGCAAAACAATAATAGAGTCAGTGTAAACACTGGAAACAGTGTTAAATGTGGATCATTTCTCAAAACCTGTAGGTTGCTACCTTCAAAGATCATTATTCCCAAGCTAGGTACAGGCGGCTGAATGCCAATACCCATCCAACTCAGAACAACTTCAGCTACCGCGAAAGATGCTAAGCCTGCTGATATTGAGACTATCACTGGACTAATGACATTGGGCAATACATGCACCCACAACACACGCGCCGTTGAAGAGCCAATTGCCCTAGCTGCCTCAGAATATTCATTTTCCCTAACTTGAAGAACCTGACCACGTACTAACCTGGCTAAACCAAACCACGAAAACACGGTTAATGCGAAAGCAATCACAGTGTAATCGACCAAACCCAGTCTAATAATCCAATCTATTCCAGTTGCGTCTTCAAAGGTCCTCACCCACCCATTTACTGTCGGTTTTACAGTAGCTACAATGATCAACACAAGAAATATGTCTGGAAACGCGGACGTAACTTCCCCAATTCGCATTATCAAGGCATCAGCAAATTTCCCAAAATAACCACTAATTAACCCTAGGACTATCCCCAAAAACAAACTTCCGGCGATCAATGAAGTAAGAGTAATTATCACGGTAGTCCGAAGACTATACACAATCCTGGTAAGCATATCTCGTCCAAGCCTGTCTGTCCCAAATGGATGCGCAAAACTTGGGCCCTGATTGGCTACGCTGTAGTCTTGGTCGTCATACCCATAAGGGGTAACTAAAGGAGCGAGCAACCCAGCGCTGTACATTAAAATAACTATTCCCAAAGAAGTTACAGCGAGTTTCTTCCTCAACAACCTTCTAAACGATAAACTCATATAGCTACGGCTGGGGCGATGAATCTGCAGGACTGGATCCCGTTCTGTGTCACTAAACAAGATAACCACCACCGAGTCTTATCCTCGGATCAAGAAATGGATATGCCAAATCCACTATGAGGTTAGCTAAGACGAATAAAGTTGTTCCAAGAATGGTCAAGGCCATTATTATGGGGTAATCCAAATTAAATAGTGCCTCTAAAGCCAAAAGCCCAACGCCAGGGATACCAAACCAGAATTCTACTATGAAGGATCCACTGGCCAAACCAGCTAATGCAAATCCCAATGTCGTTACTACAGGTATTATTGAATTCCTCAATATATGCCGATAGGTAATAATGCGTTCCGTCAAACCTTTAGCCCGAGCCGTACGTATGTAGTCCTGACCTATGACATCCAGAGTGCTTGCCCTAGTCAAACGAGTAATAATGGCTATTCCTGGAATTCCCAGAACAAATGCCGG
>CAZVRK010000070.1:0-2768 GCA_964629875.1 uncultured Dehalococcoidia bacterium | reverse complement strand
CCAGACGAGTTGCTCCCTGTAGAATTAGAGAAAGGTGAGAGAGATAGCACAGTTACAGTACTCACCGCTAGAGAAATATATTCTGAGCCGTACGTTATAGGACGGGCAAACCCTTTCTATCCGAAAATAGCTCAGGATCCTATTGGGTTCGGATTATCTCCTTACTTTGCTATTACAGGAGATCGAACTTCTTACGATTATCCCTGTCCTCAATCGAGTGAATTCATGAAGCAATACGTGGAGAGCGTAGAGTTATTCCGTTGCACCGTAAAGTTGTTTGCCCAAATTTATGAGAAGATCAAAAACCCTGAGAAGTTCAATGATAAAGATGTTAGGGAAGCGTATCAATTCATGAACGCAGGGAATGACGTAAATGTATTTTCTAATCGGGTTGCTTCTGAAAGATCAGGAGAGCTTTTTGACTATGATTCTATATTAGGGTGCTTTATGTTCTCAATGATTTATGGGCTCTCAGATGGAAACGGTTTCGACAGGTGCATAGCACCAAGAAAACGGGAAACGGGTCTATGTGGTCGTATATTCGTAAAAGAATATGCTAATCAAAAATATTGCAGCACGAGATGTGGCAGTAGGACTAGAACAAGAGAATCTAGGAAATATAGGGCGCAATCTTAATGGAATTTGCTATGTTTTTGGTATCTCTATTGCTGAATATTGTTATGGTGTTCGTCTTCATTGCTGGGCTCATTTTTATGTTGGTAATGGCATTAACCTTTCCAGAGCAAAAACTCAGACGCTTTTCTGAGAGAAGAACGTTCCCATTATCTCCGAAATGGGCAGTAAGTCTCTTGTTCATTTTTGGAATCAGTTGTAGCTACATAATGGCTAGTGTTGTTTACTAGAACTTGTTAATACGGGAGGCGTAGATCCTGACGATATGACTCTTATAAAATTGCTTGACCTATTATTGCCGTTAACTGGGTTTAGTGTTGTGATGGTGTTTTGGGTTGCGCTGATAGTAATTGGAGTCGTTGTAGCCTATTTTCAAGTAGATTGGGTTCCGACTGGAACTGGCAAACATCCCTTGGGTTGTTACCTCGCAATATGTGCGCTGGCGGGTCTGATAATATCGCTATTAGTAAGCCTGATACTTAGGTTTTGGTAATTGATTAGGATTGTGTGACCGGAATTCTCTATTCGACCCTGTGCTCCCCCATCATTTTGGCGGTGTTGTATTGATCCATGTATCTGAGCACGCGATAATCCAGAAATTGTCCGAGTAATACTGGCGCATAGCATTCGATACTAGCAAAATTGCAAGACCTTTGTTAGGTTATCCTGTGAGATAAGTAGACCTATGTACCGAGACATGAAGGTTAGGATTATTTAAATACTATTCGTCTAAGACTTCGTAAACCACATATTTATGGTTAATACTAACCATTTCTTTCGTTGTCCCATGCTTAGGGCGGTTGATGTAGCTGTCGTATTGACCAGAACTGGAAGACGCTAGAACTCTTGCTAGGTCTTGGATAGGGAGGGAGGATTTGTTTTTCACTTACTTATTCTCCTAAAACTTTTTCTATTTTATATTCTAACTATTAATCAGATGATTAAACTAGTAATTTGAAGAGCTTTTTGAAGATAAGTGCGAATAATATGCTGTACTCAATCTAGCCCTAAACGTCACAAAATCAGGAGTATGTTCTAGTTAACAGTAATATGTCATGGCTTAAGGATAAGAAGATTATTATAATGAGTGTTACTAGACGATCTGTTCCAAATGTAACAATGTAAGAATAAGCCGTGAACTTTGATTATCATTATCAGACAATAACCAAGAGGTTTATATCTGAAGCATATATTTCTAATGAGGGTATGCTTGATCTATCTCGTATGAAGCTGAGACACCTGCCAGAAGAATTTCATACTCTATCTACACTAGTATATTTGAATCTAAGTCACAATCTATTGGAAGAATATCCGGAGGGTATATTCCATATGCCTAATTTAGTGTATTTAAATCTAGGCCATAATAAACTTGAGAAACTTCCGCAACAGATAGGAAATCTTACTAGGTTAAGGTTTTTAGGCCTTGGACATAATCAGATCACAGCTTTGCCCCCTGAGATTGGAAACCTTAACCGGCTGACACGATTGCACGTTGACAACAATCGTTTAACTGAATTTCCATCGCAGATAAACAATCTTACGAAACTCGCATATGTAAATCTTGGTAATAATCAATTCAGTGAGAGCCCAACCGAGAGATTGTTTGGATGCCACTCTTAGCCAGTGTCTAGAGGTAATCATGAAATGTGTCTAACTAGGCTAGATCAGAAATATAGCTATAGCCCGTGATATTACCTCCCTCAAAGTAAGTAATACCCCCAACAAGTGTGTTAGGGGTATATCAGGTTCTTATCAGAGTTGGAATTTATATCTATCTATTTCCATTGCCATAATTCCCATGTTGCATTCCCTGCAGCATCTACGTCCCAGTCGTATACAACCGCGGCTCCGTTTAAGGAAGCGAGGGAAGGCGCTGATGTTTCAAAATAGACCATTCCTTTAAATGTAGTTCCGCCCTCTTCCGTAAAGCTCCCGATTCCGGTAGCTCTGAAAGTAGCCACTCCATCAGCTGCTATAACAACCCCAGCATTCGGGCATTCTCCATAAATAGTACCATCGCCTCTCATTTCAGCTGAATATGTAGCCATTATCTGAAATATATCTGCCCCTGCAAGTGTTCCTGATCCACTTATTGCGTGTACTTCAAACCTGGGATTAGTTCCATTAGCCGGTAG
>CAZVRK010000069.1:0-2838 GCA_964629875.1 uncultured Dehalococcoidia bacterium | reverse complement strand
GGCCCAACTGTTAGAGGAATTACAAAAGTCGAATGATCAGAACTTGGACATGGCTCAAAGAGCTCAGGCGGAGCTAGCGAATTATCGTAAACGGGTAGATGATGAACGATTAACTCAACAGCAATATGCAAATAGTCGTTTAATAATCAGGTTGCTGCCCATAGTCGATGAACTTGAAATGGCCTTGGAGCATTCGGAAGATACAGAAATTAATGCCTCTTGGCTAGATGGTATTAAACTAATACACAGAAAAGTGATTCAGATGTTGGAAGCGGAGGGATTGCACAAAATAGATGCTATTGGCCAGGCTTTCGATCCATTACAGCATGAGGCTGTTAGTACTGAGGATTCAAACGAAGTAGCTACCGGGTACATATTGGGAGTGCTAAGGAATGGCTACAAGTTGCATGATAGGATCATTCAACCGGCCCAAGTGGTTGTGGCACGATAATGAGATTTGGTTATCAGATAATGAGATACATATCGGAGGAGAAGGAAAATGGCTAAAGTCCTAGGCATAGATCTGGGGACGACTAATTCAGTTGCAGCTGTTGTAGAAGCTGGTGATGCCGTTGTAGTAGAAAATGCTGAAGGAGGTCGATTGACCCCATCAGTAGTCGCAGTTAACCCTAAAAGTAATGAAAGGTACGTAGGACAGACTGCTAAACGGCAAGCTGTGACAAATCCAGAGAATACAGTTTTCTCTGTGAAGCGTTTGATGGGCAGAAAATTTGAAGATGCCCAAGTGCAATCTACGTTGGGAAAATTGCCTTACGAGATTAAAAAAGCCGACAATGGTGATGCTCATGTCGAAATGGTAGGCGAAAGTTACGCTCCTCCCCAGATATCATCCATGGTTTTGCAGAAAATACGCCAGGATGCTGAAGCGAAGTTAGGAGAGAAGATTACTCAAGCAGTTATTACTGTACCGGCATATTTTGATGATGCACAGCGTCAGGCTACTAAGGACGCTGGCACTATAGCTGGTTTAGATGTACTCAGGATAATTAATGAACCAACAGCTTCTTCGCTGGCTTATGGAATGGATGATAAGCATAAAGATGGCGAAGCAACGATAGCGGTATTTGATTTGGGCGGCGGTACTTTTGACATTACTATTCTTCAAATGGGCGACGGGTTGTTTGAAGTTAGGTCCACAAATGGAGACACGTATCTTGGTGGGGATGATTTTGACGAAAAAATTCTTGATTGGTTAACTCAGGAGTTCTTGCAGGATACGGGTATAGATTTAAAAAATGACAAAATGGCGCTCCAGCGACTAAGAGACGCTGCCGAGAAAGCTAAGATAGAGCTGTCGAGTACTATCGAAACCGAGATTAATTTGCCGTTCATAACAGCTGATGCTAGCGGGCCACAACATCTGATAAAGACATTAGGTAGGGCAACCCTGGAACAACTGGTCGGGGATTTAGTCAATAAAACCGAACAGCCATGCAGGCAGGCACTGGAAGATGCGGGTATAAAACCGGATCAAATAGACGATGTCATATTGGTTGGTGGAATGACTCGTATGCCATCAGTACAGGAAAAAGTCAAAGGTATTTTCAATAAAGAACCAAGTAGAACAGTTAATCCAGATGAGGCTGTGGCTATGGGTGCAGCAATACAAGGCGGTGTACTTGCTGGGGAAGTGGACGATATAGTTCTTCTTGATGTTACGCCTCTTACCCTTGGCATAGAGACTCTCGGTGGGGTTATGACTACCCTGATCGACCGGAATACTACTATCCCAACTAAGAAAACGGAAACTTTTACAACAGCTGCGGATAATCAGGGCAGCGTTGACATACATGTTTTACAGGGTGAAAGGCCCATGTCTGCGGATAATAAGTCAATTGGGAGATTTATTCTTGATGGTATCTTACCTGCTCCAAGAGGCATTCCGCAGGTTGAAGTTACTTTTGATATAGATGCTAATTCTATTTTGAGTGTCTCAGCACAAGATAAAGGAACCGGTAAAGAGCAAAAAATAGTCATCCAGGCTAGTTCTGGATTGTCTGATGAAGAAATAGACAAGATGAAAGAAGATGCCAAGGCTAATGAAGAAGAAGATGCAAGAAAGCGGGTAGAGATTCAGACTCGTAACGAAGCAGACTCGCTAGTATACAGTACCGAAAAACTAATTGAAGATAATGCTGATAAAGTTCCAGAAGACCTCAAATCTGATGTAGAAGGGAAAATTGCGATTCTTAAAACAGCTATAGAGTCTAATGATGTTGCTCAAATGCAGACTGCTATGGCTGAGTTGAGTACTGCGATGCAACAAATAGGGCAGGCAGTATATTCACAAGGCGGAGCTGCAGATCCTGATGTACCGTCTGATGACGGGCAAGCAGATTCTGGGGATGACACCGTAGAAGGTGAATTCAGGGAAGTCTAATCAAGCCACAAAATTGCCATTTACATTAGGGTCTTGTCATCTGATATAATTGTGAGAGGCGCACCTAATCTTATCTGGCAGATAGTGGGTTTTGGAGAGTGAAGATGAGCGCACAACAGGAAAGTCCCGAACAGGAAGTATTTAGCACGGTGAATGATTATATAATCGACGGTGTTGATCAGAATTTAAGTCCTTTGCAATATCACTACTTGACCTTGTTGCAAAGGCTGATATCTACTAAGAACAGTTATCAAACTGATCCGGAACTGGAATCGTGGATGATGGATGCGATCAAAAAGTCGGTATACTCTAGTCTTCGCGATTGTATTGAAGGTAATGTAGGTGATGTCGCAAAAGACATGTTGAAAGAGGATGTTCAGGTAAATTAAACACGTATAGTAGACCCTTGAACCCATAAAATTAGATAAGGCGAGTGT
>CAZVRK010000068.1:0-2921 GCA_964629875.1 uncultured Dehalococcoidia bacterium | reverse complement strand
GCTGCTGGTAGTTCACCCGCTGCTGGTACCGTCACTGCACCGGCTCCAAAGAAGTCTATCCCACTAAATACATCTGCGACCGCGGCCGCGGGCTCTGCAGGAGGCTCTACGCCTTCAGCCAAAGCCGCTTCCGAAGCTGCCGGTATCTTGTCGAACATTGTTTCGACTGGCTCTATAGCATCAAAACCAGCGCCAGAAGAACCTAGTAAATCGGCGCCTAAAGTATCTAGACATGCAGCCTGATGATCCTGTCCAAGACCGGTTATATCATCAGCTGGCAAACCCGCCATCATGCCGCCTACCGTATCTCCACCTACAAGTGATATTGACTCGGGTTCAATATTCTCCACCATCGTGGTAATATTCTCGGCTCCTAGAGTTACCGCACTATCGGGAGCTACGCTAACCGCTAGACCAACAAGCTTGTCGCTCTCAAGAGCGCCCAGGTCATCTACCGGCATTACATCTATCATCCCAGAGGCGGCTGCATCGCCGATATTGGCAAGGTTAGTGGGCTCCATCGCCCCTGCCATATCTACCACACTTTCTGCCCCGAGTACTTCAAAATTGTCTTTATCCATAGCAGTAACTACGCCGGCTACTTTATCGGCTCCAAGGTCGATCACAGAGTCTAATCCCATAGTTTCAACCATGGCCACGGTTTGATCACCACCAACGGCTACGAAATGTCCGACATCCATGGCTTCAACCATAGTACCGACAGTTGCCGGTCCTAATTCATCTATAAATTCTGGCTCGACAGCACCAACAACATCAGCCATTTTATTTGCGCCCATGTCTATTACTGCATCGATGCCAATTGTATCTACAATAGCTTCAGTCGATGCAGGGCCGAGTTCTTTGAAAGCCTCCATATCAAGCCCGGTGGCAACACCTAGGACTTTTTCTGGCGGCATTTCAATCATCGTGTCAAATCCCATGGTATCTACCATGGCAAAGGTTTGTGCTCCGGAGAGATCCTCAAAATGCGTAGGATCCATTGCATCTAGCATACCAACCATCACATCCGGACCCATTGTTCCCAGACCCTCAGGTTCTAATGCACCAACCATTCCTACAAACTGGTCTGGACCCATATCGACCATAGCCTCGAATCCCATTGTCTCAGCCATAGCGAATGTCTGATCTGGTCCCATGACAGCAAAGTTTTCTGGCTCCATCATGGTTGCCATGTCCATCATCATATCCGGACCCATGGTTCCTAAAGCGTCCGGCTCCATCGCTCCTACCATATCTGCCATCGAAGCAGGTCCCATATCTATGAAGGCATCAAAGCCCATTGTGTCTACCATTGCGAAAGTCTGATCTGGTCCGAGAGTTGAGAAATGCTGTTTGTCCATGGCCCCAGCCATGTCCATCATCATATCCGCTCCCATATCCATCATCGCATCAAAGCCCATGACATCAATCATGCCAAAGGTACGGTCACCACCCATTGCCACGAAGTGGTCTCCCTCCATGCCCATGGCCATATCCATCATCATGTCGCCGCCCATGGTCTCAAAGTGGTTCATTTCCATGGCACCCATCATGTCTACCATGCTGTCAGTTGCCATGCCCAACATCGAATCAAAACCCATGGTCTCAACCATTGCGAAGGTTTGGTCAGCTCCCATAGCCTGGAAATGATCCATTTCCATTCCCATGGCCATATCCATCATCATGTCGCCGCCCATAGTCTCAAAGTGGGACATTTCCATGGCGCCCATCATATCTGCCATGTGTTCTCCACCCATGCCCATGAAACTGTCGAAGCCCATGCTCTCAACCATTGCGAAAGTCTGATCGCCGCCGAATTGCTGAAAATGTTGTTTGTCCATGGCCCCAGCCATGTCCATCATGTGTTCTCCACCCATATCCATGAAGGCATCAAAGCCCATTGTGTCTACCATACCAAAGGTACGATCAGCGCCCATTTCCATGAAGTGGTCTCCCTCCATGCCCATGGCCATATCCATCATCATATCGCCACCCATGGTCTGAAAGTGGGACGCATCCATTGCGCCCATCATGTCAGCCATATGATCGCCACCCATATCCATGAAGGTATCAAAGCCCATAGTATCTATCATGTCGAAGGTCTGATCTGCTCCCATGCTCTGGAAGTGTTGTTTATCCATTGCCATGGCGAAATCATGCATATGATCGCCACCCATACCCATCATGGAATCAAATCCCATCGCTTCAACCATGGCGAAGGTACGGTCTCCACCCATTTCCATAAAGTGGTCTCCATCCATTGCCATTGCCATGCCCATGACACCATCGCCACCCATCTCATTGAAGCCCATGAAGTCCATGTCTTTGGCCATATCAAATGTGAAATCGCCACCCATACTCATGAATTCATCTGGTGCGTATCCCATAGCCATTTCTTGGGCGAACATTGCATCGTCAGTTCTTACGCCGCCAAATCCGAACACTTCTGCATCAAACATGGCATCGGGACCTTCAAACATCATGCCGCCCATGCTTGGATCGGCAAAAGCATTCGGGTCCATACCGAACATATCCGACATCATCATATCCATCTGGTCGGGTTGCCCAAATGGGTCGTTCATGCCAAATGGGTCGTTCATACCACCCATTTTCTCAAAAGCGTAAGGGTCAGCCATTCCGGAACCCTTTGGTCCAAATCCAGGGCCAAAGTCACCCATAGAAGGGCCGCCGAACATATCCTGTCCGCCGAACATATCCTGTCCGCCGAACATATCCTGTCCGCCGAACATATCAGGGCCGCCGAACATATCAGGGCTGCCGAACATATCTTGTGGGCCCATGTCCATGCCCATACCCATATCAGGGCCGCCGAACATATCCTGTCCGCCAAAGTCCATTCCAAAATCACCGAAGCCGCCACCCATGTCGCCGCCCATCATGTCGCCGCCCATCATGTCGCC
>CAZVRK010000067.1:0-2940 GCA_964629875.1 uncultured Dehalococcoidia bacterium | reverse complement strand
CAAGGTGGGTCTCATTCGCGCGTTGGTAGACGACACCGAACCGACTTACATAGACTTGATGAGATCAAATGTTAGAAGTATGGTCGAAAACCTGAGATAGGGCCGGCGGAATCAATAAAGGCCCACTGAGTTCCACGCGAGGCCGAATTAGTTTTCTGGCCTCGCACAACGTTAGTTGCAGTGTTCGATAAATAATCAAGTTCAAGAAGGTAAAGGATTAGATGTCGGTTTTAGGAGTTGGCTTGAGGGCTTCCAACAAAAAGCCTTCTCTGGTGGCGATATTAGATCCAGATTCTCGATTGACCCGATTAGGAAGTTTTTATGAAGATATAGAGTTGACCAAACTGATTAAACAAGAGCGTCCGGCATTGGTCTCCATTGGTGCCCCATTGAACCTGCCTTCCGGGCTCTGCTGTCTGGAGCAAGCGTGCGAATGCCGGTTTTCATTTCCCGATAGAAAAGGCCGATTATTGGAATTGGAAATGGCCAAGATCGGGATCAGCTGTTTTTATACCAATAAGGGTTCCATAATCAGTGATCTAATATACCGAGGGATTCGCCTCAACCATGAACTCCGGTCCGCGGGCTACAACGTTATCGAGGTTTATCCCCACGCGACCAAGACGCTGCTCTTTGGCGAAAAGGTACCACCCAAGCATAGCCGCATCGGTGTGAGCTACCTAATCTCCAAACTAACGCCGTTGGTCTCGGGAATGGAAAACTACGGCTATGACCTTGATCGTAACGCTTGCGACGCCATCATAAATGCCTACACCGGTCGATTACATTTTAACTCCGACACAGATGTCCTGGGAGACCCGGACGAGGGGTTACTGGTACTGCCCAAACTATGTAATTAACAACTTCTAATGGGGAAAAGATATGCCTGTAGAAGACTTCAAACCCTGCACCCAGACTACCTTTTGCCTCAATCCTTCCGGACTGTCCCGATCATGAACGTTCCGGTAGATAAGGACTATTTCGGGCCGGTTGGCTCGAGCGACTTCTAATTTGTCACCCTGATTGCCTGCATAAAGGTCAGATATAGGCCCATTGAATTTAACATTTGTCCATTAAGGTGGCTTGACATGACAACAATTGAAGATGATGAACTATTTAATACCCATTGGAAAGTGTTGAAATTAACTCCTAATGAAGCATTATTCATAGATGACAACCTGACGGTGATGATTGATGATTCTGATGGGGAGATTATGTTTTCCGCTATGCGACCTCTAGTTGCATCAGCTCAAATTCCAGCTCCATTAGATTTGATAGAGAAGATAGCTGGAGCTGTTTTATTTACGATGGATGATAATAACAAAGGTCTCTTGGCGGAAGTTAACTTAAATGATGGCCAACTTCTATATATCAGAGAGATATGCCAGAGCCACGTCAGGATTGGTCAAGAACCGGTTGGTTACAACCTTAAACGCAAAATCTATATGGCTCTTTATGGGCATGAATACAAATTGGGGAGGCAGCTGGATGATGTCCTTGGTAATTTCACATCAGACAAAAAGGTGATCCAACGTCCGTCCACATCCTGTTCGGATGACGAAAATATCACAGGGTTGTGATAATAGGGCCTAACAGAAGGGCTCAAATAGCCCCACAGCTGCACGTATTAGCAGAACAGGTTTTCGCTGGGCAACGACTAAGCATAAGCACAACAGGCTGCCTCGGCTCTATTAGGTTCTCTTGTAATTCGGTACTACGCAGTGTTGTTACCGACAATTGGATAACGTAAGCCGACGATTTTATAAACACTGCGGTAATTGCTAGAGCTATAACTAGGTCTGGCCAAGGTGAACTGAATATAAACACTCCGGCGGCGGCTGCCAAAACACCTACATTCGCGATAATGTCATTGCGGGAGCATAACCAAGTAGAACTCATGTTTAAATCATCGCTACGGTGTCGAGTGAGGAGCACCAAACAAACCCCGTTGGCCACAAGTGCCACTATCCCTATGAGACCCATCATCCGGAAATCAGGGATTTCTGAAAACATCAAACTGACGCCGACTTGGACGAGCACCATCACCGCGAATCCCGCCATTAAGACTCCTTTCAGAAAGGCGGCACCTGCCTTCCACCTCTCACTACGCCCGATCACGTACAGGCTAAACCCGTAAACGAGGGCATCACCAAGCATATCCAGCGAATCCGCTAGGAGCGCAGTCGAGTCCGCCAACAGTCCAACAGTTACTTCTAGAGCAAACATGCAGACGTTGATCCACAATACAATCCACAGCACCTTGGACTGATGTTCTCGTAGGCGGTCAATCTCCCAGCTCTTGTCTTGGCAGCAATTGTCCATTACTTATATCTTGCTTACTCCCAAAAGGATTCATCCTAATGATTTACATCACTAAGTGCAATAACGAGTGCCTACTACTAAAGGCTAAAAGTCTTAGCAAAAATTCGTTAAGATATATAACTTAGTAAAGGACCACAGTCAAGAAATGGACACTGCCAACGATGAGTTAATCGATTACCATCAGGACAGTTAGCCCAGCGATACGGCCAACGCTTCACTCACCACGGTTCCGCTGTCCAATGATTAGACATGCACTCCACACGTGGCTAATATACCTCCGACCCCAATCGATTTAGCATTGGAGGAAACTGTGGCTTCAGGTACGGAATTGTTCGAAGCATGGAAGGAAGGTTTTGCCAACAAAGATTCCAACAAACTCGCAGAATTGTTGACCGACGATTTCCGATACGTGTCACCGACACGTAATCTAAGCAGACAAGAGGCGTTGGATTGGACTGCCGATGGTGGCTTCCATACGCTTATTGACAATCTGGAGGTGTTGTATGAGAACGATGAGGTAGCCGTCGTCCATCACAGTGCTAACAGCGATTTGGGGGAAGGTAGAGTGATGGCTGTTTACACAAAGAAGGATGGCAAATTTTCACATCTTAGATACGT
>CAZVRK010000066.1:0-2942 GCA_964629875.1 uncultured Dehalococcoidia bacterium | reverse complement strand
GAACAATACCTTAAAACATTAGATTATAGCTTGTCGATTGATCCTCCTCCTTTCGATAGCGACGGAGTAGATCACTTCCTGTTCGATCAACAAAAAGGGTACAGCGAGTATTTCGCTTCAGCGATGACAGTGATGTTGAGATCCATAGATATACCAGCACGATTTATTACTGGCTATTCGGAAGGCCAGAAAATTACAGGAGCAGATATATATATAATAAATGACAGCGACGCGCACGGATGGGTTGAAGTATTTTTCCCTGCTTACGGGTGGATACCTTTTGAGCCCACACCCGGTGTCAGCATTCCTCCTATAACTTACTCCATCCCAGAACCTGAGGAGAAACCTGCAAGCAACATATCTGGACAGTTTTTATTCGGTTGCGAAGATGACGACGAAGATTGCGAAGAAGATTATTCCAATAACAAAACATCACGCTCCAGCGAAGCTCAAGGGGACTGGTTAAACCGATTGTTGAACATACCTCCAGCAGTCCTGATGACAATCGCTGTTTTGCTGGTCTCTACGATAAGCATTATGGTTTTGTGGGCAAAATACATGTCGTCTCAAGGTAATCCTCACAGAACTTATACAAATATGACAATATTAGGTCGGATCACCGGGGCACAGGCAGAACGCTACCAAACTCCGTACGAATACCAACAGGATTTAGAGAAATCCATCAACACCTCGAACCCTTACATTTCAATTATTACCAAGGCGTATGTCCAAGCAATGTACAGCCAGCACGAACTTGACATATCTCAGACTGACGAACTAATACAAGCATGGCGCAAATTACGCTTTCTACTAATATTCAATATACTAAGACCCAATAAAGGCACTGGACATGAGTAACTCCGGATCTGAGGTATTTGAAACCAATTTAGGATGGGTCGGCCTAATTAACGGAGAGACTGGATTACAATGCCTGTACCTAAAGCCAAGAGTTGAAGATATCGTCCCATTACTCGACAAATTTGAGCAATATAATTCGTATTCACCATTACGATGCGACGAAATAAAGAATCGCATCTTCCAATACATAGATGGGCAACTCGATAGCCTCGAACAAATACAACTTGACCTACGAAATACAACTCCTTTTGTTGCAGCAGCTTGGGTTGCCTGCAGAACGATACCTTTAGGCGAAACCAGAACATATGGATGGCTAGCTGCTGCTGCAGGAAGTCCACTAGCAGCCAGGGCTGCAGGTCAGGCTATGGCTAGAAACAGATTCTCGTTAGTTATACCCTGCCACAGAGTTGTTGGCAGCAACGGCAAGTTGACAGGATATGGAGCAGGTGGTCTTAGAGTAAAGTCTAGACTTCTAGAAATGGAACAGCTATATATTCAGAATACATGAGTTGATATAATAGAGTCTAATACTCACGTGTCATATAATTGATAATGCAAAGGTTATTACTCTTAATTATCGGATTAGTCATGGTCCTGGCCGGATGTAGTTCTGGAACTAATCCAGAATCACAGTTATCCATAAGTCCAGACTTCATACCAAATTCCTCTCTAACCTCCGAACCATATCCAGATGACAAGCACGTTACGGCCAACGCACCGGGCCATGTACGCATACAAGAAGAATTCTCCTTAAACCAAAATATATCGGACGACGGAGATACCCCTAGCCCGACAATATATGACCGTAAGGTCATATATACAGCCTCCATAACTATAGAAGTATCTAACATTGAATCAACCATAACCTCTATAAATTCAATCACCAGTAAGCACGGAGGATTTGTCGAAAATCTATCCACCCATGGTGGCACAAATTATCCGCAAGCAAATATGACTATAAGAGTTCCGCAAGAACATTATGAATCCACTATAACCAGCCTAAAAAAATTGGGCTTGGCGGTGAGCCATAATGCAGGTATTGAAGACGTTTCCAGTCAGGTTATAGACATCAACGCACGTCTCAAAAGTTTGTATACTCAAGAAACAAGCTTAAGAAATCTGTTAGGGGATGCTGAAAGTATATCGGACATTCTATCTATAGAATCAGAATTAACTAGAATACGGTCAGAAATTGAGCGATTTGAAGGCCAGATGAACTTTTTGCAAGGCCGTATAGACATGTCCTCTATATACATATCTATCGTCACACCGCATGATATCATTCCAGATCCACCTTCAGCATTCCTTATAATTGAAACCACAAAGGTGTCGAAAAGGCTCACTGATATCAAATCATACGCAGAGAATGATCATGTGATCATAGACCGCGTCGTTTCTTCCAGCAATAATGACTCAGAAAGCTCCACAATATCCATGAGAGTGTACCCACAAAAGTTTGCAGCAAGCGTAGAATTCCTAGAAAATCTCGGTAAAACACTTAGTAAAGAAGTTAGCGAAGAAATAAGAAGAGAGTCAGAGTCTACCGAGAGAAATCAAAAACACAATTCCCCCATCACAATCACACTCACTACCCCCGAAGATCGCTCGATAGGTGTCGTCAGTATACTCGGGATCATTTTAGCCGCGATCATATCTGGAATATTGATCTGGGTGGCTTTTTACAAAACGTACCAAGCCGGAAGAAATCGTACTGACAGATTTATACAAGACCAATCAATATAAGTCCATTCAGACTTTTAAATTACGCTTGATAATCCGATTATACCTAGGCCACCAAGAAAGGTTACTAAGACTACGATCCACGGTGCGACCCTCCAAAACATCAACAAGCATAAAGCCACCGCTGCTAAAGCGAAATCGAAGGAATCGTGAATAGCCGAAACCCATATGGGATCGTATAAGGCAGCTAACAAAATACCGACTACAGCCGCATTGACTCCTCGTAGGGCCGACTGAAAATGTCTTTGTGACCTCAGTATTTGCCAAAACGGTAGAACGCCAATTAAGAGCATAAATGACGGTAAAAATATTGCCACAACTGCAATAAATGCACCCCAAAATAC
>CAZVRK010000065.1:0-2951 GCA_964629875.1 uncultured Dehalococcoidia bacterium | reverse complement strand
CACAAAAAACGGCCTGTCAGTATTTTTGATAGGCCGTTTAGACTTTTAAACTGCAAACCTGGGTTAATTAACAAAGAGCCAGTTTAACCCTCGAATTCTTAAGAAGCTTCTATGGCTCTATTTTTACTCGCCTTCACGGATTGTTTCCTAGCAACGGTATCCGCTCTTTTTTTTGCTCTTCTCTCAATCCTTGCCGCCCTTATTTCAGGGTCTCGGTGAGTTGTTTCTTTCGGCATATGGATCTCCTTCGCCGGTAATTGGAATTCGCTTATACCGGCTGGCCCTACCAATCCGATAATTACTCAATCAATTATACCTATTATATAGTCCACGTATAGAGTTGCCATAGCTACAATAACTCGGAGAGACCGGTTCAATCTCGCTTGATCAACAATCCCCTACTTGTCACAGAACCTAGACGTTCTAACTTATCGATTGACTCCGAATAATAATAATTGGGGAAGTAGTCTCAACATTTTTCCAAGACAAAAAGTTAGATGGAACTGCTTCAAACGAATGTACCTTATCGTAAGTCCGGCTGTTTAACTACTAGCAAAGTGTAATAGCCAACATGAGCGCTAATATCAACTATTGGCATTCCGGGCTTGACGGCGTTTTTACAAACTTGTCGTCCCCGGTCCCATTGGATAAACAGATTCGTTGGCCCTGGCGATCATGAATTCACTATGACTCCGGTTCCGACTGGAAGATCCCAAGTCTCGTCCTGTAGCCCTCTAATCTAGTCAATTTGACCATGATGATTGTTTTGATGCGTAATCAAATGACGCAGACAATTGCCCACTGTATATATCGGCCTGTCCAGGCTAACGGGTTGATCTAGTTCTTCGGCATCCAAATTAGAGACATACTCAATATTGCGATCATGCACTGCTTCAGAATACCCCAGCAGCACGTTAAGGGGCGGTATAGATAATGATCTCAACCCCATTCGATCTCCTGGATCTGGTGAATCCGGACTCTGAGAAAATCTCTGATGCCAACTGTCTGTAATCCACACGTCGTCTTTGCCTCTAGTTACTTTTGTTATTTGGGTATCCTGATGGCGGCTCATGTGCCACAGTATGAAACCGATATTGTTTGCGGTCGGAACAGGGCGCCAACAAAGCTGTTCTTCTGTTAGGTCTTTACATGTGGTCATAAGTCTAACGTGCACTGAAATAAGACATTCAGATATCACATCTAAAGCATCCATAACATCCTTTGTATTCCGAGCTCACTTCGCCCGACAGTCGTGATTTTATTCATAATAAGCCGCGGTTAGCTAAATCTTGGCTTTCTATGCGCGGTATTCAACGTACTGGTCTGATCCCGTCATATTAACGTACCTTTGAGAAATAAAAGCTCGACCTTTGGCGCCAGTAGATGAGCTCGTTCTTCCAATTCGGTAGAAGTAGCATTTGAGATAGGATGCTGGCAGCTAATGTACGGAAATTCCGTAAATCCCATTACTTTCGTATAAGCTTCTGCTGTCGGAATAAATACATCCGTTATGATAGATACTGTAGGAATCCCTTGTTGTTCTAAAGTAATTCCGTCGTGCAAACTGCCCGACGAGCAGGCCCCTCAATCCCCAATCCCAGCTATTACAATATCCGCGTTTTGATGGAGGTTAGATAATACTTCAGGTTTCGGAGGTAGATTGGATGAGTGTTTCTTGGTGTAATAAATATCTGCAAATTCATATTTCGCATCCAAGATATCGGCGATTCTTCGCAATATCACTTCTGCATTCGCTTTTGTGTTATCTAATAATCCTAGACGTTTACCTCGAAGGTCACTTGGTCTAGGGGAAATCTGCAAGCTAGAAGTGTTCAAGTTATGACCTGTAGGGTCAACTAGAATCATCTCTGAATCAACGTTTTCAGACATTACACTCTCCTATACACATATATTTTGATACAAGCATTTAAATTTTTACTGTGGTGGCAAATACGCCGTAGTAATTCATAATAACTTCACTGTAAATACCGCTGTTCCCGCCTGCTTTAATTATGTGAATGTCCTCAGGGTTATAAGCGGCAAACACGGGATCATTCTCATCTTCCGGCATGACTTCTCCGCGTATTGCCCCCAACCGCTTTAGATGAGCTCTACTGCGCCACGCTTCTTTTTGGACATACCGTTGCATGCTTGCTCTGTCCCAGTCGAACCTGCTCATATATTCGGAATGCCAATGTCCCACAATCCAGAACCATTGGACTCCACGGGTAAAATAGGTAGCTAACCCATGGGACGCCATTGCATCAGCAACTGAATCCATAATGCCTTCTCCATTACCCGAACTGTAACGATTACTCACCATTGCTGGGTCCTGAATGCTCGCTACCGTTACAGTGGAAACGTCTGGAGAAAATCCTCTGCTCACATGGAATGGCTCCCATGGGCTGTTTTCTTCGTCTTCCCCGAAACATACATTGTATTTTGAAGGAGAACCCATACATCCTCGATCTAGGAGCCCAGGGCGTTGTTCGAAAACATTGATTAGGATTAATCGTATAGCACGTGCGATGGTACTGTTCGCACGATTGCCCGGGCTAAGTAAATTATCGGTGCAGTTGAGACCAATCTGTTTACGGACTGGCCCATTAACCAATATCAGAACTCCGGTTGAATTCGTAACCGAAGAAAGTTCATGAATGCAATTAGGATCATGTTCAAATAGTGCCCGCATCGTGCCCAATACGATTGGGAAATACTCCGGCAAACAACCCGCCATTACAGAATTGGCAGCAGCTTGTTCAGCGGTGAGAGAGCGACTCCTGACAGGTACTTCCCCTAATATTTCTTTTGGGTCCAGTCCTACAAAATCCAACAATGCAGCAACCCGTTCTGGGGTTGGAGGTACAACCGGCAGCCCATCTGTCCAACCTCTCTCGTAGCAATTTTCGATGGCGTCGTGAGGGCTACCTTTAGATATAATATGCGTATTT
>CAZVRK010000064.1:0-3103 GCA_964629875.1 uncultured Dehalococcoidia bacterium | reverse complement strand
ACTACTGAGAATTGGAGATTTGGGGAATTTCACCCTCCATATACCAGGAACACCTGAATACTCGATTATCTTCATAACCATCTTGTCCTTTGGGAAAGTACGGATTTATATATTCCCAAACGACTTCTCCTGATGGTGTAACTTGAAACATCCTGCCGAACATACCTTCAGTAATTAAGGTGTTTCCATTAGGCATGCGCCTGGCGCCAGAAATACGTGAACTGTAAAAATTAAAGTATGGAGTATCGCGATACTCCCAAGTGACTTGGCTATTATCAGGGTTTATTTCTACTACCCTAGAAAATATACGGACGTCATTTCTGCGACGTTCGCCATTATCAAAAATCAAAATGTTTCCATTAGGTAATAGGCTTGGGTCATGTTGGCGAGAAATTACTTCGTCTCCAATTTCCCATAAAATATTGCCAGATGCCTTGTCTATCATCATAACGGTAGATATGTTTCGGAAACTTGCTAAAACTTTATCGTCACCTATGGGGACTACAGTATTTCCGTGGCTCCATTCATGACGAGGCTCTCCCTCGGTAATAATATGTTTATCAATACTGAGGTGCTCATAAGCATGCCAATCCCAAATCGTTTTGCCATCGGCGTCGACTTCTATGATGTGATCAGCCCACATGTGAGTGGTCTCCGTAGCTCCACCTTCATGATCCGCTTCCATACTGCTGTCAGGTTGACCCCCTTGTACTTGTCTGACTAGGTCTGGAGGCATTACTTCAAGAGTCAAAAAAATTGCTCCACCGATATCTGTTCGTCGGGCGTCATGGTGTTGAGCAGGATTACGATGTTCCCAAACGATGTTGCTATCCCAATCTAGTTCAACCAACCAGCCACCGACGAAGGCAGTAGCTGGCATGCTACCTTCATTTATCTGTTCTGATTTGGCCATATAGAATAAATGTCCGTTCGGAAGTAAGTATCCCCAAGAGCCAGGAGGTGTAGGAGGGTACCATCGATGCAGCTCATTCCCGTTTATATCACAAAGTAACGTTAACCCCTTTCCTTCTCCATCACCGTTGTAAGGTGAATAAACAAAATATCCAGGGCAAGCTTTATTCTGGTCTAACGCTGTTAAGCCAGTTCTAGCTACACGTCGCCATGTCTGTTGGTCTACAGCCATATCTGAACCCCCTTTTTGTTAGCTTAGGTTTAACTCTTTATAGTTACCTTCAGCAACTTCATTGCAACGCTTTCTATATGAGTATTGACTACCACTGTAACGGGCAATGATTCGCTTTTGTCGTCCTTCGATGTTGCTGTTTATTCCAGTCATCCAGGAATCCACTTGATTTGCCAATAATCCTTCACCTTGACTTAACACATAAGTATGCCAACTGTCTACTGCGTCGGGTGTTGCTTCTGCTCGTGTAAACTTTTGTTTCACCATATACTCGATTAAATTCGTTATCCATTCAACGTTGTATTCGATACTCCTGGGATTATTTCCCAAGAGCGCGTGCGGGCCCATGATCATAAATAGATTGGGAAAATTATTGACTTGTAGGCCAAGGAAAGTTGATAACTCATTGTTCCATTGTTCCTTCAAGCTTGTTTTATTAACACCCACGATATTTATTCTGTCATAACTACCCAATATTGCGTTAAATCCGGTCGCATATATTATTAAATCTAAATCGAAGTCCTCTGAGGTAGTTGAAATACCTGTTGGAGTAATTCTTTGGATAGGAGTTTCACTAATATCGATTAATTCGACATTCTCCTGATTATAGGATTCGTAATATTTTGTCTCTAGAGGGACACGCCGTGTTCCAAAGCCATGGTCTTTTGGTATTAGCTTTTCAGCTGTGAGTGGGTCAATCACGCGTTCTCGGATTTTATTTGCAATGAAATCAGACATAGCCTCGTTAGCTTTGGGATCAGTTAATACATCCTTGAAATTTCCCTGCCATATCCCAAAGCCCTTGCTGGCATATAAGTGTTCCCAGAAAGCATATCGCTCTTCTTCTGATACTTCGAACGTGCTTCTTGGGTCGACAGTATGTAGGAATCCTGCTTGCGTTTGGCTGCAACGTTCAAATATTGCGTTATATTGAGACCGGATGTCTTTCATTTCATCCGGTCCTATATTTGCGTTGTGAAGAGGGGCGCACCAGTTAGGGCGACGTTGAAAAACACTTAGACGACCCACATTTTTGCATATTTCTTGAATTACTTGCACGCCACTAGCTCCCGTACCAATAATGGCCACTCGTTTCCCTGAAAAGTTCACAGGAGCATGTGGCCAGCGGGATGTGTGGAAAGAATCGCCTGTGAAAGATTCTATGCCCTCAATTTTGGGTAATGTGGGTTCAGATAGTAAGCCTATTCCAGTGATTAGAAATCTGCTGGTATAGGTATCTGAATTTTGCAGTTGTATTTTCCAGCTACGCGTAGTGTCGTCGTAGATTGCTGATTGAACATCACTTGAGAATTGGATATCCCTGTTCAAGTCAAATTTATGTGCGACGTGTTGGAGATATCGCAGAATTTCGGGTTGAGATGCAAAATGTTCTGACCAATCCCATTCATTAAGAAGCTCTTCCGAAAACGAGTAACCATATGAGTAACTTTCGGAATCAAAACGGGCACCAGGATAACGGTTCCAATACCATGTCCCCCCTACACCTGTTCCTGATTCGAACACGCGGACTTTCATTCCGATCTTTCGTAGCTGGTACAACTGGTATAGGCCAGCAATCCCTGCACCGACAATTATTGCGTCATAATCAAGTTCAATACTGAGGCGAGCTTGATCTATTTGCAATTGGGAGTGTGTCATTATTTGTCCTGAGGCTTGGTTGTTTCTACAAATATACGGGCGCGGTAGAAATTTATCAATTTTCAGATATCTAGTTAGTAATGTTTACGTTTCAATATTTTGGAATTAATTGGATTGTTCATTTGGGAAGCTGATCTATGGGATGTATCTTTAGTTTTACTGAGACATTCTAATGAAAGTTGGTTTTCAATAGTGTATGCCAGAGGATAGGTTATATAATTACTGAAAATCTCACATGTTGCGAAGTTGCGTTGGTGAATCGGAGGATTATTCAAATGGATATTCCAGATTTAGTCCAAT
>CAZVRK010000063.1:0-3349 GCA_964629875.1 uncultured Dehalococcoidia bacterium | reverse complement strand
GCCCAGAGGCGGGATTGAACCGCCGACCCCGTTCTTACCAAGAACGTGCTCTACCCCTGAGCTATCTGGGCCCATGCCCCAACGGGTTCAGATTATTTTATTTTTCCATTTTTCTGGTGGAGGGAGTAGGATTCGAACCTACGAAGTCCTTCCGGACGCCAGATTTACAGTCTGGTGGTTTTAACCACTCACCCATCCCTCCGGATATCACAACTTATACCCGTAAGGTCCGCACACTATATCTGCAAGCCCTCAGCGTACGATATGGATTGCGAAAGAGCCCCAGAGGGGACTCGAACCCCTAACCTTTCGATTACAAATCGAATGCGCTACCATTGCGCCACAGGGGCATATTTATTACCAAGGTGCCCTTTCCCACCAGAAAATGACCCCGTCTTACCGGGGCCATTTCACTGACACCTATTATCCTCGTAAATTATATATATAGGCTATTATTAAGTCAATTATGATGGTAATCATTGTTTAACTAATATTAGACTTAATAATCTTGACGGAGCGAAGAGCTTATTCTACACTTCCTTAGGTTTTGTGTAGATAGACTGATCCGGACACATATTTTCTGATACTAGAAAATATATTTAAGTGAGTATTCATTAATATGGATTTAAAAAGCCATATCCGAGATATACCAGATTTTCCGTCGCCCGGGATATTATTTCGTGACATCACTCCGCTTCTGGCACTGCCGGATGCATTTAAGTATGTAATTGACAGTTTGATGGAACATTATCCTGAGGATGCATTTGATTGTATAGTCGGAATAGAATCTAGAGGATTTTTACTAGGTGCACCTATAGCCTATGTCATGCAGAAGCCGTTAGTCTTAGTACGCAAACAAGGTAAATTGCCTTACGATACTCTATCAGTGGAGTATTCTTTGGAATATGGGTCAAACGTCATGGAGATACAGGTAGGAGATATCTCACAGGGTTCCCGAGTTTTGGTCGTTGATGATTTGTTAGCGACTGGAGGAACTCTACGAGCTGCCGCCGAGCTTGTTGAAAACTGTGGAGCGACTGTAGTTGGAATGGGATTGGTTATTGAACTTAATGGTCTAGGCGGGAGAGACCTACTGAGTAAGTATGACTTGTATTCATTAGTACAATATTAATTGTTGGTATCATCGTATCCAGAAAAATAAATATAGAAGCCGGAGTAGTTGGAAAAGGAGGATCTAAATGGCAGACAAGGGCAAAATCGGAAATGTAGATCTTACGGCAGTTATAGATATGGTGCCGCCGGCACGAACTCCATCTGCAATGTTTCCAGATGTGGCAGATTCTGCTTGGGAATCTTACAAAGATACTTTGGAAGATGGGCAATTGCAGCTTTATTACGGAGTTATTGTTCTCCAAATGGATGGGGCTACAATATTGGTAGATACCGGTATGGGTCCTGGTCCTCATCCGGATAGAGGTAACTTAACCGGCAATCTGTATGAATTGGTCAGTGATGTGTTGGCTCCTCCTGACAATACTACTAATACTAATGTATCTCCGTCTGATCAAGTAAATTTTGTTATACACACACATCTCCATGCTGACCATGTTGGATGGAATTTACGGTATGCGGGCGGTATGCCGGCGCCAAATTTTCGTCGAGCACGCTATATAATCTCTAAAGCTGATTACGATTATTATACTGAGGAGAAAATGCTTGAGCAGAGTCCTCACGTGCAGCGTCAGGTTATCCCATTGAGAAGACTTAGATTGCAGCAGATAGTCGAAGGAGAACACGAAGTCACTGATGGTATATCAGTGGTTCCTGCTCCGGGGCATACTCCAGGCCATCAGGTGGTTGTAATCAATTCTGAGGGTCAAAAGGGAATGGTAGCAGGTGACCTGCTTCATAATATCGCTCAGGTTTCGGAGCCGACTTGGTGTGCAGGTGTAGATTGGGATAAAACCCAAAGCGCTAATAGTCGTGAAAAATTATTAGATCTTGCAGAAAAAGAAAACTGGATAGTGGCCGCAGGTCATTTTCCGCCTGGTCAACAAATCGGTAAAGTAGTTAGAGATGGCAATAAACGCATATGGCAGCCACTGTAGATAAACACTTGCTTGTGGTTGTGAAATAAGTTCCAGCGCTAAACATATATTCATGGCGGTATATGTTTAATGGGTAATGGCTATTTTGTATTCAAGCTAATGAAGGATTCGTAAAAATGAATAAATTTTTAGATCTGTTGGACAGTATTAGGGAGGGAGCTCCTGCTCCGTTAGGTTTTGGTGCATCACGTGCAGAGAAATTACCTGGCATCGCCTTAATATCTTTGGTGTCTGAGGATCATAAAAAAGCTATCACTATGGTATCTAAATCCTCAGTAGACGCTGTAATAATTAAAGGATTAAACACTCCATCTGACGTCAAAAAGATCACAAAACCCTTGGGGAATGTACCATGGGGAGCCAAAGTATCCGAGCTATCAGAGGGCCAAGCGCAAGGGTACCAAGATGATGGTTCAGATTTGGTAGTATTCAATGTGGAAGGTACAGCTGCATCGAATTTAGTTTGCGATCAAATTGCCAGGGTATTGTGCATAGACATCGGGCTTGAAGAAGATAAGCTTCGGGCTCTAGCCTCATTGCCAGTGGATGTATTTTTACTCTCTATGAAAAATGTTTCCAGTCCTTGGAGCATCCAAGACCTAGCTGATTTATCAGTAATTAGCAGACGCGTAGATAAATATATCTTATTGGAGGTATCAGCACCTCCTGTGGGTAAAGATTTGGAAGCTCTCCGAGATATTGGTGTCAATGGGATAGTTATAGATGCTTCGGAAGCTACGGCGAAATTGTACAAAGATCTTAAAGAAAAGCTAATTAACATGCCTCGTCCGAAGCATTCAAGACGAGAGCGGACTAGAGCTATTTTACCAGGGGCTTCATTTAATCAGGATCCAGAGCCACAAGAAGAGCAAGAAGAACCAGATGACGAATAATATTTAACCGTCAATGCTCATCAGCTCCTATAAATTGTTACTTAGTGATCCGGGTTCCTTTATTAAATTAATGACTATGATTTGTGCCGCAGTTATTATTGCTGTAACTGTGCACGAATTTAGTCACGCCCTTATCGCCCGTATGCTTGGTGATCGGACTGCTCAACATTCAAAGCGATTAACATTAAATCCTTTAAGACATTTGGATCCCGTCGGAGCTGGTATGTTATTGGTCGTAGGGTTTGGGTGGGGCAGACCGGTTCCTGTGAATGTTAGAAATTTGCGTGTAGGTAAGATAGGGACGTCGCTTGTAGCGCTAGGCGGTCCTATATCTAATGTCTTACTGGCATTTATATTGGCCATGTTAATCAGGTCAGATTTATTAGT
>CAZVRK010000062.1:0-3355 GCA_964629875.1 uncultured Dehalococcoidia bacterium | reverse complement strand
TTGGGGACTTATTTTCTGTAAATCTATGACCACTGATTGTCTGGAGGCCAAATATTTGAGCAACCTCTTCCTGCTCCGTATACACCGATATCTTCTCTCCATTCATCGCTCATTGACCTGAATTTCAAATAGTGTGGGGATTGAGTATGTGCCTGAAAAGCTGCTTCATCCTTATATACTTCATATACCCAAATTCTATTAGCGTTATTAGCATCTTGGATGACATTGAACCGTAAACATCCTGGTTCGTCATTTTGCGCATGACTAGCATTTTGTTTTATACCCTCTATAAATTGATCCTTGAATCCTTCTTTTATTTCTATAGCTATATTAACGATATACATATTTTCTCCTAGGTGATGATATTGACACTTGTCACTAATCATAGCTGTTCTGGGCTATGTGAATCCAGCATATAAGCTTATATAGTCATATTTACAGAATAATGATACCGCGTATGATTAGTTTAATGATCGTAGATATTGTCAGAAAAAGTTTATGTGGAATGTGATGCCATTTCACATATATTTATCTATTATAATCAGTGCTTGTTTGTATATGGAATCATTTGGTTTTACTAACCACTGTAAAAACATTATTACCAAAGATTGGCTAAGACGTCATACAGCACTTAAACTGGAAAAGTATTCTGTAGATTACCCGGGTGATTTCGAGTTGACTAAGAACGGAAGATTTCGTTGGGAATATCGATTTGAATCAGCACTAGTTACACTGTTGAATACAAAGTACATTTGTCAGGAGAAGCCAGTCCATATGGACTGGCAAGGTAATAGGTATTACTTAACCGATTTAGGAAGAGTAACAGGACGGTTGTAAGCATTGGTGGAATTATCAGTGTTTATATATCTTTCTGTATGGAGCAAATATTATTATTAAAGTACATCATTTAATTTTACTAGTGATATTACTTTTAACGGCTAGTTTGTTATTCATACCTAATCCTGAAGCGCGCAGATTCATGAAAATTGAAAATGCTTTTGCGCTGGATCTTTCTGCCGTTGATTTATCCAATAATGATCCTGTTAATACGCCAATCCTGATCTCATTTAGGTATCCATACCTTCATTCACGTTATATGCACAGATTTCTTGGATTGACGTCCTTGCCTTGTAAAGAGGCTAGAGACAATTTATCCGTCATTGACGAAATCTATTTTGCAGCCGTCCTGCAGTACCGGGAAGAACTTATTCAGAAAGCAATTGCAGCGGAATCTTATGATGTTAACGGAGAACTGATTGTCGATTACAAGGAGTTAACGAAGATTCTGACGCCGTATAGAAATGATTTTCAGGATGCGCATGTAGAGGTAGGTGGACAATGCAAGTCGGATTTCTAGTGTTTAGCTGTCCATACGAAGATGTGCTTTTGATTCGCACTGTACATTTGTTTAGCTAATTTACTCCTGCAATACGCATATCGCAGTGTGGTTAGTTATCGGATTTGCATATTGCATGTTCATTAGGACATATGTGGTGCCTACAGATTGCTATAGAACTGATTTGCATCTATATCGCTGCCATATTTTTCAAGAAATATTAAGGATCTAATAATGACTCTATCATCGCATCGTCTTCTGGACTGAATCCTGATTTAGTTTTGTATACAGAACGCTGTCGTTCCAAGATCGCTTTAATATCAGGATCGCCGTCCTCTATTCGTTTTGATAAGTCACTTAGAGCATAATGAAGGCTGTCTATTCGCTCTTGTTGTTTCCGAATCATGTCTATAAGTTGGTCTTTGGTGAAAGTTTCTAAATTGTCCTGATTGGGAATGTCATTTATCATGTTCATTTGTCGCATATTATATCTACGGTTTTCATAACAACAACCCTTGCTGTTATCAACGTATAGTTGGAGATAGTACGCTAGATGATGGATATAAATATGAAGTTAGGATGATAGGCGAAGAAATCATAGGCATTGGTGTGATAGTTCGCCTTTGGCAGATGTAAATTATGTTTCGTGTATACTATGTGATGCGCGACTCCTTCTTGATAACGCGGGAAGGATAGTCGTGTAGGGTGGATTGGTTTTCCCAGCCGGTCCACCCGCAACGTGAGGATATACGTAATGCAGAATGATTTCCAGAAGTTGGCCGAGTTAGCTAAGCAAGTGACTACATCTATCAGCCCTACTGACGCTTATAGTTTGTTACGAGAGTCTACAACTGCAATTTTAATTGAGACTAGAGACCCGAATAATGTTCCAGACGAGGACATTGTTGATGGAAGTATAGTCATATCGATGGATAAATTGGTAGATGCCTCTGAAAATTTAATAGACCTTGCTGATTTGGACCCTAGATTAGCTGACAAGGACGCACTGATCATTACGACTTGAAAATTGGGGAATAGGGCAGCCGTGAGCGCCCAGGCATTAGGAAGCTTAGGATTCAAACACGTTTCGTACGTCGAAGGTGGCATGGAGTCTTGGAAAGATAGCGGATTGCCTACACAGTTGTAAATCGATGGTTTGTCGCTAATGGACAGAAGGGTTTAGCTGAGCCTCATAATAATATCTTCGTTGTGATACTACACTTGCTAGATTGATACATCTCACTTTTAGTGTTATTAATTCTTATAATCTCTGCATTGGCGCTTCGTTAAGAGGATCAATCTGATATCGGGATTATCAGTCCTCTTTCTTTTCTTGGCCCATGAGGTTAATATTTCGATCAATTGTGGGAATATTTAGAAAATATCTGAGTTGTTTCGTTATCGTATTAATTTGCACACTGTTGTTTAGCGTGCTTGGGTTTATATCTTCGGCAATTGGCTTTTCTGACAACGTTGTGGTGTATTTAATCCTGAGTGCATTTATAGGATTCTTTGGTTGGCGTATATATATTAAATACAAAGCAAATGGGAAATAGATGCACTATATATGGGAAAGTATTTTTAAGCGTTTTTCGTGTAAATGGAATCAGGTATCATTTCTTTTCATCTTGAATTAGGTGGCACTTTTATGATTGTGAAGAAACTAGGTCGCAAATTTGTTTGTATTGTGGTAACGCTAATGGCCATAGTCTCTCTAGTGAGCATTCTCGGATGCGAATCAGAAAAGATCGATCCAGTACATTCGGGAAGCGACAGGTCGAGTGCCGACTTGGTCAAAAAAGAACCTACTTTACCAGCTCCCTCTTCTATTAAATCTGATAAAGATGATGTGTTGGTTATTACTGCAGAAGAACTAGTAAAAGGTATAACGAAGAACTCACTCAAAAAGAATATCAAGGAATATTTCGGCAAATATGCCGAAATAACAGGTGATGTCATGTCGATTACTAAAGGTCGTGACACACCAATAATTGAGTTGGTTCTGGAAGGAAATAACGG
>CAZVRK010000061.1:0-3390 GCA_964629875.1 uncultured Dehalococcoidia bacterium | reverse complement strand
GAGGGTGGTCCCCCCGACTTCCCACAAGGTTTCCCGTGCCCCGTGGTACTTAGGATAAACTCCAGGAGTTCTATTCATTTCGTCTACAGGGCTTTCACCTTCTACGACGGCCCTTCCCAGGGTCCTTCGACTATAAATAGAATTTGTAACTCCTTCAGATCTATCGAGGTGATCTAAGGTGTTCCCTATAACCCCATTATGACATAGGCCCTCGCGCCACTAAGTCATAATGGTTTAGGCTCTTCCCCGTTCGTTCGCCACTACTGAGGGAATCTCGGTTGATTTATTTTCCTCGGGGTACTTAGATGTTTCAGTTCCCCCGCTTACCTCCTCAACTAGGTTGAGGTGAACCGGCTCAACACCGGAACAGGTTTCCCCATTCGGAAATCCCCGACTATGCCCGTTAGACGGCTTGTCGAGGCTTATCGCAGCCTTACCGCGTCCTTCATCGGCCTTTGGTCCCAAGGCATCCACCGTATGCCCTTAATAATTTGACCCACGCTAGGAACTCCAAACTCGATTGGATAATTCTAGCATTACAAAAAGACTTCTTATTCAATTGTTAATGTGCCACACAAAAAGAAAGAGCGGCGGGGCTAAACCCCAAGCCGCTGCTTAGGTACCCTTGCCGTACTATTTTCAGGTTAGGTAATGAGCATCCTTTACAGGAACTCCTTCTAAAGTGTAGGAGCTATTATATGGAGCCTTCACAGTAGAGTCAATAGGTATATTGCATAATTTTCACTAGCTAGGCTTTTCTCAACTTGGGCGTAATCAGTGTTAACAACAAAGCTAAGACTATACCTGATACCCCGTTTATAACAGCAGTTATCGGTGCTCCAAGCAAACCTGTTATCCACCCGGTATTAACACTGCCCAACGTATGGGCGGAGATCGCAAGGACACGAACCCCCATGATACGCCCTCGATACTCGGGCAAAGCGGCTTTAAACATCACGGTTACTATCAGAGCAATTGAGGCTGAGAATGCCATTCCAGACAATAATAGAATCGCGAACGAAGTAGAGAAGTCACGAGATATAGCAAAAACAATCATCGTGGCATGCCATACTAGTACTGAGGTAATCAACAATAGCCCTGTTCTTTTCAAATCCCTGATTGACGCTAACCACAATGAGCCCAATAATCCACCTAGCCCAAAGGCGGCAGTAAGAACCCCTAGCCCTGCTGCTCCCGTTCCCAGAACATCTCTCGCGAAAACCGGAAGCAAAGTGAAATGAAATGGAAATCCAGTTAAATTAATAATAGCCGCCAAAACAAGAGCTGCCCAGATAGCTTCCTGTTTCTTAACGTATCTCAAGCCTTCAACTACCGTAGACCACACTGAAGCCTGACTAGAGCCAGCTTGAACTCTGACAGTCCTGACAAACAAAGCACATATCCCTGCCATAGTATGCAGGCTCAAGACAAGCATATAAGCACCTTGAGGGCCATATTTTTCAAACAGCAGGCCACCTGCTAAAGGACCTAGTATCAAAGGGACATTCATCCCCATATTTGTTAAAGCAACAGCACTGGAAACTTGATCAGGGGAAACAGTATCAGCAGCTAATGACTGAACGGTAGGCATTTGAAAAATTCTAGCCAGACCAACACACAACGTTACAGCAAATATATATACTACTTCATGAGGTTCATCTAATGAGCCAGTGGTTATCAGGACGAGCATTAACAACCCGGTTGCTGCCACCGTAAACTCGACAATCGCTAACAATAAATTCCTAGGAAATCGATCAGCTATTGCTCCTGCGAAAATAGCCAAAGGATTCATAAATAACCGAGCGGCCGTGATAAGACCAACAAGAAAAGGCGAATCCGTAAGAGTAAGCACAAACCAACCCAGGACCAATGCTTCAGTTTGATTACCCATCGCACCCATCATGTTGGCTGACCACACTAGGGCAAAATTGCGTTGCCGCAATATACGCATAGGATAAGCTACTTGTTGATACAGATTAGAACGATTCAATTATATGTCGTTTCTAATAGAATGTTTTTCACTTCTCTATTGTGATTACTAAAATACATCTACGCATTGGACTGCGCTATGCACTCTGACAATAGATCGAAGGCGGCTCTAACAAAAACCCACATATTAGCTTCTCTATCGCTTTCTCCGGTCTCAACTGTCAAGCTACGCTCAACTGGGCCCGACACAGCAATACATGCGTGGCCTGCTGAATCTCCATACCTATTCCCAGTCGGCCCACTAGCTCCGGTTTCACTTAACCCCCAAGTAGTACCAAGTTCCCCTTTAATAGTCCTTGCATTCAGCAAGGCATATTCCTCAGTACTGGCGCGCATGCCAGACATAGTAGAATCCGGCACCTGCAATAACCCTTTGTGAGAAGTTCTAGTATAAACAACAGCTCCACCGACATAATAATCAGAAGCTCCTGCAATAGATACTAGGCAAGCCGATATAAGCCCTCCGCAGGAAGATTCCGACACGGAAATCGTCTGACCTGATTCCTTAAGAATTTTCGCTATTTCGTTAGCCGTAACATTTAAGTCTGGCATATATATCATTTCTCCTTAAATTAGCCGATTAGAACTATAAATAACAACTGCTATTAACGTTTAATTATTGGTTTGTGTTTCTCCAGAAATGCTTGCACAGCCTCGTTATGATCGCCGGTTTGTCTCATATGATCTTGTACTATTCGTGCCCCATTAAAGATAATCCAAAATTACTGTGCATTTCCTGATATTTAATTATCGACTGGGACTGACCTTAATCTGTATATGTTCATGAGCAATCATTGATAATTCCGCCGGAGACGCATGCGGTTTCAGTGTCAACAACCTATTTGTGGTACTATTTAGCAACCAACGTGATTCCAGATCAGTGGGCAACAGATTAGCACAACTCTAATACACCTACAATATGGAGAAGACCGATGCAAAACGGCAATGTAACCGCACTACATATAGCTAGAATAAAAGGGACTCCATCAGCTCCGGTTAACTCGGCAACATTAATTGCTGGCTCAGGTATAGAAGGTGATAGAAGCTGTAATCCTGACAATACTCGGCAAGTATTAGTCATGGACCAGGAAACTCTAGAAAAATTTGACTTAGAGCCTGGTCAGATTAAAGAGAACATTACTACCTCAGGTCTAGACCTAAGCACGACGGAATCAGGACAAGTGTTGTTTGTGGGAGATAGCGTAACATTAGAACTCGTGGGGCCATGCGTCGCCTGTGGCAAAATGGATGCCATCCGCCCCGGTCTTCTCGACGCCATTCAAGGACAACGAGGTATGTTAGCAGTAGTTATAAACGGCGGATCTATCAACATAGGTGATACTGTACGTATAGAGCCATAACAATTTGAACGACATAACATAGATATACAAAAGGGAGGTT
>CAZVRK010000060.1:0-3469 GCA_964629875.1 uncultured Dehalococcoidia bacterium | reverse complement strand
CCCCAATGTTTCCGAAGCACGTCAGACAATACACCACCAGGCAGCCTGACAGCCCCCGAGGCAAGTTCTCTCGCTGACAAGATCCCACCTGCACCCACCGCACTAAGTTGAAATGCAGATTGTATTTCAGGTAAAACCACTACAAAACTTTGAAGAATCCAATGAAAAACAGAATGACCAACAGCTAAAGCTGTGATCATAAATTTACTTGTATCGCGAACATCATGTTTCATAGTAGTCAGATTATACACTGAGACTAAGTCGGTCCATTGATACACCAATTCCTAGTCAAATGTGTGCACCCTCTCATTTACGTGAGTTGTTACACAATAACAAGGCGAATATACTCAAACAAAGAAACCTTCGCTCTCAGTTACCACGTTTCGGTAAATAATTAATGAAGACATCTCAAAATACATACGGCGCAATAATAATCGGTGGCGGAGCTGCTGGCCTGATGTGTGCAATTGAAGCTGGACGAAGGAATCGAACGGTCCTAGTACTGGAACATGCAGATCGGGTCGGCAAGAAAATACTCATATCTGGAGGTGGGCACTGCAATTTTACAAACTGGGGAGCAGTTCCCAGTGACTACCAATCTGACAACCCCCAATATTGCATCTCCGCTTTGACCAGGTATTCACCAGAACATTTCCTGGAAAAGGTAGAAACGCACAGAATTCCCTACCACGAAAAGACGCTGGGACAACTGTTCTGTGACGGCTCATCTAGTGCGATATTAGATATGCTTACCAGTGAAGCAGCGGATGCTGGTGTAACAACTATGGTGAATTGTAAGGTTACCCGAATATCCAGAAAAGACGGGTTCACAGTAACCACCAGCCACGGCATTTTCCGATCTGAATCCCTAACAATAGCTACGGGCGGCCCCTCAATACCACAGATGGGTGCTACCAGATACGCATATGAAGTAGCCAAGACCTTTGGCATGCAAATAACTGATATAAATCCAGGCCTGGTTCCGCTAAGGTTCCGAGGGGAACATGAGGCATTTTGTAGAGAGCTTTCGGGACTCTCCATACCCTGCACCGTATCGTGTAACAATGTCACATTCAAAGAAAATATACTTTTTACCCACCGAGGTATGAGTGGGCCGGCTATTTTGCAGATATCCTCCTATTGGAAGCAAGGTCAGAAAATCAAGGTTAATCTCATACCCGATGTAGATGTCATTGATTTCCTACAAGGAGAACAAAGCAACAGACCCAAGTCAGAACTAGCGACAGTATTATCCTCAGTGCTACCAAGAAATTTTGCTCGGGCATTTTCAAGTCGCTACCAAAGCAACAAGCCAATCAACCAGTTGTCCAGCAAAGATTTACTGTCACTCTCAAACATGCTAACCAGTTGGGAACTTACCCCGTCTGGCACTCAGGGATACCGAATGGCCGAAGTATCCCTTGGCGGAGTAGATACTGCAGGGTTGTCATCCAGAACAATGGAATCCACCACTGTTAATAGTCTGTATTTTATCGGGGAAGCAGTGGATGTGACCGGGCCATTGGGCGGGTATAACTTTCAATGGGCGTGGGCTTCCGGCCATTGTGCCGGTCAATTCGTCTAACCTAGACATCGGGTTGTTGATAGTACAAAATCAGATTCCTTTGGTCTAAATACCTAAGGACAAATACGCCAATTTATTATGATTCAAAAATGAACTGACACAATCTACGGTTGGTCAGCGACTGGCTGCGAAATTACACAGCCAGTCAACAATAATTAACGCCCAAAGAGATTACGCATTAAAGATTCTTCAGGTTTTGTTAAAAGGTCCGCTACACTAGACGTATAAAGGGCATGACCCAGAGGTAATTCTTCCTGCATTTCAGATGGTGTAGCTATATCCCATTCTTCGTTTGGTTCCATACCGATCACGTCGAAATAATCCCATTCCGCCATGATCATCCAATACGCATATTCTTGTGAGATAACCCTATAATAAGCTTCAGGGTCATCTCTGAGCCCATCATAACTCTCAACATCGTAATGCCCTGAATCTATAGCTTCCTGAACTGCTAATCGTACATCTGAAGAGGGGTTATCCCAGGCCCATATGTCTGGGAATGCATAATGGAATCCTAACGCTGTAAGTGTATGCAGCAGATGCTCAATTACTTCGCCTGTTTGTTCTTCGGTGGAATAGGAAGGATTCTCCCATATGTAGTCCACTCTTTCGTGTTCATATTTTCCTGCACCGGGTGTTTCATGAATTTGACCATAGGTCTCTGCTCCAATATAGCCAACCCGTTGATACACGTATTTGTTGGACATTATCTCGTACAGAGAGGTCTGCATATTGGTATCTATATCTGACGTCACCTTAAACATCGCTTCGTAGGCTTTTCCTACATTATCCACAAAGGATACTGCAACGTCTTCTAAACCAAATATCCTGACATCCTTTACGTCTATATACGTAGTGAAGGGAGCATAATATTCATCACCTACAACTAACTCTTCAGATAAAACGACCTCAGTACTAGCGTCTGATTCACTAACCGTATCTACCCCAGCGTCACCTTCAATGCCAATTTCCAGGTACCTGTAGTCACCGACTGGAATGGTGGTCGATAAAGCGAATTCGGGATCTCCCAATAAATCGTACACCGCTCTATCACGTGACTCCACATCTTCCTCGGTACACAAAGCCCATTCATCGGCTATATCGTTGCATCTGGCCGATTGAGCACCCAACATAGATGTCAGCACCCAATAAGTGTATTCAGTCACCATGCAGTCATAGGAGCAAGTAGTGTCGGTATATGTGTACCATGCACCATCTGGATATTCTCCATTTGGTGGAACCGCACATTGTCCGGTGGCCCATTCCTCATTGGGATCATCTTCACAGTCTGAAGGATCTCTTTCAGCGAAATGCCCTCCGCGCGCGACGTCCATGTAGTTTGCAATATCTGACCCTGGTCTCTCACCAAAAATTCCGGGGTAGGCCCTGGCATAACCCACCTGGGTAATCAAATGCAGGATCTCCTCAAGGCTTGCATCGGGGCCGTTATTCGGAGGTACTTCTTCAGCAAACAATGTGACATAAATCAATTCGCCGTCATCAGCTGCATCGTGGAACCGGTCGGGAAGAGCATCCAGTGCATCCATTAGACCGTCCTCGTCCTTACCCATGATCATCGAGGCGTTGCTTGAGACAAGATACTCAAGAACCTTAGGGTTATCCACCACACCATCGGCATCATTATCCAGGTATTCGGCAAGTACGTTTACTGAGTGAAGAAGCTGGGCATCGGGAGTGCCTTCAGTAGCGAAGAAATGCACTCCAAATACATCAGCATACTTATCCAATCCGCTCGATAACCAAGCCCATTCATCAGGTAACGATCCTATTGTTATTTCACTTATCTGGGTATTAATACTTGATGAATATTCTCGATGATCTTCTTGTTCTGAAATCCCATCGCTTTTGTGATTTTCAGTTTCT
>CAZVRK010000059.1:0-3941 GCA_964629875.1 uncultured Dehalococcoidia bacterium | reverse complement strand
GAGAGGCTCTACTCTTTTTGGTTACAACCACGCCAGCTTACGCTTCTGTCTGTTCAGTCTGGCTGCCCTTAACGGTAATAGTTATGTGAGCCATGGCAGTTGCATCAGGGGCTCCATGCCAATGATTCTCGCCCGCTGGTATAACTACGACATCACCCTCAGTGACACTGACACTTTCGTCATCAGTCGCCACGGTTCCTGTACCTTCAGTAATTATCAAAATTTGGTCTCCACTGTGTTTGTGGAACTTGTTTCTGGATCCTGCTCCGAAACGAACTATACCAAAGTTGAAATTATTGAAATCTTCGGGTTGGAATACATTTTGTCGTGATACCCCATCTGTAAATAACGCACCAACCGCAGGTACAATCTCAACGTCTTTCATCGTAACTTTCTTCAAAATATCCTCCTACAACTTAGTGATTAGGTTTATCCAGGTATTATCACCTGACTCTAAGCTCCATAATATATAGGCTCATCGCCTTATAGTCCACACATTATCACCATCAATTGCGCAGACCGTCATACAATTCGGCTAACGTCCTAGCAAGTAGACTTGGTCTTTCCGAGAACTCTGGTGTTGGGTACCACTCATAGTCAAAACTCCTAAACATCACTCCATCTATGGAACATCTCAAGTTAGAAACTATCACTTTGAATCCAGTACGAGCGCTAGCTGATTCGGCTAATTGTTCCAAAACCACCTCAGGACAGTCTTGTATGACAAGAAAGCCGCCCTGTTTATTTCCATCAGTTACTCGTGCTCTAAGTACACTCCCCAGTTTCTCTATCTCTACGATCTCGTAGGTAACCTCAGGCATGCCGAAATCCGGCCAACCAACGTCAATTGAACCACCCACTTCCCAATGGTGCATGCTCCCCACCTATTAACCGTATTGTCTACCAGTGTCTCCCCGCAACGTAAGAATAGCAAGAGGGACAGAAGACACTAATATCAGTAGCAGTGCAGGTGCCGCCGCCCTAGCGAAGAAAGCCTCTGAAGATGCACTCCATACAGCTGTCGATAAAGTCTTGAACCCTAATGGGCTCAAAATCAACGTTGCTGGAAGTTCCTTCATAGTCAGCAAGAATACAATAGCGAATCCCGCTATTAATCCTGGACGGAGCAACGGTAAAGTAATAGACCGCATCACTGACATTTGACCTCGTCCCAGACTCCTCGCAGAATTTTCAAGATCTGGGTGTATTTGTAATAAAGCCGCTCTACTGGTTCCAACAGCAGCTGGCAGAAATAACACAATATATGCAATTATCAATATCCAATAGGTCTGATATACCCATGGAAGATATCTAGCAGCAAAGAACACCATCCCCAGTGCAACTACTATTCCCGGTAAAGCAAATCCGATATAGGTTATACGCTCCACTATTGAGCTCATCAGTCCCGGATATCTGACTGATAACACCGTTATAGGTAAACCAGCTAGAACTGTGACAATTCCCGCACATGCAGAAATTGTGACTGAGTTCAATGCAAGTTGCCACATAATCAGCAAAGGCTCTCCTGCGATAACGCCCCTCACTAACCAATATAACAAAACGCTACATGGTAATAACAAACCGACACTGGTTATCAGCGCACAATAAAATTGCCCTACAAATTGCCATCTGCCGAGTCGAATAAGAGTTGATGGAACCCTGCTACCTTGATCCGTCCTATAATAGCGTCCTCTACCCCTGAAGAATCCTTCACTGATCACCAAAGTTAAAGCAACAATCATTAGACACGTAGATAATAAAGCCCCAAAGTATCTATTGAGTGAGCCTTCATATTGACTAAATATAGCCCAAGTGAAAGTTTCATAACGCAACAATGAAACTGCTCCAAAATCACTGAGAGTATATAGAGCAACTAATAAAGCCCCTGACGCGATTGAAGGTCGTAACAAGGGCAAAGTAACATTAACAAAAGTAGCAATAGATCCTACTCCAAGGTTACGAGAGGATTCCTCTAATCTATGATCCAATCGTGACAACCCACTCCTAACGGGCAACAAAACATAAGGGAAACTCAGGATAGTTAACAGAAAACATGCCCCAAAAAACCCATTTATATCAGGAATGCGTTCTACCCCGAATAATCCTTCTAGAAAACCTTGCAACATACCTTTCGGACCCAAGGCCACTATGACCACAAAACCGCCAACATAAGTGGGTATAACTAGAGGTAGAGCAGTTGATACACTCCAAAATCTAGACCAGTACAAATCTGTGCGTACTTGCAACCAAGCCAATGGTACGGCAATGGCTACGCTCAACAATGTTACAGATCCAACTAATAGTATCGTTCGAATCAAGATCTCGAGGACCCTGATTCGCAAAAGAAGATCCAGCCCCGATACACCTGCACCGGCTGATCGTATCAATAAATACACGGGAGACACGAGCAGAAACAATGTAATGCATAGTGCAGGGAACCAGATAAACATGGGCGGCCCTCCCCTATAATGGAGAAGGCCTACCTTACTAAACAATCGCAATATTCACCTAAATTGAAACCAAGTTATTGGAATCGCCACTACGGCAGTATACCAATTTCCTGAAGAAGTCTCTGCGTCCCTTCCATATCTTCAAAATCTGCAGGCATTAAGCCTGGATTGTTGATTTCGTTTAACGGTACCAATACATGCTGGGTCTTTACACCTTCCACTAACGGGTATTCAAAAGTCTGCCCTGTAAAATACTGCTGACCTACTTTCCCCAGCATAAACTTTAAGAATTTTTCGGCGTTTTCGTCGTTATCAGAAGTCTTGAGAACACCAGCTCCAGCGACCATGATAGTCGAACCTGGCCCGCCATTTCGAGGATGATAATTACGTGCACCAAAATCTTCTCCCTCTTCCGCGAGGAATCGGAATAAGTAATAATGATTAACCAATCCTACTGATATCTCGCCTGCTGCTGCTGCTGCTACTTGTGGTGTATTTTTAGGATAAACTATCGGTTCGTTGTCCTGCATGCCTTGAAGCCATGTTTTTGTCTCTTCTTCACCCCATACTGATCTCATTCCCGTCACCATAGTCTGGAACGAACTGTTTGTAGGAGCCCATCCAATTTTCCCTTTCCATTTCGGATTGGTGAAGCCTCTCAAATCATCTGGCAAATCTTCTTCCGTAAGCTCACTTGTGTTATAAACCACCGTCCTTGCTCTACCCGATATCCCAACCCATGATCCGTCAGACCCCTGTGCCCATGCAGGGACCCTAAGCAAAATATCATTACTCAGGGGTGTTAATAATTCGCTCACCGCACTCAAAGCTCCCGGGTCTTGAGCGAAGAATATATCTGCAGGCGAGTTTGAACCTTCTTCGAGTATAGTAGCAGCCATTTCAGCGGTTTTGCCGTATTTTACTTCCACCTCAATGCCGGTCACATCCGAAAACTGCTCTATAACCGGACCCACAAGACTTTCACTTCTACCTGAATACACAGTTAATGATTCTGAATCTTTCGCATTCACCTCTGAAACCGTTTCTGCACCCTGTCCACAAGCCATTATCGAAAGGGTCAAAGTTAAAATTAAACCCCAAGAAAACCATTTTTGAAGACGTATTTGACCAAGTCGATTCGTAACACTTTTAGTTCTGTCCATTTCTACCGTAACATCCTTATCGTATATTTCCTCCACATGTACTGACAACGGGACATATTGACTAACCCAGCAGAAACGCGATGACGGTTATACCAATTAGTAGTGGTCGGGAGGAGGACCAGCCGTCACCGCGTTTCTACACACCAAGGTGGCTCTATCAGACAGATCGTATCTTTCAACATCTTGCCAAACCAAATTATCGGTATGCATATAATCCCTAACATCTATCCATCGTATCTATATCAACCTTCCCCCCATAAATACAGACACTGACATAAGAATGCTAGTACATGTTCCAAAAATAAGTATAGACACTATTATTATGATG
>CAZVRK010000058.1:0-3991 GCA_964629875.1 uncultured Dehalococcoidia bacterium | reverse complement strand
AGGTTTCGTGGTTCCTTAACCACTTACTATAAACACACTCAAACGGATAATCCATTCTTAAATATCGGCGCTCAGGACATAACATCACAGGTGGATTTTACGTCTTTGATGCAAATGGGAAACGAATTAGGATTAAAGTCGTATTTCTACGGCACTCAGCGAGAGTTGATGCATAACCTGGGATTTAAAATGTTTATGAGAAAGCTCTTGGATGCACAATCGGATCAGCGCACTAAAGCAAATAATCGGTTCGGTCTCAATAGTCTAGTTGATATAAATGGGCTTGGTAAATTTAAGGCTCTGATTCAAGGAAAGCATATAGATAATCATCCTATATGGGCGAGCGAACCAGATCCTCAGCTGAGTAGCCTAGTATCTAATCTTCCATTTCCGTTTATGCAAGAAAGCCATATGCCTTTACTAGATGGGCGTTACCCTGGAAATTACTCTGATGTTTATGTTGATGATATTTGGCAAGATGTCATTGATCCGAATCACTAAGATCGGTAGTATCTGAAGGTTTTGTTTTAGGTTCGCAGCGAACTGATGTGGTCAGGAATCCACTATGTGCAACCATCCTATGATCGGGTCTAACACTCCTACCGCTTACATGCCATGGTCTTAGCAAGGTTTCAATGGTCTGAATCATCTGGAATCTACCATCTTTTACTAACTCTTCAGTTAACTGGTGTACTTGCAGAATTGTTGGCAGAAAGCTTAAGAATATTCCGCCCATGACCAGCGCGTCACCTATATGCTCAACGGCTTGCCATGGCTCTGGCACGTCAAGTACCACTCGATCGACATCACTTTCGTTTATACCGGCGTATATATCTCCGATAGTGATAGACAAATTACTCGTATCTGGGATAACTTTAGCAATATTCTGCAAGGCTTTGTCTATCGTAGTGTCATTAATTTCATAAGTTAATATTTTTCCGGTGGGCCCTACTGCCCTGAGTAAGGCGGATGTTAAGGACCCTGACCCTAAGCCAGCTTCAATGACAATTGCTCCTGGGAATATATCTGCAAGGGTTATAATTGTTCCTAGGTCTTTTGGATAAATGATCTGCGGGCCCCTCGGCATCTCAATTACATAGTCTGCTAAGGTTGGGCGGACACCTAATAACACATGGCCCCGGTCTGTTTTATACCAGCCGCCAACAGTGTGGGATATCAGATCTCTATGCGGTAGTTGTCCTAGGTGACTGTGAAAAACTTGTTCCTCTTGTAAAGTTACCAAGTATCTACGATTCTTCCTGTCTATTAGTAATGCCAATTCCTGATTGTGAAAAATGCTTCTATCGGTCATATGTTGAGTGCTTCTTAATTCTATGTTTTGTTTTTAGATCCACATGATGTGTATCTATTGTACGCTATACTCTGGTTAGTTGGTTGCATTTTCATTTTACTAGAACTTTGGCTTAGTCTTGTGACTCGTTCATAATCAATAAATGGAGCGTTGATAGCATATGGATCGAAAGTTGTTCACGGTTAAAGAAGCTTCTGATCTTATTCCATGGTTAGAAGGAAAATTAAAAGAATTGGCTCTGCTTGATAGTCGATTAAGACAGACTCAATCAGACTATCAAGATTTATCACGCAGGCGCAATAATAATGGACATTCTAGTAGCGACGAAGAAATTGAAGCTGCTCGAAAAGATGTCAACAAATTTTCAGCAGAAATAAAATCTGCAATGGAAGCGATTCTGCAGGAAGGAATATTAGTTCGACATATAGAAAGTGGATTGGTAGATTTTCCATCTCTTAGAGAGGGTAGGGAAGTTTATCTATGTTGGTTGCTTGGTGAAAAAGATATAGGTTTTTGGCATGAGACGAATGTTGGATATTCGAGTAGACAGCCGCTGTAGGATGTTTGAGGGATGCTTACCGGGATAGGCCAGATTTGAGTGCGGGCAATGAACTTTTTATTTCATCTATATGCACAGCGTAAAACGTTCCAACTACACGTTGTCCTGCTTTGCTGCTCTCGACGACTCCGGTAGTCATACCTACGACTTCACCTGTAGAGTTTACAACTGGCCCGCCGCTATCTCCCGGATCAACCGGAACGTCCATTACTAACGTAAATCCTCTGGAATTTGCGCCTAAGTCAATAATGAGTGACAATACCCCGACGTTAGCGGATGGCATATCGACTATTCCATTCGTAACAGGAGCCTGCCCAGAGTATCCCAGTGCCATCAATGGTTGTGCTAGATCAGCATTCGTTGCAGTTCCCAGCGATAATGGATTAGCCGTTGGATCAAGCGTGACGGATTCGTCATAAGCCAGCAAGGCAATGTCTCGTTTGGAGTCTGTTCCTATCACTATTGCTGTAAAAGGGTCATTTGATACTTGATGTACTGTGACAGTTGAGTGTCCTCGGACTACGTGTTCATTGGTTGCAATAAGGCCGTCCTCTATTATCCATCCAGTCCCATGGGCAGTACCTGCAGTGATTTTAAATACTGATGCCGATATGTCTGAATATACCTTATTAAAATTTACGATTGGTTGGGGGGTGGCGGTTGGGATTGTAATAATGGTAATTGGTGTTGGTGTGGGCAAAATAGTTATTGGTGTAGGTGTGGGTAGAAATGTTACTACTGTAGGTGTAGGTTGAGGGGTTGTTGTTGGTGAAGGAGTAATGCTAGGGATAGGAGTTACTGTAGGTATCTCCGCTAAAAGTACTTGTAAGCGCTCGTCGACTAATGATTCTATTTCTGTAGTGCTTGGCCCACACGCTGTTAGTGTCATGCAGATAGATATTAGTAGAGCTACCAGACAGGACTTTCTAAAACAGTCATAGTTGATACCTTTTGTAATAATAGAAACCATTTTTATTAATTGTAGATTCAGATCAGGCTACCTGGTTATACCGATGGCTCAGCATAGTCAATATAAGCGGTCAATACCTCGCTGAAAAAATTTATACCTTCTAATCCCTGTTCTCTTTGCCCTACTCCGGAAGATTTAAGCCCTCCAAATGGGAGATGTACTTCACCTCCCAGTGTGGGGGCGTTTACGTGTACCATTCCGGTCTCAACGGTATTGATGTATTGGAATGCTTTCGGAATATCTCTAGTGTATATCGAAGATGAGAGTCCAAATTGAACTTGATTGGAAACGCTGATTGCCTCTTCTATATCCTGGGCTTCCATTGCCGTTAAAACTGGTCCGAATATTTCTTCTTGGGCTATTTGCATGTCAGTAGTCACGTCGCTGAATATAGTAGGTTCAACATAGAACCCGTTGTTATATAGGTCTCCTGACAATGCATTTCCGCCACAAACAAGGTTGGCGCCTTCCTCTGTTCCAATACCAATATATTCAAGCACCTTTTCTTGTTGATAAGCGCTTGATAATGGGCTCACATCAACACTCTCATCTAAGCCGTCTCCGATTTTAAGCTGGCTAGTTTTGAGAGCTAGTTGATCTACTACCTGTTCGTATACTGAGGCCTCCACTATTGCTCTGCTAGTTGCTGTACAGCGCTGACCGGTAGAACCAAATGCTCCCTGAACTATACTAGCTAGGGCTTTGTCCATGTCTGCGTCTGCAAGTACAATGACTGCGTTTTTACCGCCCATTTCACACTGCACTTTCTTGAGTAATCGTGCACCTCTAGCGTAAATATCTGTGCCGATCTCGGTAGACCCAGTGAATGAGACAGCGTGCACCTTGGGATGTTCCACGAGATGGTTTCCGATCGCGGCTCCTGATCCTGTAATCAGATTTAGGACCCCAGAAGGCAGACCTGCTTCCTCAAATATCTCTACTAGCTTGACAGCGCTTAAAGGGGTTCCTGAAGCGGGTTTAAGGACTATGGTATTACCGCATATTAGAGCTGGTGCTAATTTCCAAGCAGGGATAGCCATTGGGAAGTTCCACGGAGTGATAAGGGCAACTACTCCCAGAGGGCGTCTCGTTGTGTACGCCATGGTGTTTGGAGTTTCGGATGGTGTGGTGTGTCCAAATAGGCGTCGCC
>CAZVRK010000057.1:0-4009 GCA_964629875.1 uncultured Dehalococcoidia bacterium | reverse complement strand
TGTATTCTTGTTATTAGCGAGGCAAAAGTCGCTATCATTACTCTACCTGGCGCCTCTCTTATAGCTTTGTCCAGCTCATCCAGCAATATGCTTTCAGAAGATGTAAAACCAGACACTTCGGCATAAGTAGAATCCGAACACAAGAGCAATATACCCTCAGATCCCTTCTTTGATAACGCAGCTATATCTATTGGCAGTCCATCCAAGGGTGTATGGTCAATTTTGAAATCCCCCGTGTGTATGACACTACCCATAGGCGTGTCAATAATTATCCCCATAGCATCTGGAATGCTATGACAAACTCTAAACCAACTGGCAGAAAAGTTATCCCCGAATTTGTACTCTGTTCCTGGGTCAATTGACTGTAAAACCGCGTCTTTACAGTTGGATCGCTCTTTTACTTTCACAGAAATTAGACCATGAGCAAGTTTCGGAGCGTATACAGGAACATTCAAAGATGGTAATACAAATGGCAGGGCACCAATATGGTCTTCATGTCCATGAGTAATCAATATACCCTTGATTCTATCGGATCGCTCAATGAGATAACTGATATCTGGGATTATTAGATCTATACCAGGCAAGTCAGCCGAAGCAAATTGCACACCACAGTCTATGACAATAATATCCTCGCCATATTCTAAGGCCATCATATTTTTTCCGATTTCGCCTAAACCACCTAGGGGTATTACCCTTAAACTTGGTTCCACTATAAAACTATCCTTAAAAAAGAGTCATCTGTTCAGGAGGTTGATCTGTATCTATCCTATAATGATCGGTTTGGGATTCAGAAAGCCTAGACTCACGAAGGTTATTGAGAATATCTGGGAGAGCTTTGAAATCTTTGTATATCGTGTCCTTCAATTCGCGACGATAAAGGGCAGCTGCCGGATGCAACATTGGGAATATAGGACGCCCCTCATAATACCTAATAGATCCTCTCACTTTCGATATACCTTCCCCAGGGAAGAATTTGCCCAATGAAACCCGTCCGAGTGTCACTATAACTAACGGATCAATTACCACAATTTGTCGATCCAAATATTTGCTACACGCCATAATCTCGTCCGGCTGTGGGTCTCGATTACTGGGAGGACGACATTTCACCATATTTGCTATAAATACTGATCCTCGGTTCAAGCCAATGGCCTCGAGCATTTCATCCAGAAGATTTCCGGCAGCCCCAACAAATGGTCTGCCTTGTCGATCTTCATTCTTACCAGGCCCTTCACCAATAAACATTATCTCCGCATCAGGATTACCTTCACCTGGAACCACGTTAAGGCGGCTGGCATGAAGGTCGCAATCTGTACACTGACCTACTAAATCAGCTATTTGCTGTAAGTTTTCCATCATTAATTATGGAGTGGTACCGAAACACGGATATATACGTGTATCAATGATAAGGAGTGATAGCTTTAAAGACTAAGTATCTTAGCAACTTAATAACTTCACTAGGATACACAACTTTTCAAAAACTATAACTAGTCTTCAACGCCCTGTAGCTTCAGATAATCCACAGCATCCTTCACCGTAGCGATACTACCTGCATCCTCATCTGATATCTCTACTGGTTGGTCGTCAGTAGAAAACTCTTCTTCAAAAGCCATTATCATCTCTACCAAGTCTAGCGAGTCCGCATTAAGATCCTCGACAAAAGATGAAGTCTCTTGCACATCACCAGAATCAACGCCCAATTTATCAATAACTATATTTTTTACTCTTTCATAAACAGTGGCCACTATTTATCCCCCTTCACACAACATCTAAACAATTATAGTAACTTGTTGGCCGATATCAGAAACAACTGATCCTAAGACACCATTAGCAAAACGCGCTGAAGTGTCGCTACCAAAAGATTTAGCCAACTCTACGGCTTCATTGACAACTGATTTCAAAGGAGCTTTCTTTTGAACCAATATCTCGTATAAAGCGATCCTTAGTATATTCCGATCTACAACTGACAGTTGATCAGTAGGCCAAGCAGGAGCGTAGTGGTATATCTTGTGGTCTAGAGAAATCAAATCACCTCTAACTCCCGAAACAAGTTCTCTGGCGAATGACACCGAGTCAATCAAGTATTCATCCTCATCCGCCAACCATTCTAGAGGATCCTGAGATTGGGCACATACATCTTCAGCAAACAAAGTCTGTAAAGCTAAAATTCTACCTGTATGGCGTGAATCCACAGCCATGACTAGTCCGACTCAGTCAACTTTCTTATAGATTCTGTATCTGACAACGTAATAGCTTCGACTCCTTTATCGATCCGTTTTATCAAGCTACTCAAAACTCTTGAAGGCCCAAATTCCACAAAACGGGAAACACCAGACCCTACCATGTATCTAATAGAATTCCGCCATTGGACACAATGGCATAAACCATTGAACAATTCCTTCTTTACCTCGTCTACAGTGCTGATAGGTGTCCCACTGTAATTTCCTATTACTGGAATTGTCGGAGCTTGGAACGCCAAACCGAGGACAGCACTTTCAAGTCCTGCAGATGCATCTGACATAAGAGAAGAATGAAAGGCCCCACTAACTTGCAGTGGTATAGATTTTCTGGCTCCCCGGGCTAACGCCAAGTCCATAGCTTGTGCCACAGCCAACTTATCACCACTAATAACCATCTGATCATCTGAGTTGATATTGGCCAATTCAACTCCTGTTTCAGAACACACATGTTCCAGGGATTCCTCATCTAATCCCAATACTGCTGCCATAGCGCCAGGATGCTCAATAGAGGCCTGCTGCATAAGCTTACCTCGCTCTTGAACTAATCGTAACCCGTCAGCAAAGCTAAGCACCCCGGAGACAACGAGAGCCGTATACTCACCAAGGCTATGCCCTGCTACAGACAGAACATCATGCCTATCTCGGCCAAGTATCTCCTCCCAAGCTTTCCAGCACGCAATACTGACTACCATTATAGCTGGTTGCGAATTTAAGGTCTGCTTAAGATCACTCTCTGGGCCATCGAACATCATTCGCGTTAGCGATTGACCTAGAATATCATCTGCTTCCTCGAACACTTCTCTGGCTGCAGGTGAATTCAGATATAAATCATTACCCATGCCCACAGACTGAGACCCTTGTCCCGGAAATACATATGAATATTTCATGTCATTCTGTGTAATATCCATCGTTATAATTCAGTAACTCACTTTAGGTACGAGGCATTCTAGCAAATAAGTCCCGAATTTGTAATAGCATTTCCATGCAACTTTCCCCCTAACACACCCACCAAATCACTTTTAATCCTATTGCAGCGGCCTGTCCAATCAACTAGTTAACTGGAGACTGTAGTAACCTGCCTGCCTTTATAAAACCCGCAAGCAGGGCAAGCAGTATGCGGAAGTTTTGCTTTCCGACACCTTGCACAATAGGAAGGATTCACAGGGCTTAATGTTCTACCTATTATGCGTCGTCCACGCCTGGCTCTTGTTAATTTCTTTTTAGGTAAGGCTCCCATATATACCTCTTTTACAATTAATCGTGGGCTAGATGTAGCAAATTAGCCCATCTTGGATCTATATTACCTTGGTCACAGGTGCAGTCCACTTTGTTGAGATTTTCCCCACACAATTGGCATAAGCCCATGCAGTCTAATTCGCACAACGGTTTCATGGGCAGTCCTGCTATAGTATATTGTCGAATGATTTCTGAAAGATCTAATATATTATCGTCGTCAATCACAGTTTCAGCAAATTCATCATATTCGTCTATATCTGATTTACGAAAAAATTCTTCCTCGATCTCAAGATCTAGACAGACTGAATATATGTTCAAACACCTGCTGCAACTTACTTGAGTATCCACAGATAAACTTATTGTCCCCCATATACCCTGATGAGTACGTAAGAGGGTCGTTGATCCACCTGCTCTCAATGCAATTCCCGAGTCTAACCCAGAATCTTCAGAGTCCAATGGGTACTGGCGGGCAGAACCTATAGGATCATTCAGCAATTGAGAGACATTAAAAATCATCAGATATGTGTTTTAAACCA
>CAZVRK010000056.1:0-4030 GCA_964629875.1 uncultured Dehalococcoidia bacterium | reverse complement strand
ATTCCTGCCCCCCTTCTTTATCTTTTGTGACTATGAGTTTAACTGCCCTTTTTTACTTCTACATGAGCAAGTTTTTCTAAGAAATGGAGGATTGCCGAGTGGTCTAGGTCCTGTTCTCCATCGTTGACTAGGGAACCAAGCATTTGTTGGAGTAGTGCAGTAACTGGCAGTGGAACGTTTAACTCCTGTGCTGTCTGTAGTACATTTCGTAAATCTTTTTGATGTAGTCTAATCCGGAAACCTGCTCTGAAATTACGATCTAACATCATGGGGGCCTTGGCTTCCATGACTGTACTCCCTGCAAGTCCTCCCCTTATAGCATTGAAAACTCTTTCAGGGTCTACTCCTGCTTTTTGGGCTAAAACCATAGCTTCACTAAGGGCCTCTATGTTGGCGGCTACAATAATTTGATTTGCCAGTTTGGTGATATTGCCAGCCCCTATGTCTCCTGTGAGAACTACGTTGCTACCCATAACGCTTAGTAAATCGTAGCATTTGTCAAAAATGTCTTGCTTGCCTCCTACCATTATTGCTAAGGTAGCGTTGATTGCCCCTGGTTCGCCGCCACTTACAGGCGCGTCCAGCATCTCAACGCCTTCATTCGCGCATTCTTGAAATATTTTTTGTGACATGGATGGAGCGATCGAACTCATGTCGATTATTATTGAACCTTTCTTGGCTCCGGCTAAGACTCCACCTTCTCCTAAAATAGCCCTTTCTGAGTCTGCTGAATCTGGGAGCATAGTTATAATAGTGTCTGTTTTCGATGCTACTTCATCACTACTAGTAGCTGGAATTGCACCTTCGCTAGCAAGCTCTTCTACTGCATCGGCAACTATGTCATAGACTGTTACTGAATAACCGGCTTTCATTAGGTTCCGGACCATTGGTCTTCCCATGATCCCAAGCCCTACAAAACCTATTTGCTCTGGCATATTCTTCTCCTAGTAGTTCAGATTAAATGCTAAAGGCGGATGCCTTAATCGTCCAAATGTAACACACAAGATGATACACGGCTAGAGATGTTATATCTCCTCCTGCTTGGGTTCCTGAATAAAGTATATGTCAGGTAGATTTCTGTAGCTCTGGTTGTAGTCCATTCCATATCCGATCACGAATTGGTCAGGTATGGTGAATCCTATGTATTTTGGCTCTATCTGGATTTCTCGGCGCGATGGTTTATCAAGCAAAGTGCAGATTTCTATTTTTAATGGATTTAGTTGGGTGAGTGCTTCTATCAAAGCAGACATGGTTATTCCTGTGTCTATTATGTCATCTATTATTAGCAGATTTTGGCCTTCAACAGAAATCTGTGAAAGATTTGATTGGATTTCTGGGAGGTGCGAGGGTTTTGTACATGCTCCATAGCTAGACATCTGTATGAATTCTATTCCTACTATGGGGACATCAAGCTGTCTCATTAGATCTGAAAAGAAAACGACTCCTCCCTTGAGGCAACATACTAATAGAGTAGGAATGTGGCTATAGTCCTTATTTATTTGGCGTGCAATATTAGTGACAGTTTCTGCTATCTCTTGCTTTGTAAATAATAGCGTTAAATTGTGGTGTGACATGATTAAAACCGTCTGAAATGCCCGTCAAAGTTGACACACAGTTTATCATTGTTGGTGATTCGATGATCATGGATATACTATCGGCAAGATTGTTTTTAGTCTTGTATAGGCAGTATCATTATCCTTGACAATATTTGCAGAGGTGGTCATGGCCGAAGGCAAAGCGGCGTTGGTGACTGGTGGTGCGGGGTTTATAGGTTCTCACTTGGTAGATTGTCTTATAGAGAATGAATATCAGGTATCAGTAGTAGACAATCTAAGTTCAGGGAAATTGCGAAATGTGAATCCTGACGCTACTTTCTACCATCAGGACATAACACAAGCTTCATTACAAGAAATATTTCAGCGGGAGAACCCGGATATAGTGTTTCATCTCGCTGCACAAATAAGTGTAACTGAATCCTCTAGAGATCCTTTGAAAGATGGCGAGACTAACGTTATTGGCACCTTGAGATTGCTAGAAGCCTCAAGACGGTCAGGAGTGGAAAAATTTATATATTCTTCTACTGGTGGTGCGCTATATGGAGATCCCTTGGTCAATCCTTGTTCGGAAGAGGCATCTGTAGACCCTCTATCACCTTACGGCATGTCAAAATTTCTTGGTGAAAAATATGTGGAATTATATTACCGGCTACATCAAGTTAATTACACTGTTTTGCGCTATGGTAATGTATATGGCCCCAGGCAAGATCCGCACGGAGAAGCAGGGGTTATAGCTATATTCTCTCAAGCTATGTGCGAAGGCCGACAACCGCAAATATACGGCACTGGAGACCAGGAGAGAGATTTTGTATTTGTTGAAGATGTTGTACGAGCAAATATGCTGGCTATTGAGGAAGGTGATCGGACAATTTACAATATTGGTACGGGTAAAGGAACTAGCATAAATGAGCTGTATCAGGAGCTGTGTCAGATAACTAGTTACAAATGGGACGCTGAGCGTATGCCGGCAAGGCCAGGAGAGGTTTATAAAATACACTTAACTTCTGATAAAGCGTTTAGTGAACTTGGATGGGTACCCGAGGTTGGTTTGGCTGAGGGTCTCGAGAAGACTATCGAATTTTTTCGCAGAGTCATTAGTAATACTACCGGATAATATATATCGAAACCGTATAATTTACTTAGGGGGACTGATGGAAGCAGAATATGATGTCGTAATTCTAGGCGCTGGGGCAGCTGGACTCGCGGCTGGATTGTACTCAACTAGGGCAATGATGAAAACTGTTTTAATTGAATCGCTGGGTGTAGGTGGTCAATTGCTGATTACGGATGAATTGGAAAATTATCCAGGCTTTCCGAATGGTGTTAAAGGCCAAGAGTTAGCCCAGATGATGGAAGATCAAACCACCAAATTTGGGGCCACTATAGACTATACTGAAGTTGAAGGTGTTGACGACCTAGATAAACCAGTAAAAGTGATCCATACATACGATAAAGATTACACTGCTAAATCAGTGATAATAGCCAGTGGTGGTAGTCATAACAAACTGGGTGTTACAGGCGAAGACGAGTATGCTGGCCGAGGCGTATCATACTGTGCCGTTTGTGACGGTAATTTCTTTAAAGATCAGGATGTTTTGGTTATCGGCGGTGGCGACGCTGCCATGGATGAGAGTTTCTATTTAACCGGCATTTGTAATTCAGTAACTATAATCCATCGCAGAGATGAACTGCGCGCTACTAGAATGTTGCAGGAAAGGGCTTTTTCTCACCCAAAATATAAGTGGTTATTAAGCCATGTTGTGGAAGAGTTTGTAGGTAACGGCGTTCTTGAAGCAGCACGTGTAAAAGATCTTAAAACTGGGAATGTCTATGACTACGATACTGCAGCTGCTTTTATATATGTAGGTTTTCATCCAAACAGTGACTATTTGAAAGGTATTCTAGATATGGATGCCCTAGGACATTTGTATACTGATGTTCATATGAGGACCAATTTATCTGGTGTTTATGCATGCGGAGACATCAGAGCAGAGTCGACTCGTCAGCTAGGGTCTGCGGTTGGTGACGGTATCACAGCTTCCTTATCAGCGTTTCATGATATGAATTCCTAGTCAGACGAGGCCAAATTTATAAGCACACTAAAAACGACGCTGTTAACAGCGTCGTTTTTAGTGTGCTTATAGGCTTAATATCTCCCGTAGTAGTAGGACGGATCCACCGATTAGTATCAGTCCTATTGCAACGTAACGAAACGTGTCAGCGTTAATTTTATTGACTATTAGATTTGCCACTAGAAACCCAGCAATTAACCCCGGAATAAGTAGAGCAGTGTTTATGACACTTTTGATGTCTATCAGACCTGTTAAGAAATACAATATGAAGCCCAACGTATAGGTTGTTAGAAAAAAGAATGATAAGGATGCTCTCATACTATTGGGAGATTGTTTTTGAGCTATTACATAGGCTGCTGCTACCGGTCCTCCAATACTTAATGAAGTTATTGATAATGAACC
>CAZVRK010000055.1:0-4250 GCA_964629875.1 uncultured Dehalococcoidia bacterium | reverse complement strand
TGCTTCCGCGGTTGGTTCCTCTTCAGGTGCCCCTACTGTTTCTGACGAAGCACTGCCGTCGGCCTCTAGTTGTTGTATACGAGCTTGGAGAAGGCCTCCAAAATTCCAGAGAGGACCGTTTAGAACATTAAGCAACCCGTAAATTGGAGCTTGTATTTGACCTAATAATTGTGCGATTAATTGTGGTTTAGGAGGTAGTCCGGCCAGCCTGATGACATCAGCGGCTGGCAATACCGGACCGTCACCTATGACGGCTCCTTGGATTGATAATTCCGACCTAGTGCTGGTGATGTATTCGTGTAATGTCTTAGCAACATCAACGGGTTCATCGTATCCGAAAGCTATTGCGGTTGGTCCCTGTACGATCTCTTTGATCTGGGGCTTTGCTGCTGCATCCGCCGCTAGGTGCAATAGAGTGTTTTTTATGACAACAAATTCGACTCCGGCTTCCCTAGTTCGTTTCCTAAGTTCGTTCAATTCATTGACATTTAGGTTGGTACATGTTGTTGCCAATGCTATTGAACTACGCTCTAACTTATCTTTTAATTCACTAACTTTGTCTATTTTGGCCTGTGTTGGCAATATATCCTCCTATTCTCGTATCAAATTGCCCTAATATATGAAGCCCCTGCAGTCCTAAAAGGCGCAGGGGCTTTATCTTTGTCTTATTATGCCCACGCCTCGGCAGGTGATTCAATCATTAACACTAGGGACCTGCTGTCTTTGGCTTAATTTTTATAGAGTATACACTAATTATTCGGAAGGTTTAAGTCCTTGAAGTACTCCTATATCTATATTTACACTTGGACCCATGGTGCTGGTGATATAGGCGCTTCGGATAAATGCGCCTTTAATAGCTTCTGGTTTTTCACGCATAACTGAGTCCATCAGTACAGAGAGATTGTCCATTAGGTGTTCCGAACTGAAACTGGTCTTACCGAATTGGCTATGAATTATAGATGTGCGATCTGTTCGGAATTCTAAGCGACCAGCTTTGGCTTCTTCAATGGCTCTAGGTAGATCTCTTGGTTGAACCATAGTTCCTGTTCTTGGGTTGGGCATTAGGCCTCTTCTACCAAGAACTCTACCGAGCTTACCAATTTTTGGCATTATGTCTGGAACGGCTAATCCTACCTCGAATTCTGCCCATCCGGATTCTACTTGGTCTATCAAGTCATCGTCGCCGACAAAATCAGCTCCAGCCTGTCTAGCAATATCTGCTGCTTCACCATTGGCAAATACCACCACGCGAACTTGCTTTCCTAATCCATGGGGTAATATCGCTACTCCTCGGACCATCTGTTCTGCATGCCGAGTATCGGAGCTCGTTCTTATATGAATCTCCATGGTCTCATCAAATTTGGCTTGAGATGAATCCTTTATAAGCTCTATAGCTTGTTCGGGCTGATATATCTCATCTCGATCGATAGTTTCTGATGCACTGTTGTATCTTTTACTATGTTTGGGCATAGTTAATCCCCTTCTACTGTAATACCCATGCTTCTGGCAGTTCCTTCTATAATCGCCATAGCACTCTCTAGCGAAGAAGCATTCAAATCCATGAGTTTGGTTTCTGCGATATCCCGCAGTGCTTGCCTACTTACGGTGCCTACGTTACCTTCCCTAATGTCTCCAGTTCCTTTTTCAACTCCTGCTGCTCGTCTTAGCATGTCCGACGCAGGGGGAGTCCTAGTAACGAACGTAAAAGACCTATCTTCGTATACGGTTAGGTGGACTGGAACGATAGTACCACCGTCGTTAGCCGTCCTTGCGTTATATTCTTTAACGAATTCCATTATATTTACGCCGTGTTGCCCTAATGCTGGGCCAACAGGTGGAGCAGGAGTAGCTTTCCCTGCCTCTAGTTGTAGTTTAATTATAGCTCTGACTTTCTTGGCCATAGAATCCTCCTATGCTCGTTCTACTTGCAAGAAGTCTAATTCTACAGGAGTTTCTCTTCCGAAAAAGGATACTAATACCCGAACCTTCCCCTTGCTTTCGTCAACATCATTAATGGCGCCTATAAAATCGACAAATGGGCCTTCTGTGATGCGAACTGTTTCTCCTCTTTCCAGACCTATTTTGACTCTTGCGGGACCAGACTCTACCTTGTTCAATATGTCATTTAGCTGGTTAGCCTCAAGAGGTATAGGTTTCTGTCGTTTGTCATACTCATCTTCTGTCGAAATAAATCCTGTCACTCCAGGAGTATTTCTGACCACGTACCAGCTTTCGTCGTCCATATGCATGTTAACCAGGATGTACCCTGGGAATAACTTTTTGCGCTCTGATATTCGTTTTCCATCTTTGAGCACTACTTCCTCTTCGGTAGGTACTAATACTTCAAGTATTTGTTCTGTCATATCTAAGCTTTCTATTCGAAGATCTAAATTCTTCTTAGCTAAATCTTCCTGCCCAGAGTATGTGTGTACTATGTACCAGTGAGGATTTACGTCTTGTTCCGTTTGACTCAGGTTGTCTGTAGTCATGTTTTAAGAAGCTCTACTTAAAATGTGTTTAAATTATTGACTAATCGTTTCCAATGTTCATGTGTTAGGTTCTGTATTAGAAGACGAATCTAGGCATCACTTCTGAGAACACACGGTCTAGCCCACCTAGAAGAAAACCTATTATCACTGCGAGCGTTATTACTACAGCAGTTAATCGGGCCGTTTCTTCCTTACTAGGCCATACGGATTTTTTGAGTTCCTCTATGACCTCTTTCATGAATCTAACCGGACTAGTGCGAGCAGCAGCTTGCTGCGATACTGACGCAGGGTTTCGTCTAGAGGTGCGCGCCATAGTTTAACGTACCTCTCTGTGAACTTTATGTCCCCTACACCGTGAGCAGTACTTTCGCAACTCTAGTCGCTGGGTATCGTTTCGACGATTCTTCATCGTTGAATAATTTCTTTCCCGACAATCGGAGCACTGCAAGGTTATGTCGCCTCGAGCATCTGTTTTTCTAGCCATTTTTATTTAATCCAATAATTTAGTGAATACGCCTGCTCCAACGGTCCTACCACCTTCTCGTATGGCGAACCGCAAGCCTTCTTCAATAGCGACTGGCGTTATTAAGCTTACTGTCAATGTAATATTATCTCCGGGCATGACCATTTCCACTCCATCAGGAAGGATGATCTCTCCGGTTATGTCACTAGTTCTAATATAAAACTGGGGTTTGTAGCCTGGGAAGAAGGGTGTGTGCCTTCCGCCTTCGTCCCTGCTTAATACGTATACTTCAGCCTCTGCCCTGGTATAGGGTTTCATCGAGCCAGGTGCTACTATAACTTGGCCTCTCTCAACTTCTTCCCTGTCGACCCCCCTCAGTAGTATGCCTACGGCGTCACCAGCTTCCGTGGTATCGAGCATTTTATGGAACATTTCTAGACCTGTGGCAACGGATTTTCTCACGTCGCCAAATCTAATTATCTCTATTTCATCTCCCACGTTCAATGTTCCCCGTTCAACCCTACCTGTTACGACCGTACCACGGCCTTTGATACCGAATACGTCTTCAACCGGCATTAGAAAAGATTGGTCGGTAACGCGTGTTGGTAGTGGGAAATACTCATCCATGGTCTTCACTAACTCACGGATGCTTTCAGCATATTGTTCGTCACCTTCAAGCGCCTTAAGTCCGCTGGTTCGAACTATAGGAGTATCATCTCCTGGAAACTCGTATCTGTTCAGAAGTTCTCTTACTTCGAGCTCTACTAACTCTAGTAACTCTTCGTCATCCATCATGTCGCATTTATTTAACGCGACCACTATGCTAGGAACTTCCACTTGGCGGGCGAGCAAAATATGCTCCCGAGTTTGCGGCATTGGACCGTCTGGTGCGCTGACTACCAAGACTGCACCATCCATTTGTGCTGCTCCAGTAATCATGTTTTTTATGTAGTCCGCGTGTCCTGGGCAGTCTACGTGAGCATAGTGTCTAGTCTCAGATTCATACTCTACGTGAGCGATGGCAATCGTTACACCACGAGCTTTTTCTTCTGGAGCGTTATCGATTGCATCCATGTCTCGAAACTGGGCTAGGTTACTATCTGCTTGTACTTTTGTAATAGCAGCTGTTAGCGTAGTTTTACCATGATCAACGTGTCCAATTGTTCCTACGTTCATATGAGGTTTAGATCGATCAAATTGTTGCTTGGCCATTTCGGTTGTACTCTCCTTAGCTTATTCTGGAGCCCAGAGGCGGGATTGAACCGCCGACCCCGTTCTTACCAAGAACGTGCTCTACC
>CAZVRK010000054.1:0-4268 GCA_964629875.1 uncultured Dehalococcoidia bacterium | reverse complement strand
TGACCATACGGCTGATTCCTACCCGTCATGGTCTCCAGACGGGTCTAAGATCATCTTCGACTCGAGCCGGGACGGTAATCTCGACATCTACGTCATGAACGCCGATGGGTCAGAACAGACTCGCCTTACTTCTGACGATTCGGCTGACTACTACCCATCATGGTCTCCCGACGGATCTTACATCTCCTTTTCCTCATACCGTGACAATAACTACAACATCTACGTCATGAACGCCGATGGGTCAGAACAGACTCGCCTTACTGAATCCGAACAATTTGACTACGGCACATCGTGGGCTGTCGTTTCTGAATCAGTAACACCACCTGTATTGCCGACGGCTACACCTTTACCGCCTTCCCACACATTCTCAGGGACGGCTTCTCTGAACGGAACAGCAGTGGCGGATGAAACAGTTATCACCGCACAGATAGAAGACGAACGTTGGTCGACCACCTCATCCGAGGGAGAGTACCGACTGAACATAATCGACGGGTACGATAATAGGTCATTAACTGGTAAAACGGTCTCTTTCACGATCAGTGGTTCTAACGCAGCTGAGACTGCTACCTTCGAACCGGATGGATCCGATGTACTTAACCTCTCTGCCACTACAACCCCGGCTCCGGGCTCTGACCGGGTCATCTACCTAAACGAAGAGGTCGCAGGGGAAATATCAGCGGCAGGCGAATTCGAACCTTGGATCTTCACAGTGGATGAAGATACCAGAGCAAACGTCTACATGTACACGAAAACTGGAGCGTTGGATACCCACGTGTATGTGTATGAAGGGGACTCTCCTACCTCTGATAGTCCTAACTTAGCGAATAACGACGACAACAACAACGCTGTGCTGGCCGCTATTCGTTCCGGAGAACTAACCGGACCTGCTGCAGGACCTTATAATTCGGCCATTATGCAGATACCATTCTCCAGTGGAGTTACCTACGCGATCGTTCCAAGGTCTTACTCTGACACAGGTACCGGCGCATATAACCTGAAGGTTGTCAGGCCAGCACCGATACAAATGCCGACGCCGACGCCACCGCCCATAATCCCAACCCCAGTTTCTACGGCATGTACGGAGACTGAACCATCAGAGAGTGGCCCGAGTTTAAATGCTATCGCTATGAATACCGGATACCCCCGCCAATTGCTGGCCGTAGACGGTGATACAAATGGAGCAAGTGTGATCTGGGGTGCAGGCACCACGTTTGAGACCGAGATTGTCTCTGGCCAAGGTGGTACCAGGTACTTCCAGATACCCGACATTGGGACCGGAATATTCCCGGTCGCTCTTAGATCAGACGCCGGCACATCTAACATCAGATGTGTGACTGTAAGACAAGCATCCGGCAACTTCCCTGCGCCCCGCGTGCAATACATCGGACTTAATGGCCGAACCGGTAATGACTTGGCAGTTACTGTCTCGGCGGCAAACTTAGATCAAGATGCAACCATGACAGTGAATGGAAACGTCGTAGCAGGAGCTTATCTATCCAGTGGACTGCCAATGGACGATATGCTAGACCACATACCGGCTACATATGGCTATCCGATCTATCACTACGGTCAATTAAGGGGTGTGGTAGAAGACGTCACACCTGGTAGTACTCTGGATGTGATGGTCACGAATAGTGACGGTAGTACGTCAAGCAAGAGTTATACATTGCCTGATAGATGGGAAGATCTAGATAGCGATAGCGACGGACTGCTGGATGTATGGGAAGATGGTGTCTACACCGCTCCATCTGGTGGAACAGTCAACCTCGCAGCAATGGGGACAGACAAATACAAGAAAGATTTGCTAGTCGAAGCAGAATGGGTCGCCGCCGCCGCTCCAGGCACCGCGACGTATGACGATACCATGTGGACGCTATGGAAAGAATGGAACACAGATATGCCACTCTTGAACCCGGATGGAAGCTCCGGTTTAAACCTGATCATAGACCGGGGACAAGGTGGTGAATTCACTGAAGGCGGACAAACTTTGACTCCTGCCCACCGTACCATGGGCTACGACCGGAGTAGCGCACCGGGGTATGTCAATTTCATGACCTACAAGAACAATTTCTTCAATAGCGATAGGTCAGGTCTATTCCATTACCTGGTGCTAGGTAAGGCCGCATGGGGTAGTGCCGCTTCAATGGGAGGGGAAGCTAGATTCCCTCTGAACGGGCCCAGTGCCCAGTGTCCGGATTGCGGTGGCGATAACCTATTCGTCGTGTGTGTCAGTTGTAGTAATGAAGTTACCGCTGGGATAGTCCACCACGAGATGGGTCATGACATCGGATTGGCTCACGGTGGGTTATATCCTTCACTGGGGCATGTTGACCACAACAATGACAAACCGAACTTTCACTCGATCATGAATTACCGTTGGACGGTTGGCGGAGTACCTGAAGGATGTGGTCAAGATGAACTTGGTAGAAATACCGGAAGGGGGGCAAAAGGAGTTTTCGGGCAAGGGACGTTAGCTACGATCGATGAGAGTAACGTAGACGAGAACGTAGGCATATGCGACGGGGTCCCGATAGACTTTAATAACGATGGCCAATATACGACTGGACAGATAAACACTGACAATCGCGGAATTATACAAAGACACGAAGACTTCGATCAGGTAGGGAATATGATACTTGATTTCCGAGCATGCTGGGACAATCCGCAAGGACTTGTACGAAGAGCTACGTGCCAAGATTAATGATCAACAGATTGCCTATGTCACGTGTGTCGGGTAGAGAATCTGGGATATTCGGTGCTGATAGCGTCGGGAAACAAATGATGTTCGACATGACCTGTCTCCCGAGAGTACTAGAGTAGAGTTGCATATCGTATCTATCTCGAGGAAGGAAATCTGGAAAGTAAGTCACATAGGGCAGTCGAACGTAGAGATATCTTTTAACGCTAAATTAAGGTCAAGTATGATAGTTATTAAGCCGAGTTACTTTTCTCGAACGTATAGTCTTGATACCAGCAGCACTCAAACATTGCCGACGGGTTTCTATGTTTAGAATGAGATTGGTTATTCTGGCGATATTTCTGACGTTGGTATTATCTGCGTGTGGTTCTGACTCACAGTCACAGACCGACTCGACCCAATCTCAAATCCGTCAAACGAATAGCAGTACCCAAACCCCTCTACTTCCCACTAGTACTCCGATAAGCCATCCATTGATTCAGGAATACACACCTGCTCCGATCAACCTCCCTGGCCATATCGAGGAACCTATACCAACCATTCCCTATGAACCACGATTGCCAGAAGACGAATACCCTGCATTAGTGCAATCCGTCAATGGATCAGAGTTCCTGGGTAAGGGGGTATTCGATTCCGTGGGATCGTTAACAATAAGCGAAGACAGAATCAAGTTGGCCTCACCCAATGGGGATACGTCGTTAATTGCTTACAGATTACCCGAACAAATGCAAGCATTGACTGAGCAAACCTTCTCAGGTGGTCTGAAGCTCAAGGATACGAGCGATATCGGCTCAATGAAAAAAGAGACGTGGATACATGATGCCGATGGCTTAGTTTTCTCTGAAATATTTCAAACCTTTGAAAATCCGATCCAGATGAACATCACCAATAACCTCGCGTTCACTCAAAATGCAGTCGATGAGACAAAAACATCTCTGAATGTGCCTGCCGAACTAGTGTTGACCGGACCCTCTAAGACAAAGATACCACTACCACTCTCAACCCCAGTGTCTGTTACCACAGATACTGGAGAATTCGAGCTATTCCTCGAGAACAGCTCTTTCCAACATGCTAACCCGAATTCTACTGACCAGATCGATTCTTATAGCACCCATCTTTGGGTGATTAGGCTCAAGTGAAGCCTTCGAATCCTTAATATTATGTGTTGCACGTCACAGAAGGCATAGATTGTTTGTGATTTAATCCAAGAAGATGAATAGGCGTACTCTCAAAAGAGTCATTCGCTCGACGTACTTAAGCAGTGGACATTTTTTACTACTACTAAAAAACCGCTCCTGAAAAATGTCAGGTGTAGTACATATATAAAACCCGCCGTTATTATTAGAATTCACTAGTTTATTGACAATGAATCATCTTAATAGACAAACCGATCGCCCGACCAAATCTGAACAATCTGTTGAGGTTCCTTTGAACCGTTATCTCTCATCAATCTCCATCGTTAAGTCCTCAGCTAGATTTTTCGCCATCCTGGTGGCTTTGGTAGCTATTATCGGTTGCGGCGACGGTATCACCGGTCAAGTTGGCGGTGTTAACCAAGATCCAGTCATAT
>CAZVRK010000053.1:2893-4604 GCA_964629875.1 uncultured Dehalococcoidia bacterium | reverse complement strand
CCTTTTACTGATTTGAAATGATCACTTAAAAATTCATAGTGATAAAAATTGCTTTCTACAAATTTCCCTTGATAACGCCTGGCTTCTTCTTCACATTGATCTAAGTCAGACCCGCAGATCACAAACTCTGTCATCATCAGATCTGGTGGTTCAGTACCATGAAACTCTCGATGCAAGCTTCTCCCACGTTCTATAGTCGGCAAGCGCAACTCCCATGGTCTATCAGCAAACATAATAATATGGGCTCCCAATTTAGCAGCAGACATTACAGATTCTTCACTTGAGGCAACTGCGTAAATCCTGTCCTCAAACGAATGTTGCGGACGAGGCCTGATTTCCGTTCTTGGTTGCTCGTAGTACGGCCCGTTACCTTCGATAAACCCAGTCGCGAGAGCTTCGATAATCATCGGAGCTGCTTCATCAAATCGTCCTCGAGATTCGTCCATACTAATCTGAAATGTTTCAAATTCCCGTCTGGCTAATCCTCTACCAAACCCCAACCGCAGCCTACCATTGCTTAACATATCGAGTACTGCTGCATTTTCCGCGACTCGCAATGGATTATGCCAAGGAAGAATCACGGCAGCAGTTCCGATATCTATATTCGGATGTTTAGCTGCCAGATACGTCATCAAATGAATATTATCGGGAACAAACGAGTAATCATTGAAGTGGTGTTCTGTTGCCCAGATGCAGTCAAATCCTTCGTCTGCCGCTACATCGCATAATCTAAGCTCTTCTTGCCACATCTGAGCGTCTGATCCTTCATCCCAACCATAACTAGAACAGATCATCATCAATCCAACATCCATTGAAATACCTCTTATTCCAGTAACAATCCAGTGCTAACCCATAATACCACCTGTCACTATTCCCACCACTAATGATATAAACATCTACCCCCTAAGAAATATTAACAAGGATCTGGACCATATTTATTGGTGCTGGCCTGCCCTTTCTTGCAGTACCATACAATCAATATCACTATAGGTACTATCAGGAGCCACAGTAACTGCCACCAGCCACTCCTATTTATGTCATGCAATCTACGAGCACTTACAGCCAGAGACGGAATCAGCACACAGAGTCTAAATAAGCCACTGATTAGGCCCGAATTCGTTTCATAATCATAAGTGCCCAATGGTAGATCAACCAATACCGTTAACACGGTTGAAACGATAACAGTGAACAAGATCCACCACCAAAATTCCGCTCTAGTAGATCGCCCTTTAAAAGTAAAATATCGTCTAAATCCCAGTTGTATAGCTAACGTAAAACTAATCATTCTAGCTCTCTGTTTTGGAATAATGAGATTCTTACGACGGCAGATCTATTTGAGAGGCACGAATTGTGAGCAATCAGAGTATGACTTCCCAAATATGGCGGTGGCCTTCCACTGTATTGTCATTGAATTTCCTGACAGACTCCACAGTTTCAGGAGATAGCGTATCGTAATTACTGCGCTGATTATTGAAGTAATCGTCCAGGCTTTCGATTTCTATCTCAAACGCGATAGTGTCCATTCGGTCTGTATAATCAGTGTATATTTTCCCTGTTTTATTACCATCACTAGCCCAAGAATCACGTACCTCCTTAACAACTTCCAAGCACTCGGGCACCTTTCCGCGGGCACACTTCCAGACATTTCTAACCATGTACATTACAGATCTCCTACGAACATAATTTGTCGCCATATTACTGGTTGGAAAAA
>CAZVRK010000053.1:0-2793 GCA_964629875.1 uncultured Dehalococcoidia bacterium | reverse complement strand
GGCATAACAAACATAGTTATAGACCCTGACAGATCAGAATCTGTCACATTCGGAGGTAAATATTTCGGAGATGTCGGTCAATACGAAAAACTCCGCGGTATAGCTTACGGAGAACTAGATCCTAAAGATCCTCAAAACTCGATCATAACTGACATAGCATTTGCCCCTGTGAATGTCAGAGGTATGGTCGAATACTCTATGGACATATTTATTCTTAAGCCCAAAGACTTGAACAAGGGCAATCATCGCGTTTTATTTGATTTCAATAACCGTGGCCAAATGCGGGTTGGCCTTCTTAATGATGCAGCTCTAACAAATGACCCAAGTACCTCTGAAGACGCGGGAACGGGTTTTATAATGAACCTCGGATATACCATAGTATCAAATGGGTGGGATTGCGGGGCAACCGGATTTCATGATATGAAAATAAATGTACCTATCGCCACCAATGGAAAAGATCCAATTACTGGACCATCTTATGAGTACATCGTATTTGATAACAGCAATAGTTCAAAGTACAAGCTATCATACCCTGCAGCTAAGTCAGACAAACGTAAAGCTAAGCTCACGATTCGTGCACGATTATCCGATGAGCCAGCTGAGGTTCCAGAGACAGACTGGGAATACACTTCCTCAGATAAGAACGCCATTAGACTTTTACCAGACGGCACCTGCTTTAAACAAAGCTACATATATGAATTTACATACATCGCCGTCGATCCAGTAGTAGCTGGCATAGGATTAGCCGCTACACGAGATTTTATTTATTTTCTACGTAGTGCAAAACAAATTGATGGAAATCCTCTAGCAGGCAATGTTGACTACACTTTTAGTTATTCGATATCCCAGCCATCACGAGCTCTGAATGACTTTCAGCAGTTAGGGTTTAATGAAGACAGAGACGGGAAAACCATCTTTGACGGTATTTTGAGTCATACCGCGGGGGCTAGTGGCGATCAAATAAACTATAGATTTGCTCAGACCGGAAGGACCGAGCGCAATCGCCAAAACCATTTGTATCCGGAATCTGTCTTCCCATTTGCCCATCAAGTACTAACCGATCACTTAAGCGGGAAAACAGACGGCAGAAGCCTCAGGAGTATACCTAATAAGACACATTCCAAGAGATTTGAAGTGAACACGTCGAACGAATATTGGGTGAAGGCCTGCTCCTTATTACACACTGATACACAAGGTAATGATCTGGAAGATCCCGAAAACGTCAGGTTTTATCTCCTATCTGGACTATCCCATGGTGTAGGAAATATAAATGATAAAAGTAAAGGGCAACAGTACACGAACCCCGTGGCTCCTTACGCAGCTCACAGGGCTCTCTTGATCGCACTGGATGAATGGGTAACTAAAGGGACTATCCCTCCAAATAGCCAGGTCCCAAGACGAACCAAGAATTCTGCTTTGGCCGTAACTATCCCAGGATCTCAGACAGGAATAGTACCGCAAGACGTTCTAGGTTGGCCTTCGATTCCAGAAGTCAATTACACCGGGCTAATTACTACCCGATATCTGATGGATTTTGGAGACTATTTAGATGACGGAATTTTATCCAACTACCCACCATCGATTAAAGATCGCCCAGCATACACAATATTCGTATCCAAGGTGGACAATGATGGAAACGAGGTAGCTGGTATTCGACTACCACCAGTAGAAGCACCAGTTGCTACCACAACAGGGTGGGGCTTACGGAGACATGAATTTAGTGAAAATGAAGGCTTAGAAGCTGAAGGACAATATATACCATTCAAAACGACTAAATCAGAACGCATCTCAACAAATGACCCACGCTTATCGCTAGAAGAACGATACCAGAATCACGACGGATATGTCTCAGCAGTAACGGAAGCAGCGAAGAAACTTGAAAAACAACGGTTTCTATTAACGCATGACGTCCAAAAATATATATTAGATGCAAAGGAAAGCAATGTGCTTGCTCAATGATGTTAGCACTCTGCACTAGTACCATTTGGCCAATTTGGATTAGTTCCTGATTTGGAGCAATGTTTCACTATGCACCTAGGATTACTACCGAAACTACTTTATAGACACTTTTAGTGCGGTCCAATATAATCTCATAATCAGAGTTGTAGTTGGTTGAATCCTAGATTATGACATACCATTAGATCCATAAATCGAGCCTTAAGTTCGTCTCAGATCTCAAACAAAAATAAGGAGATAAACATGACAGCGAAAGTTACTGGCCTTGGTCACGTTGGGATTTATGTTCATGACTTGGAACTGATGAAGGAGTTCTACGGCACATTCATGGGAATGACTTTGACAAAAGTGGGCCCCGCAGGTGCATTTTTTAGTGCCGACCCAGAAAATTGCGACCATGAAATCGCTCTAGTTAATGGAAGAGCATCTTTAGACGATCCCCATCTGATCAACCAAATATCTATGAGAGTTGATTCATTAAATGATCTTCGAGATTTTAAACACCGTATTACTGAGCGCGGATATCAAATAAACCGCATCGTCACTCATGCAAGTGCGATTGGTTGTTATTTCCAAGACCCTGAAGGAAACCAAACGGAGGTATTCTGGCTAACAGGTCTCACATCATGGGCCCAGATAGGCATACCTATTGATATAGATCAGTCAGACGAACAAGTCATGTCCGAGGTAAACCGTGCTTGGGACACAGTAAAACACGTCGCTATAGGTACGGTCCCTAGTCCTGAAACATTTGAAGCTATTCGGGATCTTAATCAGGCTGTGACCAGCGCAACATAATACCGTCGTATTTTCTAGAAATGTCGCACAAAATTGCCC
>CAZVRK010000052.1:0-4698 GCA_964629875.1 uncultured Dehalococcoidia bacterium | reverse complement strand
CGGTTAAGTTGATGTTCAAGATCATAAATGAAATGACTCAGTCTGATTCTTCCGTTGGCTCTAATTGAGGCTAGTGACTGCATGATATTTTGCATATGTGCGGTGTTTCGGTCAGGCCTAAATTTATAATAGGAATCTGAGTTAGCTGTTAATCCTACTGGGATAGATAAGCTAGTGAGTTTATTAATTAGAGAAGAGGCGACGGTTACTGCCAATTCCTCACTGTTGTCGATAGGATCTTCTCCCACGTGTGATTGATTGTGCATATCCATAACTACCCATGATTCGGCAGATACACCGGCTTCAAATTCTTTTACCATTAAGTTATTCATTTTTGCAGTGTATGGCCAATGGATCCTGCGAGGACTATCACCTGATCTATAGGTTCGTATTGTTGCGGAGTCAGTGGTGATATGATCTGACCGGTGAGTCGATTTTGCATCACTGGGTAAGTTAGATAGCTGCGGGCTTAAATCTGGTAATAGTTCAGTTCTGGGGAATACTGTGAATTCTCTGGATGAAAGGAAGGTTCGTCTTAATTGGAACAGTCCAAATGGATCTTGACTGATTACCTCTATCTCACCGCAAAGGTATTTACCCCTCACTGCCAACTGATGCTCAATTAGCCAACTACGGCGTTGATTCTTGACTAACCCAATGGCCCTCCCCGATGTGTATCCGGGTATCGTTGATATCTCTTTAACTGAAATCCAGGATTTTGGGAGTCTGTAGTGATTAACAATTTGTAATTCGCCGCCTAGAAAGTCTCCAACTTGCCCATGCCATATAGTCCTGTTGAGATGGATTTCCAATCCTTTAAGATTAAACCATGCCCATACAAGTCCTATGCCGATTGTGATAATTATCGCGTAAAGCAGCCGGAAGAAAAATGCGAATCCAGTTCCTAATGAATAAAAAATCATTAATCCGATCAGGATGGATACCCACAATTTCCGCCTTGTAACTGTTAGAAGTGTCATTAACTAGATCATCTATGATTATGTATAAGAAATAGCATTAGTTTAGTTAATTGATTTATACAGGAACTGGAACAAACTCTAGAAGCTCAGAAACTATCTGAGGCGCGTTCACGCCTGCTATTCTTGCAGCCGGAGACAATACTAATCTGTGAGCTAGAACTGGAGTAGCTAACTCTTTTACGTCGTCCGGTATAACGTAATCACGGCCTTTAATCAATGCTAGGGCTTTACATGTATGAAATAATCCGATCGAGGCGCGTGGAGACGCTCCGAGAGAAATTTGCTCTCTGTGACGAGTCAATTCGACGATATTAACTATGTATTGTTTGATAACATGATCTACATACACTGAGATGCTTGCATCCTGAAGAGAAATAATGTCCGCTGGAGTTACAACACTACCTAGCCTAGACAAAGGATGTTCTTTCTCTACGCGCTCGATTATATCCACCTCTTGTGAAATATCCGGGTAACCTAAAGTTACCCTAATCAAGAATCTGTCTAATTGTGCTTCCGGTAATGGAAATGTACCCTCGTATTCAATCGGGTTTTGGGTTGCTACGACTATAAAAGGTCGGTCAAGCAGGTGAGTTGTTCCGTCAACGGTCACCTGATTCTCTTCCATAGCTTCTAATAGAGCGGATTGGCTTTTTGGTGTAGCTCTATTGATTTCATCAGCTAGTACTACTTGGGATAGTATCGGTCCCGGTTTAAACTCGAATTCGCGTGTATCCTGGTTGTAAATAGATACTCCAGTGATATCGGTTGGTAGTAAATCTGGTGTAAATTGGATTCTTCTGAAAGAACAACCAATGGTTGTAGCCAAGCTCTTCGCTAGTACGGTTTTCCCTACACCAGGAACATCTTCAATGAGTATATGACCACCTGCGATTAGAGCTGCTACCGCTTTTTCTATCGCGGATTCTTTTCCAACTATCACTGTATTGATATTGTCAATAATTTTGCGGGATAGGTCTGCATATGTATTAAGGTCTTGCAATCTTACTCCACTGATTTATATTGAATATATGAAGTTGAGTTTATCATAGGCAAATGAAGTGCGGTCTTCGAGAGTAACGTTAAAGTTACGGTCTGCATCTTTATTTTATATTTAGTACTGTTTGATTATAGCTTGACTGGTTTATATATGCATGATGGTGGTTTTGTTTCACATAAAATGGCGATTACTACTGTGTACGGTATTACTAATACCTTTTATTTTGGCGACTTTGAATTGTGGATTGCAAAGTAATGACACTGTGCTCTCTCAGGATGCTCAGTCTCCAGAACCTGATTCTACTTCCAATGAAGCTCTATCTGAAATGATAAAGATAGGGGAGGTGACCGTCGGTGGTGAAATCGGTGACTTGGCACCGGAATTTAGGGGAATCACTAATTGGATAAATTCTCCCCCACTCACATTAAAAGAACTTAGAGGAAATGTAGTTTTAATTGATATTTGGACATATACATGCGTGAATTGCATACGCACTATTCCTTACATAAAAGAATGGTACTCTCGGTATGAGGATCACGGGTTAGTCATTATAGGAATACATGCGCCTGAGTTCGAGTTTGAGAAACTACCAGCTAATGTTGAGATGGCTATGGTTGATTTAGGTATATCTTGGCCAGTAGCTCAAGACAATGATATGAAAACATGGAACTCTTATAACAACATGTACTGGCCAGCGAAATATGTCCTAGATAAAAATGGGGTCGTTAAGTATAGGCACTTTGGTGAGGGGGCATACGCGGAGACTGAAAATGTGATCCGCAATCTATTGGAAGATTATGGTGTGAATAAATCGGGATATGATGATCCTCTGCCTGTTGATCAAAAAGTGCATCTTTCATTTAGACAGAGTGCTCTCCCAAAGGTGACTCCAGAATTGTATTTTGGAAGGAGAAGAAATTCAGGTATTTTGTTATCAGGAGGGACTCCTTACATTGTTCAAAAGGAATATTATCTGGACTATGAAGAACCAGTTGTACTCACTATGCCGGATGTATTGTCGTCAGATAAGATTTACTTGAATGGAGAGTGGGAAATAGGCGAGGAGAATGTTACTCATAGTAGAGCGGTTTCAGGATCAGCTGATTTTGTAGCTATAAAATATTCTGCTAAGACAGTAAATGTTGTCATGTCTTCAAGTACGCCTGCTCGGCAAAAGATATATGTCACTGTAGATGGTGATTGGTTAACCGAAAACAATAAGGGTAACGATGTGGTCATAGAAAGCACAGGTGAGTCATATATTTGGATTGATGAACCACAGATGTATTCGGTAGTAAATCAGGAGAAGTATGAAAAGGAGATGCTTCTAAAATTGGCTACGGATTCTCTGGGGAGCGAGTTTTACGCGTTCACATTTGGCGTATACGACGAGGGACCTTGATCCTTAAAATGCGATTCAACTGCTATACGCTTATATTGTGTCTGATGATGTCGATATTCCTATTAGTATCGAGCGTATCATGTAATACTGCCGCTCCGACAGCTAATGAGCCATCCACCTTTTCGTACCCGAGTGACGATGGTATTAAACCTATTTTGGCTACTACTAACCTATCGGTTGGTGAGAGGCGTATTTCGTTTTTGCTTGCCGGTAGTACTGGGATAGTAAAATCCGAAACAGTAACGTTAAGAGTAAAGCACATAGGGAAAAGCGATAGTACTGACTACTTTAGTAGTGCTAGATACTATGATTGGCCATATGGGACTAGAGGTGCTTATGCTACCACGATACATTTTGATGAACCCGGATACTGGCAGATTGATATCTATATTGATGATAGAAACCAGTTGATTCCTAGTAGGCTTATTGAATGGGTATACGGAAAGGAAGTAGTCCCAGATGTTGGATCAATCCCTCCGAAGAGCCTAAGTAAAACGGTTTCACATTCTACGGGAATTGCAAATATTACGACTGCTGCAAATCCAGATGCCAGTTTGCATGCTATTACGATCAAGGAGGCATTAAGTAACCATAGGCCTAGTGTAATTTCGTTTGCTTCACCTGGATTTTGTACCAGCCCCACGTGCGGTCCACAAGTAGAGACATTGTCGCAACTTAAGAATTTCTATGACGATGCTCTGGATTTCATTCATGTGGAGATTTATGATAATCCACGGGATATGCAGGGGGATTTTGACGCAGCTGAAGTGGCTCCAGCAGTCAAGGAATGGAAGTTAGATACTCTACCAGGTTGGAAGAATGAGTCCTGGACTTTCGTTTTAGACAAAGACGGACGCATTAGACACCGATTTGAGGGATTTGTGAGTTTATTAGAACTGGAAGACGCAGTAGATTCAGTAGTTTTAAATTAAAGTTGCTCCCCTAGCTTCTCTGTATCATTGCGTTCTATTAACATAATGTCTAATCTATTTTAAAAATGGTGGTCTTAATCATGAACAGCCAGTCCATGGAATATCCGAGCTCTTTGGTAGACTTGATAATTAATGAGGAAGTCCATCAGCTGCAGATACGTGATCATTGGACTCTTTTAGATGTGCTTCGGGATATCTTGGATTTGACCGGTTCTAAGCGTGGCTGTGACCGTGGGGAATGCGGGTCCTGTACTGTTCTGATGGATGGTGTTCCAGTGTATTCGTGCCAGATCCTAGCTGTACAATCACAGGGTAAACCTGTTATCACCATCGAAGGATTGTCAGATAACGGAGTGATGACTGGATTACAACAGGCTTTCTTGGACA
>CAZVRK010000051.1:0-4964 GCA_964629875.1 uncultured Dehalococcoidia bacterium | reverse complement strand
CTGCAGAGGAACCAACCGCGGAAGAAGAGTAATAATTCTAGATTACAGACTATCTGAATATATAAGGAGCATAAAAATGGCTAACAAAGAGGAAATCTTAGAAGTAATCAAGGGAATGAGTGTTCTCGAACTTTCTGACTTAGTAAAGGCTTTAGAAGAAGAATTTGGGATTACAGCAGCAGCGCCCGTTGCGGTAGCAGCGCCAGCAGCTGGGGCAGCCCAGGCTGCCGACGGTGCAGCGCCAGCTGGCGGAGACGAACAGAGTGAATTCGAAGTAACACTACAAGACATCGGGGCAAATAAAATTAACGTAATTAAGGCCGTTAGAGAGGTAACTGCACTTGGGTTAAGAGAAGCAAAAGAACTAGTAGAAAGCGCTCCTGCCCGAGTTAAGGAATCTGTGGCTAAAGACGAAGCAGACTCTATAAAAGCTAAGTTAGAAGAAGCAGGGGCCACTGTAGAAGTTAAATAATATATACTGCTCCTAATACAGTCGCAAAACATAGTATAGTCACAAGCCGTCGTACCTCCCAAATAATGTAATCATCGTTTCAGAGGCAATGACGGTTTGCCTATTTCACGAGAGGTAAGGAAATGATAAAAGTATCAGCCTATTATCCCTATACAGACGGAGTAAGATTCGACTTTGACTACTACACGAGTTCTCACATACCCCTTTGTCAATCGAGGCTAGGTTGTTCACGAGTAGAAGTGTCCAAAGGGATCTCTGACGCCAATCCGAACGATCCTCCTCTCTATGTAGCAACTGCAGACCTGTATTTTGAAACCGTTGACGCTGTACACGAAGGATTTAAAGCTCACGGAAGGGAACTATTCGCTGACTTACCTAATTACACTGATTGCAAACCCCAATTTATAATTACTGAGGTCTTAGACTAAAAGCCGATCTGATTTTCATGAGGTCAAATAGCTACAGCAACAGACTAGAAACCTTAACATCCCAGACCATAAATGAGTACTGGGACTTCTATCCTACCGCCGGATCACGTGTAGGAGAACACTCATTTGATGGCAGGTTACCAGATTTATCGGCATCCGCCATAGCGAGACGCATACAGAAATTACGTCAACGGAGAAGCGATTTCACCGCCCTCTCAGTTAACTCTCCTGTAGACAGTACCATTAACGGTAAGTTGCTAAGTCATTTTATAGAGAAGGATTTATTCAACTTACAGCAAATGGAGCCCGTAAAATTTAACCCCGTGCGCCAGGTTGGTTATTTAAACATAGGCCCATATATCATGCGCGATTATGCACCCTTGGTTGAGAGACTAAGGAGTATGACATCATTACTTCTGCAGGTTCCTGAATTCCTTATATCATTAACGGAACAACTCGATGACAGCATTGGGTTCCCAGTATTGCAGGCAAGCATAGACAGTTATTCCGGAATCGCTAATTTGTATAGAACTGGTTTAATTAATGGTGTTAAAGACTGTAAGGACTCATCTGTAGTCAAGGCCGTGTATTCAGCATCTGCATTAGCAGCTACGTCTGTTGATGAATTTGTAGCTAAACTGAAAACTCGGGCCTCTAACTGTCCGACTGATTTTGCAATCGGGTCCCAACTATTCTCATCTATGCTTCTAGCTAACGAATGTGTAGATACTGACCTTCCGGATCTTATAAGAATAGGACAATCTAACCTAGAGGATAACCTAGCTAAACTAAAAGCTCTAGCTAATAAACTGGCGCCATCCAGATCGATTAACGAAACAGTTACGGAGATCGGCAAAAACCATCCTTCAGCCTGTGGAATAATTCCAGAAACTCAACATATGCTAGAAGATATTCGTTCTGGATTGGTAGAACTAGATATCATATCCCTCCCCTCAGAAGATCGCTGTCTAGTTGTTGAAACACCTGAGTACATGAGATATGCATTTGCCGCAATGGACAGTCCTGGTGCTTTGGAAAAAAGGGCAACTGAATCTTTTTACTACATTACACCTACAGAACCCGAATGGTCTTTTCAGGAACGTGAAGAGTGGCTCTCCAATTTTAACTACGATACATTAAGAATTATATCTATTCACGAAGTTTACCCGGGACATTTCACACATCATCTTCACAATCGTTATGGAGAAACTATATCTTTCATTAATCGAGTTTCGACATCTTACGCATTTACTGAAGGATGGGCCCACTACGCAGAACAGATGATGGTCGAACTGGAATATGAAGAGAACACATTACAGCTTAAGATCACACAAGTTTTAGAGGCTTTAGTCAGGAATTGCAGGTACCTATGCTCGATAGGAATGCATACTCAAGGAATGTCTCTTGAAGAAGCTACAAGGTTCTTTATAGAAAACGCGTATATGGAAGAGCTTCCTGCTAGAAAAGAAGCTATGAGAGGCACATTCGATCCAGGTTATTTGAATTACACTTTAGGGAAACTAATGATCTTAAAACTGAGAAGCGATTTCTATAGAGAAAATCCTAGTACATCATTGAAGGACTTTCACGATAAACTACTATCACACGGGGCTCCACCCATTCCATTAGTCAGAGACATTTTGTTGAACCAGTCTTCACATGAATCAATTATCTAAGTTCGAAATGTTACCTTTCTGAACCCTTCCGATAATATATTGTTATTGTTTTTGCCGACTTCTTCAGCTCGAGATACCAATAGTTCAGAGATCTCTGGCTCAGTCCTACCAGACATCTGACTAATATGAGACATCACCGATTTTATCTTGGTATCAATTACTTCCGTGATATCTACAAATGTATCTGCACGTTCCGTACCCCAGAACAACATCGTTCCAGTCTTATGAGGTTCCAAACCTTGGTCACTCCACAATTCACCAAAATGAAGATGGTCCCTAGCATAGGGAAAAACAGCATCTAACGCTACCTGGCCAGTAATTCTATGATCTCGATGCCACGAAAGATCGAATCGGTACGGTTCCGTAGATAAGACTACATCGGGGCGCACCTTTCGAATTTGTTGCACGATATCTCGCCTAAAATCTGTTGTATCTTCTAATTCTCCATCATTGCGGTGTAACATAACCACATCTTTTACTCCTAATACAGAAGCAGCGTTGAGTTGTTCTTGCTCTCTAGTCTCCGCAAGCTTTTGCGGGGTTATATCAGGATCTTCAGTACCTCTACTACCATTCGTACAAAGCAAGTAATAAACATCTGCGCCCCGTTTTACCCATGAAGCTATCGTTCCACCACACCAGATCTCCGCGTCGTCCGGATGAGGAGTAACAACCAGAACTTTATTTGGAACTTCCTCCATTAAACCAGCCCTCCATAGTTAATGAGATCTTCCAATCTCATCTTTATATTTACATACACATAGTTGTAATTATTGACACTGTTTGATGACCGTTGGATACTCTGCTACAATCGGCCCATTGTGTCAAGAGCGTCCAACAATAGGACAGCACTACAATTAGTCTCTTGTATAAAATAAATTCTGTACAGTTCAAAACTTCGGAGTACACTCAATTGCAAGTACGCTATTTCAATGAGAATGATCGAGAGCCGTTATTGGCGTTTGCCGGCGATGTTCAAGCGGACAATCCTAAAGACTCTCAATCAAGGTCTCAAGAACTGAGCGAAAGTCTTCAACTACCAGGATTTAATCCTCAAGCTAGCTGCCTGATACTCGAAAAAAATGATCACATTGTAGGATATTGTATCGTATTCTCAGAAACGCTTATTCAACGTGCTGTATTAGCGATCGATGTGCAAAAGGATCTAGAAGCCTCTAGCGAAGAAGCGAAACTCATCCAGTCCGGGTTAGAATTAGCAAAAACCCGAGGCGCCGCAGTAGCTCATATATGTCTTGGATCTCAAACACCAAGAGCCTCCATGCTAGAAGACGCAGGATTTCATAGCACACGGACCTATTTGCATATGTTATGGAATGAAGAAACACCACCATCTATGCAAGTTCCACCCGAGTACTCCGTAAATATATACACGTCTCAGGACGCACAAAAGCTGACCGACATTCAAAACGCCGCATTCACCGGTAGCTGGGGATTCTGCCCAAATACCTTACAAGAAATAGAATACAGAACTAACATGAGCAACACGAGACATGAATGTATCGTGTTCCTTGAGAATGAGGCTTGTGTCGTCGGATATTGCTGGGGATGTTTAGGACCAAATGAAGGTAATACCCGCGGCATAATAAGTATGATCGGCATAGATCCTCATTATCGGGGCAAAGGCCTAAGTCAAATAATACTTACAGCAGGCATAAACAAACTAAACGAACTATCACTTGATGGCATAAGCCTACACGTCGATAGCAATAACTCTCCGGCAATCAAATTATATCAATCTGTGGGATTTCGTGAAATAGACAAATTACACTGGTATGAATATACATTCTAAGTATAACTAGGCTCTCCCAAGTTACATATCCTTCAACGTAGAACTGAAAATTTCATTCGCCAGTATTCCACCAGAAACTATAATCTTCATAGCGTCATCTACACTGATATCCGTAGGAGTTACGTCACTCAGTGCCACTACTATCAGAAACCCCGAAGAAGGAACAGGGGTCGTTGGTATATAAACAGCCACCATAGGCTCACCATTTAAAACTCCCAGCTCTGCGGTAATTAATCCTATAGCCTTCATAGCAGGGCGCGGGAAATCAACTAAAACCACCCCCCTACTTTCAAATCCCTGGGTGCCTGATAAAATTTCCACACCAGAACGCGTGGTACTGTAGATACTACGGATAATGGGAATACGCTCTATCAGTTTATGTCCTATATTGACTATTCTAGGGCTCAAGATCTTAGTAGTAATAATTCCAACCGCATATAATAAAAGTAATAAGACTATTACGCCTAATCCAGGGAATATGTGCACTTTGCCCATATTGAAAATTGGACCCAATAGAGGATCCAATAACTCGAAGAAGAATTTAAGGACAAATATCGTTACGCCTATAGGCAATATAG
>CAZVRK010000050.1:0-4973 GCA_964629875.1 uncultured Dehalococcoidia bacterium | reverse complement strand
CATGCATTAAGCGCGCCGCCAGCGTTCACCCTGAGCCAGGATCAAACTCTCTAAACGAGTTTTCCTTACTTCCTTCCACTATTCAATTGTTAAAGTGCAAAAACATCGCCGCTTGCAGCGATGGCCAAGGTAGTATATAGGGGCCATATTGGCGTGTCAAGAATGATTTCCTCGATTTTCGTAACGTTTTACTTTATGTCCCTAGATTGCGTTGACCCGGATAGTTAATAAATGACATAATTTGGTTATTATGGGGACGCGTGGGTTCGACAGGAGCGTCCTGTGGCGGATTGCAAGCCGAGGTGTCATCTACCCTCGTTAAACTGGTGGCAAACAATAACTGGCGAACGTGAATTCGCACTAGCCGCCTAATAGCGGCTACGTCTGCTCTTTTCTAGTCCTGGAGGGGAGGATGCAGGCGCCATAAGTCTGGGATGCAGTTGCTGTGAAGTCGATAGCTGCAGCTAAAGACTTATCGACTGGCCTCTGACCGATTCTGCCGGTAGAAGCTTACAGAGGCGAGACTAAAATTATCGGACAAGCTTGTAGTACATCCGACTGGAGGGCCTTTTGGACGGGGAGTTCGACCCTCCCCCGTCTCCACCATGGAACTATCTCGACCGTCTTTGGCAACATTGTTCGACCTAAGACGGTCGACTGCTATAGGATCGGTAGGGGTGCAAAATGAAGTTTGGCATTGAACTTGGATTTCAATTGCCGAGACCTTGGACTCAGAACAGCGAAGCTGAACTGTATCGCAGTAGGTTGGAAATTGCTGAATTAGTTGATCGTTTAGGGTTCGACTATGTATGGGTTGAGGAACACCATTTCATGGAAGAATATTGTCATCTAGGCTCTCCTGAAGTTTTCTTAGCAGCGGTAAGTCAGCGTACTGATCAGATTCGTCTTGGATTTGGAGTTATGTTGTTGCCGCCAGCTATTAGTCATCCGGTGCGGTCAGCTGAGAAAGTATCTACTGTAGACCTATTGTCTGAGGGAAGGGTAGATTTTGGTATAGGATCGTCAAGCGATCGGGTGAATACAATAGCCTGGAATATACCTTGGGAACAAAGACAAGATATGACAGAAGCTGCTCTAAGAGAAGTGGTGAGAATGTTCGTCGAAGAGCCCTATATGGGCTGTGATGGAAAATATTTTAAGTTTCCACCAAGAAATGTGATACCAAAGCCGTTTCAGAAACCGCATCCACCTCTATGGCAAGCCTGCTCACACAGAGAAAATATCCTTAAGGCGGCGAGGAACGGTTTAGGTGCTCTGTCTTTTGGATTTGCTGATGCAGATACAACTAGGCAATGGGCCGAAGCTTATCATGACACTTTCAGACGCGAGGCTGTTCCAATTGGGTATTCGATCAATCCAAATCTGAGCGTGTTGAGTAGGTTAATATGTAGACCTACTAATTCTGAAGTGTCAAAAATACAAGAAAAAGTAAATTTCTGGTGGTATGGTTTTGTCCATTATTTTGGCTGTGGCAATCATCAACCAGGAGTGACCAGTTTATGGGACAACTATAAACGTGGTGGATACGAATATGAATGGGATACAGGGACTATAGGGACTCCGCAAAAGATCCGGCAAACTCTGAGAGAATACGAAGAAGCTGGTTTAGATAATATCGTGTTTTCGGTTGAAGCAGGAACAATAACACACGAAGAAATTTGTGCTTCTTTAGAATTGTTTGCCAGTGAAGTTCTTCCGGAGTTTAAGGAACGGGAGATCAATAGAGCCACTGCCAAACAGGCTGAATTAGATGATTTGTCCGAAATTATCATGCCACGTAAACAAGCGCTGGCTTCTTCTACTGATATTCCTGTGGTAGAAATGAAAGAATTCAGACCCTGGTATCAATATATGGGATTCCCGCTTGATGAAGAAGGATTCCCTATATTAAAAGAGGGAGAATAGAGGCCGAGTTAGTCCAATGACAGAGAAATTGGTAAATATAAATGGAAACACAGTGTCAATGACAGGCGATGGACGACCGGTCGTATTAGTACATGGTGTGTTCATGGATCGTCGTATGTGGCTTCCGCAAGTGAAAGTTCTTTCCAGTCATTACACTGTGTGTTGCATGGATATGCTCGGACATGGAGATGCACCAAACCCAGATGGAGAACGCAACTTAAGCGATTTTGTTGAGCAAGTTCATGATGTAATTCAATATTTCGAATTAGATAAACCTGTATTAGGCGGATTTTCTATGGGTGGTCTAGTTGCACAAGCATATGCAATTGAGCACCATTCTCGTTTGTCAGGATTAATGCTTATGAATACTGTATACGACAGATCAGAAGTTGAAGTGGCAGTAGTTAAGCAACGATATGCGGAGATGACTGAAGGTGGAATAGAAAGTATTGTAGAGTCGGCCAATAAGAGATGGTTCACAGATGTCAATCGTGGGGCCATGCCTGACAAAATTGCCGAGATAGTGGCTTGGATGCGTAGTGGCTCATTTTCCGCCAAACACAAAGCGTATCCAGTGTTTGCTTATGGAGATAAGGAAATCACTGGAAAACTCGGTTTGATATCTTGCCCCACATTAATAATGACTGGATCAGAGGATTTAGGGTCTACTTCATTGATGGCTGAGAAGATGGCATCATCTATACCAGATTCAACGTTGCACGTGTTAACAGGACAGCGTCATATGATGTCATTTTTGCATGCAGATGCAGTTAATCAATTGATTCTGGAGTTTTTAGATAAACTTTAGATAAGCTATCCATTCATCAAATTAAACTGTATGAGAGTTTAATTAACTAACCTACGTAGCGTGAATAAATTGGTGTTAGAAAGGTGGAACAGTATGCCCGAGGTAAAATTCATTGAAACAGGGGTATTAAGAATTGGGTATGAAGAACATGGAGATACCGCGGCGTTCCCTATTATTCTGTTGCATGGCTTCCCATATGATATAAGGTCATGGGACAAAGTAGCTCCTGAGCTAGCCAACGCTGGCTATAGAGTTGTAGTACCGTATTTAAGAGGATATGGGCCTACTCGCTTTCTATCGGATGACCATGTTCGTAAGGCAGAGCAAGCTGCAATAGGTCAGGACGTTATCGACTTGGCCGACGCTTTACACCTTGATGAATTTGCTTTGGCTGGATTTGATTGGGGGAATCGGGCTGCGTGTATAGCTTCTATCCTATGTCCGGATAGAGTGAAAGGACTTGTAGCAATTGGTGGATATCCTGTTCAGAATACTTTAAGCAAAGGTTCTCCAGCACCTGCTTATAGCGAAGCCCATCGCTGGTACCAGTGGTATTTCAATACCGATCAGGGTAGGTCGGGACTTGAGCAGAATCGCAGGGATATAGTTAGATATTTGTGGGATACGTGGTCCCCTAAATGGGAATATTCAGACGATGATTTCGACAGATCTGCTCACTCGTTTGATAACCCTGACTTTGTGGATATTACATTGCATTCTTACCGCCACCGGCATATGAATGCTCTGGGCGAAGAACGGTTTATTGAGATTGAATCAAGGTTATCCTCTTTGCCTCAAATAGATGTTCCAGCGGTAGTCCTTCGAGGTGAAGATAGCGGCTTCGGTAGGCCGTCTGATGATGCATCAGAGGATCATTCTAAATTTTCAGACTTGAAGTATAGAAAAAATGTGTCGGGGGCAGGCCACGATTTTCCATTACAACGACCTGACGAAGTAGTATCGGCGTTGATGACACTCTTGGCACGGTAAGGAATATATGATACATGTTTTGGGATTACAGATATGTATCTTTACTGCTTATTAGCCCGATCATATACTGGATCATCAAACTTACGTACTACCTAAATTGTGGAGAATACAAATGGCTATCAAATACGAGAAAAGAAATCAAATTGCTTATGTGACTATTAGTAATATTGATAAAGGTAATATCCTCGATAGGCAGACTTCAGACGACATAAGTGAAGCTTGGAAGGACATATGGGATGACTGGGATATCAGAGCGGCAATCTTAACTGGTGATGGTGATAGACACTTTTGCGCTGGCCATAACCTTGCACCTCCTCCAGGCGTATCGGAAGAAGATGTTGAGCGGATTAGAACAGAAAATGTTTTCTGGCCTTTATCTGGAACCGTTAATGGCGCCAGAATTGGAGCCGATGGGCGTTTAGGAGATCATTATCCTCAAATATGGAAACCTGTTATTGGCGCTATCAATGGGTGGGCAGCCGGGGCAGGATTCTATCTTATGTTGACTTCTACTGATATCAGGATAGCGTGCGATGAACATGCACGGTTCAAATTTGCTCTACTCAGTCAAGGCTGGGTAGGAGGAGGCCCTGGTGCGACGTATCTAACAAGGCAAATATCTCATGCTGATGCTATGCGAATATTGTTGACTGACGAGCCTTTTGATGCCCAGGAAGCACTTAGAATAAATCTAATCAATGAGGTTGTGGCTCACGACAAGTTAATGGAAAGGGCGGAAGAAATAGCAACGCAAATAGCCAAAATGCCCCCTGTAGCTGTTCGCATGATGAAGGAATTTGCAATAAGGTTTCAAGATATACCGATTACCGAAGCTTGGCGTGTTCAGACGCTCATAAATAGCTTGCTAACGCAATTAACAACGGATGGAGATGAAGGAAGACAAGCTTTTCGAGAGAAAAGAGAGCCTAATTTTGATGGTGGGATTCGTCAAAAAACGGAAGGATATCCGATTCTTAATAAGGATGACCGATCAGTTCTTGATAAAATTCGTCGAAAGTTACATGGCTAGATTTTGTATGAGAGGATTAATATCTGATCCATATGACAACGGACACAACTAAGTTAGTTGGAGGACATATGCCCTACGTAAATAATGCCGATGTTCGAATACATTATCATATAGAAGGCGCCGGCCCAGACCTGATATTACAACATGGACTTACCAATAGTATAGGGAACTGGTATGCCTATGGATTCGTAGAGGAATTAAAGAAAAGTTATCGGCTAA
>CAZVRK010000049.1:0-5349 GCA_964629875.1 uncultured Dehalococcoidia bacterium | reverse complement strand
CGGGTTACTTCAATTTGGGGACATATTGGAGTGGCATAGAACCGAGTTCGAAACGTGGATCATAATCCATTCCGTCTCTGATACGCTCCAAATAATTTTGACGATTGACCCCAAACATTTCGTACCGTGCCATATGATTTAGGCAAAAAGTGTGAACACCCATTCTGTAAAGTCGGCCCACGTCCCCAGTTGTTATTGCTTCTGTCTCTTCACCGGTTAGGTGTAGACTACTGAGTGTTGTTGCAGGATCTTCGGTCATTTTCCTTCTGAAATCTGGGTCGTTATCCATTAGATAGAACAGTTTGTTAATTTGATAAACGCTCACCGCTCCTCCTCGTTCAAATCCCAAACGGCATATCCGCTTCCCTCATCTGTCTCTACATACACTGGCGATTTCTGGCCGACTACTCCAGTTAAAGCTATCCAATTGAGTAATTCGGAGCTGTTGTTTCCTGCATACAGCATTCTTTCTGGAGTGGCTTTCCGTACTAAAGTTTGGTACTTACCTTGTTTCAGAAGTTCGGATACAGTTGACTCCCATTCTTTGTCCACCCATCCCCTCAAAGGCCCACCAACGTCCATAGCGAAACAACCTGAAGCGATGACGGCTACACGTTTATCACTATCCCATTGGTCGATAAATCGCCTAATCATCTTCCCTGCAGAAAAACATCGTTGGGAACTAGGAGTTGGAGACGAAAATCCATTGATGTAGAACGGAACAACTGGAATAACCATTCCAGGATTCAGGAAATGAAGCGGGATCATCATAGAGTGGTCCAATCTTAATTCTTCAGCCGAAGCGAGGTCAAAGTTAGATTTGAGGCCAAATTTCAATAGGTCTGAGGCAAGTTCTGTGTCCATCTTTACGGTATAGCTTGGCATAGGACACCATATCTCTTGTGGACCTTCTGCTGTCTCTGCCGTTCCTATGCAGAAAGCAGGCATATTATCTAGAAAAAAATTAACAAAATGATCAGTGTCTATCTCAATTATGACGTCGGGTGAAGCACGTTCAATGTATTCTCTAACCTGAAGCATGAGATGCTCAGCTTTAATCGGCTCGGTAGCGTCTTCAATTTCTCTTACTAATCTTGGAGGATGTGGTACTCCAGCGGCTAGGACTAAATTCGCCATACTGCCTCCGAATTATCTTCCAGAACTGTTTCGATCCATCAAGTACGTCACCCTGGGTTTGCTTTTAGCGACCGGCAATGTATCGATAACAAAAGATAGCATGAGAAGCCATTACGATCTCTGATGCTATTGATATTTGCCGACATACTACTGCTAACTAAACCGTATGACAACTCTGACGGTTGGACGTGTCGATCCACTGCTAGAAGGTGTAGTGCCACAGCCTATAATTGACCTGCATTAATTTCGGAAGTTGATATAATGATCCATAACTTCGTGTCAGGGCTCTCAGGAGAATAATATGTCAATTATTTCACCAACATTCATACGCCCGAATATAAATAATAGAAGTGATGTAATAGAGCTATTTGAAGAACTGAAACAAATTTATAATTATTATGATGTTTCTTCTAAAGTTGTAGAAATTATCGAGGGGAAAAATGTTGGGTCCTTAGGATTAATTAGATCATATACTGACTTTTCCTCATTGGCGTCCGTATTGCCAAAACTTAGAGAGAATAGTCGGTTCGGCGTATGGCACCACACTAAAACACTAAGATGATAGTTTTATAAGATTTCAGAAGCTGTATACATGTCCATATTAATATAATACGGAAGGGTAGTAATGATCACTAAGTTCGATAGTTCATATGCAGGGCATGTCGACATGGAGAATGTCGGGTACTCAGGTACTGCTGTTAATGACCGCAGCTTTTCGGATGATCACCTAGCAAGTGCTTTTGATAACGCAGTTGCCATAGCCCAGGTCTTGGATAAGTCGGGATATGATACATTCTGGATGGCTGAACATCATTTTCAAACAGAAGGATATGAATGTATACCAAACGTGTTGATGTTGAGTCTGCATCTTGCACATTTGACTAAGAAGCTTAACTTTGGCTGCGGTTTCAATATAACTCCGATGTGGCATCCGCTTAGATTAGCTGAGGATTACGCTACTGCAGATATACTGACTAAAGGCCGAGTTGTATTTGGTGTTGGACGAGGATATCACACTAGAGAAGTGGAAACCTTTGGGGCTCCGTTATTGGACCAACCAGCCAATCGTGAACTGTTTGAAGAGCAAGTAGAAATAATTTTAAAAGCTTTTAATGATAGGTCCTTCTCTCACATAGGCTCAAATTATACTATTCCCCCTAGTGTCCCATATAGAGGATACGATCTTAAAGAGATCACCCTTGTTCCCAGGCCTAAACATTTACCAGTGGAATGTTGGCAACCTATTTCAAGTGGAAATAGCAGAGGTTTGGATTTTATGGCTCGAAATGGCATCAAGGGGCTCATGTCAGGTGGACTGGGATATGGCAGTGCAATGGACACGGCTGTCGAATCGTTTAAGCAAGCTCAGGCCAGATGTGGAAACGATACCATTGTTGGTGAAAACTTGAGTATCAGTTATCAAATGTTCATGGCTTCAAGCAAGGAAAAGGCCATTTCTCAGGCTGCAAAATATTTTGAGGAAAACCTCAAAATGTTCGCGCCATTGCGCCTTGTAAGAAGTTTGTCAGATGAACAAATTGCTAATATGTCTAATCCGAGGCTTGCTCCTAATGCAGGACTGCCAACAATAGAACAAGCAGTGGCCTCCGGAGGATTCCTATGTGGGACGCCAGAAATGATCATTGATGCTCTAAAAAGACTCGAAAACAGATACCCAGGCTTGGAAAGGGTGTCGGTATCACATCCCATCGGAACCCCTCATAACCTTATACTTGACCAACTTGAATGGTTTGCATCAGATGTCATCCCTGCTTTCAATACGGTTGAACGTAGATAGTGTATTAATTCCTCACTGCCTGTTCAATCAATGTATCTTGGTTGTTTGCGATGAATTCTAGATCAGAAACTTTTGGGGGCTCCCCTCCGTACGATGTTACAGATACATTGCACACTACTGACCCTCTCCTGAAAACCACCTGTCTTTGAGTAACCGTCATATTTTTATTATCTAACGTTTGACTGTAAGTCGTCTTAGTAGAAAAAGAATCATCACCTACATACACATCATCTGTACTATTAAAAGCGTATTGGGTTCCTCCTAGTGATTCGACATCATTCTTGTTCACCAAATCGCCTTGAAGTTCTTGGAAAGCATAATCCTCTGAGGCACCATTGGCATTAGTATATGAGGAGCAAGCGACTGCAATGTCCTTAAATAAAGCTACAGAGTCAGCATCAGAATATACTTCTTTCGAAAATTCGACGTCGTATCCATCTATCCTTCCCCATGATTCATACCTTATAAGTGCTTCAGAAACATTTGGCCAATCTGACGATATTGTGTCGTTATCAAGATTGTCCATTTCATCTAATTCGTACCCACTAGGGATATCGGTAGAATTCAGATATATATCACTAAGGTTCAAATAACTTTCATCTTCTGGCGCAATATATTCATTCCCAGCTACTGCTGTCTTGCTTGATTCTGATAAAGATTCCTCGGGCAAATCCGTTGCACAGCCAAAAAACCATACGGACATACACAGGAAGCTAATTGAGAGGACCAGAGTTCTTATATTTACAGTCTGATTCATAATGTGGACATATTACTGCTAACTAAAATGTACGGCAACAGATCCGGTTGGACGTGACTACTCTCTACATTATGTAAGTAGTATCGCGGGTAACAGCTAGTTACAGGTCTACTGGACTAGACTAGGCAAATATAATGTGCTTGCGTAGAATAAAAATAGAGGTGTGCAGATGGCCATAATGAATTTTCTTTCAGACATTCGTAACGCAGCAATTGCTAACGCTGTGATTATCGTCTTTCATATATATGTGGCATTCGCGATCGAAGGAGTAAGCTTCCTAGCCGTCGTACTTCCGATTGGCGCACTGGTTGCTGGGGCATATTTCGTCAAGGGTAAGATTGGAGCCGCTTTGCTTGCACCTCCAACACTGGCTTATCTATTTGTTGTACTTGTATTTGTTATACCAGACATGTTTGGGGAATTAACAAATTCGGGTGGAGATGAAGACATTGGATGGACCATATACATACTAGGCCCATTCTGGTTATTCACTATTGTACTTAATATAATGTCTATCATTACTGAGGTGCGAGGAACTAGCAAATACGCTAAGTAGCCCTAGAGGCAGTTGTAAATCATGGGCACGATATTACAGCAAAGAAATGAGCCGGTTTCGGATTAGCCTGAATTTACATTAAATCTAGAGTGGTATATAAAGATTCGGTCACAACTCATCAATGAACATGTTTGTGATGGTGTATTTACAATATTGATAAGGAAGGAAGTATGACTACATACATAATTGTTACTCATCCGGTAAAAGATTTTGACACTTGGAAAAGCGTCTTTGATAAATTCGAATCCGTAAGAAAAGAAGGTGGAGAGCTAAGCGCCGTGGTTTTACGACATGCAGATGATCCCAACATGGTAACAGTTCTAAACACGTGGGCCAGTATTGATGCGTTTCAGGAATTCTTTGGGCAAGAAGAACTGAAGGCTGGTATGGCAGAGGCAGGAGTTACTGGCCCGCCTACAGTTATAGCTGCCAACGACGTATAGCTCAAGGTTTGATCACTTCGCCATATTTTGACTAGTGTTCTCACGGACGATGATCAGTCTTCGAATAACCTACTTAAGTGAGAGGTTATCTACTCTTTGTCGTCCTATGGTACTAAGATGTGATGTGTCGTTATACAGTTGTAGGACATTATTATTGGGATATGTATCGATGATAGTTAACGAGCAATTGCTGGTTGCTAATTTCCACGTAGTTTCCAAGGAAAGTGACAGTAAGTGAACTACTAAAGCTCTCAGAGATCCTCCGTGGCCTGCAATTAGTATATCGCCATTTGGGTGCTCCGATGTAATGAATGTTCCAAATTCAGACACTCTATCGTGGACTTGTCGTACACTTTCGCCCGATTCGGGAGCGAAATCGAGATCTCTGGTTAAAGAAGCTTGATATTGATCCGGATATCTCAGAGAGTATTCAGACCTATGGAGCCCTTCGAATACGCCTTTATTATATTCGCGAAGACTTCTTGAAGTTTTTACTTGAATGTTTCGTTTGCCTAGTATGATTTCGGCAGTCTCTTTAGCTCTAGATAAATCGCTTGAGTAAGCTATGTCAAAGTCAACGTCTTTTAATCGTTCGGCGGTGCATTGAGCCTGTTGGCGTCCCACATCTGATAATGGAATATCTGTGTAGCTTTGAGCT
>CAZVRK010000048.1:2880-5417 GCA_964629875.1 uncultured Dehalococcoidia bacterium | reverse complement strand
TCGCAAATCTGCTTTAGAACTTAAGTTATTCTTTCCTTGGCACACGTTGTATTTATTAAATTAACTTAACGTGAACTGAACGTTAGCTTAATAACTGCTGCATAAATTGGAGAATGTGCGTATCTTCAGCTTGTCGATGTTTCCTGGTATTGGTTATAAATCAAATGACCCTCCTATAGAGCAACGGGAAGTTGTAATAGTAGCTCACCGGGGAGGTAGGTTCGACAGTTCGAATAGCCTTGCAGGAATTAAGAAAGCGATCAATTACGCCCAGTTACATCAGTCTATCCCTTTCATGATTGAAGTCGACGTACAACAATGTAAAGCCGACGTTGGGTCAGATGCTGGTCGCTTGGTTGTTATTCATGATAGTACCGTTAACAACACAACAAATAGAACTGGTAGGGTTTCAAATTACACCTTTGACCAGCTTAAGACAATGACACTAAGGCCGCCCAAGAAACAAATTGACAGTTCAGTTTTTAAGAATATAAGTAACAAGAGCCCGTTTGTCGTTCATGTTGCTCCTGAAGATCGTAGGATACCATCCTTGCAAGAAATATTGGATCTTTTAGATGTCATGAATGAACAGCGTGCATATTCGGGAATTGGACCTATTGGATTAGGCATAGATTTTACCCATGTTGCCGGCAGAGTTGACCGATTTAAAGATCATTTTTTATATCCTTTATTAGAGAAATGCCGGCCTGGCAGCCAACTGAGAAAGGTATCCACTCCTAAATTGTTATTGCGTCAATTAGCCCACGAAATCTCTATTAGGAATGATGTTACACCTATACAAGTAATATCTCAGGGTCTACACGGTAGGCGTAATTTAGGAGTTTTGCTTAATCTACTAGAGGAGTCATCGATTAAGTTTAGCGTAGCTCTTCAAGCGTCCACTTCTTATTTCCCAGCGGATATTAGGGGAGTTAAGTCGTCTCTGGGGTTATACGAAGACCATATCGATGAATTACTTAAAGATAATAGGTTCACGATCAATTACAATCATAAATGGGATAGGCTGACTCATAATTTGCGGCGGTTTACTGGTTTTAACATAGTAAACCCATTCTCTCTTTTGCCAGCAAAGATAGCGACAAATAATCAACAAGCGATGGCTGTAGCTAGTGAAGAGGGCTTCAAAACAGGTTTCTGGACCGTTAACAGCAGAAATGCTATACGAGATGTTGTTAGATGGGGGGTTGATATGGTAACGACAGATTACCCTCCTAGGGCGGTTGAAGTTATTGAAGACGTATTTGGCCGTAGGACTTCAGATCCCGAGGAATTTATCGAGACTAAACCGGAAGGTGTCACCATTAAAGATCTGACGCCTTTAAAAATAGAGAAAGAAATTGAAGAGGTATCAATCGTAAGGTAAGAGTGCAGTTCGAGTCTTTGTGGGAGCTGAAAATGACTTTAATTCATACGAACGAGAAAATTCAATTGCAATCGTTAGATTTTGATGAGCAAAGGAAAATAACCATCGTTACTGATGCGTGGCATCCTCAAGTGAATGGTGTCGTCAGAACAGTAGAGGCGACCGCAACTGCACTGAGGGAGTTAAACCATCACGTGCAGATACTTAATCCAGCTGACTTTTTCACTGTCCCTTGCCCGATGTATCCAGAAATAAGATTATCTGTGGATGTATGGCCAAGAGTCGGAAAATTGGTGGAAGCATTCTGCCCAGACTCAATATTGATTGCTACTGAAGGTCCACTTGGTATAGCTGCCAGAAATTACTGTCTCTCTAGAGGTCTGAAGTTTACTACCAACTTTAATACAAAGTTCCCCGAATATATTCGAATGAGAGTTCCAATTCCAGAGAGCTGGAGTTATAAATATTTTCAGTGGTTCCATAATCCATCTGATTCTGTATTAGTAGCAACTGAATCCTTGGCCACTTATTTGCATGAAAGAGGTATAAAAAATACTGGTTGGTGGAGTAGAGGAGTTGATACCGACTTATTTCAGCTTTACCCTGAATCAATACTTCAAGATGTTCCAAGGCCAATATCTCTCTATGTAGGCAGGATCGCTGTTGAAAAGAACGTGAACGCATTTCTTGATTTAGATATTCCAGGAACGAAAGTACTCGTTGGCAATGGGCCCGCAATGGACAAATTGAAAATAGACTATCCGAATGCGATATTTGTGGGTGAAAAACATGGGCAAGAATTAGCTCAGTATTATTCTGCTGGTGATGTTCTAGTTTTTCCCAGTACGACTGATACTTTTGGTTTAGTGATACTAGAGGCGCTGGCTTGTGGAACACCTGTTGCTGCGTATCCTGTGTGCGGTCCTATAGATGTTATAAGAGATAATAAGGTTGGCGTTCTTGATAATGATTTAGAAAAAGCAACTCTGGCTGCAATTGGTTTGAGTAGTCAAGATTGTAGGAATTATGCTTTAAGATTTTCTTGGAAGAATTGTGCCGAGTCTTTATTGTCTAACCTTAGTAAAAATAAAAATGTTTGGAATTAGCAAAGTTCCATTGTGATTGTTTCATAAAACATCTGCTACGTAACCTT
>CAZVRK010000048.1:0-2780 GCA_964629875.1 uncultured Dehalococcoidia bacterium | reverse complement strand
GGGCATATACTACAGGCAATGGAGCTATTACCGTTGGTTGTCTCAGTGATGTACTAAGGAAAAAATTACTTGATGTTTTACATTTAGACGACATACGTTTTTCGACAGATTACGATCCGTCATCTAGTGAGGCAATCAGTTTTGGCAAGGAATTAGTGTCTAGGGCAGAACAAATATTTTTGACCAAGTCCAGCGAGGAATGGTTAGATACTTTAGGTAAATGGGGTATACCAGCAGGCCCAGTACGCTATGTAGAAGAAGTTTTTGATGATCCACAAGTGAAGTCAAACAATTTAACAGTTGATATCCAACATCAGGACTTAGGTGTAGTCCGAATGGTAGGCCCATTAGCGACCTTCAGTGAAACACCTATGAGAACTTTACCATTGGCAGCTTTGGGTCAACACACGGATGAAACTCTTTTAGAATTGGGATATTCACAAGTGGAAATCAATGGATTGAGAGCAGATGGGATCATTCGGTAGATTACCAAAACCAACGAATCCTCTGATCTTAGATAGCCAGAGGATTCGTTGGTTTTGGTAGGCGATTTTAAGAATTCTTGAGAGCTGGTATAACTTTTGTTCCTAGTAACTCTACCGATCGCATGACATCTTGATGAGGCATATCCCCTTCGTTGCCATATATTAATAGATACCCCGGATCCAAGGTCTCTTTAATGTATCTCAATTTCTTTATGACTGTTTCAGGGCTTCCTACAATGATATTGTGGGCCTCTTGTAGTTCTTCGTAGCTCATGCGCTTGCCCATGGTTCCAGTGCCAATTAATGGTCTAGACATTTTTATGGCTAACGCCTCGCGAGATTGGTAACCTGGGGGATCGTTAAACTCAACTGGCCCCCTATTCCGGTGCCCTTCTGTCCATAGAAATGTTCTACCAATCTCTTGGGCTTTTTCATCTGTATCTGCTACTAAACATCGCATTAGGTATCCGAAATGTTGAGGGCCAGGTTCGAAACCAACCTCTTGGGCTGTTTCAAAGTAGATTTGTTTGAGTTGTTTTGTTAAATCTAACAATGACCCCAGATTCATATAGGGATATTGATGTTTTGCTGCCCATATTACGCTTTCAGGGCTTCCTGTACCTGGAAACCAAACAGCAGGGTGTGGTTTTTGTATTGGTACGACCCAAGGGTTAATCATTCTATGGGGGAAATAACGTCCTTCCCAGCGGAATGGACCAGGCTCTGTCCAACATTTTACTATTAGATCGTGTGCTTCTTCGAATCTGTCGCGATTTTCGGTTGGGCTAATACCGGCGTGTAAGGTTTCAACCGCGGTACCTCTGACGAATCCAGATATGATGCGACCCCCGGATATACAGTCAAGCATAGCAATTTCTTCAGCCATTTTTACTGGGTCATTAACTGCTATCACGTTGCCTAGCATTGCTATCTTGCATCTTTTGGTAACTTTGGCAATCACTGCTGCGTCCACATTTACTGAAGGTTTCATACACCAGTAAGCAGAGTGATGTTCATTTGACATAATTCCGTCGAATCCCACTTCATCTGCTAACGTATATTGTTCATGGTAGTTGTTGTACAGAATGTGCGCTTTTTCAGGATCGAAATGAGTGTTAGGAAAATGCATTCTGCCGGATTCGTAGGATTCTAAATCTTGATCTGTGACGTGTCCGTAAGGTTGCTCAGAAAACCAAAACACTTCTGTAGACATTATTCCCTCCGTAGACTATTTGTTTGCGTGAGTGATTGTCTAGATAGAAATTTAATCTAACAAATTAAGAAATTCTGTGACTGAGTTAAGGAATTCATCAGGTTTTTCTATCGCTGGTGAATGCCCGCAATCATTGATTATTTTTACTTGAGAATTTGTTATAGCTTTTCTGAATAAATCGGCGCATTCAACTGGAATTATGGCATCCTGTTGTCCCCATACTATGAGAGTCGGAGATGTTACGTTACTTAGATAAAATGGGAGGCTAAGATTATGAAGGTATGGCTTCCAACACAACCTTGAGGCCATTTCTTTATTTGAGTGGTCTACTATCTTCTCTTCATCAGTTAGGTCCCTAGTGTAATCTTCGTAATTGGGAACCTGAGAGGGATCATAAAATCTTTGTTTGATTCTAGTCTCTCCTGACACCATGAATATTTCTGATATATCTCCACGCTCTGGTTTAATGCCTGCGGCATCTACAAGTATTAGCGCTTTGATATTATCCGAATGCATTGACGCCATTTCTGCGGCGACCCACCCTCCCATAGACGATCCCATGAGAATATATTGGTCCAGGCCTAATGTATTTACTAGCGCTCTGTTAAAATGACATACATCGGTAATGGAATATACCCAGTCTGGTCTTTCGGTCCCATTGAATCCTGGTTGTGAAGGGACATATACTTTGTATGTTTTTGAGAGTTCTTCATGGTAATGTTGCCATCCAGAATTTCCACCTGCTCCATGTAGGAACAATAAAGGGGGGCCTTGACCACCCGAGAAAAGTTCTACTTCGGTGCCATGCACTCGAACAGTTTGGCGGCTGGCGCTTGATGTTGTAGTCATTAGCTAACCCCATAGATATAAATTTATATAAATTGTTCGTGGAACCGTATAGATCTGACGCGGTTATTTTGGTACAGAATATATACTGTGTCAACGATGTATACTGGGGTTTCTTGACATCATGAGCTGTGCTTGACTACTATTGTATTTCAACACTGTTGGGGATTGGTCCAGCGGTAGGACGCCGGTCTCTGGAACCGGAAGCCCCAGTTCGATCCTGGGATCCCCAGCCA
>CAZVRK010000047.1:0-5788 GCA_964629875.1 uncultured Dehalococcoidia bacterium | reverse complement strand
CTAGCTTTTACGAGATCTAACACCTGAATGATTTCATCAGGTATTATACGATTCGCTCTGAGAAGAGCATCGAAATCACTTAACTCTTTTTTACTAGGGAGCTTGCCGTAGAGTAGAAGGTATACTACCTCCTCAAAAGTAGACTCTTCAGCCAGTTGGTGTATGTTATAACCGCGGTACAGCAGCTTACCCACTTCACCATCGATGAAACTAGACTCAGTCGTGTCGAAATAGACATCTTTGAGTCCTTTGATAATCTCTGGGGGCATACCTGTCCTCCTTAGTATCAGTGGTTTCTTCCTTATGAAACGAGCCCGCCGCCTATTCAGTTAACCGATACCCAGAACAATCTGAAAGGCAACGAATCGTACGGTCTATTATCATAGTGGTCCCATAGGGTGTCAAGAAAACGAAGACCGGTTCGTATAGCCATACCACAAAAGGGAGTAGACATCATGAAATTCGGAGTAGTTCTTCCAAATATAGGTAGATTAGCTCTTCCTAATACGGTAATAAGTTTGGCTGAAACGTGTGAAAAATTAGGATTTGATGGTGTATTCGTAAACGATCACATCATTATCCCTGAGAAAATCTCCTCGGCATATCCGTACCGGACTAATGGTGTCTTTCCGATACAGACCAATGAGAATATTCTAGATCCGATTATCACACTAACCTACATAGCTGCTCAGACCACGCAAGTAGAACTCGGATTAAGTGTGTTGGTCTTGCCTTACAGACAGCCTATTGTAAACGCGAAAATGCTTTCAACTTTGAATATATTATGCAATGGGAGATTAATACTTGGGGCTGGGGCTGGTTGGATGAAAGAGGAATTTGATGCCTTAGGGGCTGACTATTCTAAACGCGGCAAAAATACTGATTCACACATCGAATTGTTAAGGTCTTTATGGGGGCATGGGGAGACACATGTTGATGGAGTAGGATCAATTACTATGTACCCAAAACCGCAGTTTCGCACTCCCATATGGACTGGCGGGATTACTAAAGCAGCTATCAATAGAGCAGCTAAATATGCCGATGGCTGGCACGGTATACGAATTAATCCTTCGGAATTGGAAGATTTAAAGAATCACCTGTTTTCTCTCAGACAAATGTACGGCCACTCCACAGAAGGATACTGCATTTCACTTAGATCAGTCATGGAGATTAAAGACACACCAATCAGCGAAAAGCGAGTTCCATTGCGCGGCACTGCTGAGCAAATCTGCAAGGATATAGAAGATTATCATCAGAGTGGATTAAATTACTTGGTCTTGGAGCCCAGATCTGAATCAATAGAAGGAATAACATATCAACTCACAGAATTCATGTCCAAAATTAAACCTCATATCAGGATATGAGTATCCAATCATTGCGTACTCACATTAAGACGGGTAAGAAGACATATAAAGTTGACATTTATGACTAAAATGGCAGATAATCCGGTCATAAATATACCTATCCCTAAAGCGAAAGTTAGTTGTATTGGGAGGAAATTATGGCCACACAAGACGTTGCATTAATGGCACACCTAATGAGGAGAGCCGGATTTGGCGCAACAAGAGAAGAACTTGAGGAACGAGCTGCAAAAGGGTATGAAGCGACTGTAGAAGAACTACTGGACCCTGAAACCCAACCCGAATTGAATAGGTTTGAATTAATGAGATTCCACCCATGGCTATGGAAACCCGGGACGCTCCCAGGTATGGGTTCCGCGGAATGGCTTTGGTTTATGGTAAATACTAAACGGCCATTAGAAGAAAAAATGACTCTATTCTGGCATCAGGTTTTTGCAACAGGAGTATCAAAAGTAGACCATTATCATGAAATCAGCAACATGATCAATATGTTGCGTGACAAGGGAATGGGTAACTATAGAGACCTGTTAATAGAACTGTCCAAAAATCCAGCAATGATCTATTGGTTGGATAATAATGAGAATCACGCTGATGCTGTCAATGAAAATTGGGGCAGAGAGTTGCTAGAGTTATTTAGCATGGGTGTGGGTAATTATACCGAAGTTGACGTAAGAGAAGCATCTCGTGCATTCACAGGATGGACATTTGAACCGTCCCTGCCCCGCGGGCCGATCGGTCGATGGGACTGGGAATTCATCTATCGTCCAGAAGATCATGACGACTCTGAAAAAACCTTCCTAGGCGAAAGCGGAAACCTTAACGGGGATGACATCATTAATATAGTGTGTCAGCACCCAGCTACCGCAACATTCGTGGCTAGACATCTTTATAATTTTTTCGTGGCTGATGAAGTTCAGGTGCCTGCTTGGGCAGTCACCCCTCCGAGAGACCAGGACGCAATAGACCTTCTGGCCGACACATTTATAGAGTCTAACTACGATATGAAATCCGTTCTTAGGGTATTGTTCAACTCAGATTTCTTTAAAAACTCGAGATATGAACACCTAAAGAGCCCCGCTGAAGTGGTGGTAAGCGTGCTAAAACTGGTGGGCGGATATGAATTTCCAGCACCGGGAATAGGCGAAATGTCTAAACAACCCCAGTATATGGGGCAAGACCTACTAAACCCGCCTAGTGTGGAGGGTTGGCACACAGGAGTCGAATGGATTAACAGCGGCTCCCTTATGCGTAGAGTAAACTTCACAGCCGATATGGTTGGAGATATAAATAAACCAGGAGTTCAATCCATAATAAATAGGCTTAAGTCGAATGGGACTCTTTCCGCGGAAGGTTTAGTTGATAATTGCTTAGATCTCATGGGGCCTCTAGAAGTCGATTCTGAGACCCGGCAAGAGTTAGTTGAGCATGCAAATACTGAAGGCGAGATGAACTGGAACAGCGATTCTTCATCAGATTCAGCAAACGAAAGAATATCTGAAATGCTCCAGCTAATTTCATCATTGCGTGATTACCAGTACGCCTAGAGATACTTGAGGCTACAAACCTAACCGATTTAACGATACTAGGAGATAGACAATGACGGTAACAAAAAAAGACCCAGTAATAGTGGTCCTACAAATGTCTGGAGGGAACGACTATTTCAACACCGTTATACCCTACACAGATGGCAGGTATTATGATAACCGGCCAGCAGTGGGCGTACCTGAAGACCGGGTACTAAAGATTAACGACAAAATAGGTTTCCACCCTGAGATGGGGCCGATCAAGACTTTATACGACCAAGGGAACATGGCAATAATACATGGAGTAGGATACGCGAACGCACCCAGATCTCACTTCCGATCCATGGATATTTGGCACACTTGTGAACCAGACAAGCTAGGAACAGAGGGATGGCTCGGGCGTGCAACCAAGGAGATTGACCCTAACAAAGAGAATGTAGTAACAACTGTTAGCTTTGGCCCTAGTCTTTTCCGCGCACTAACTCTGCCGGGTGTCCCAGTTGCCTGCGTCGATGATTTAGAGTCGTTCGGTATGTTAACTAGTATTGCCGAAGAACAACAACGCAACAAAATAATTGATAGATTTAGCCGCCTGTATTCTCCAACAATAGGCAGTGGCTTCGTAATGGATTATCTGGGGCAGACTGGATTAGACTCGCTGGCAGCAGCAGATATACTAAAAGTCGCTCCAGAACAATATTCTTCCAACGTAGAGTATCCAGACACCACGATTGCCAAGAAACTCAAAGGAATTTCACAAGTCCATCAGGCAGGGCTAGGTACTAGGATTTTCTACTGTGACCACGGTAGCTTCGATAGCCATTCGAATCAGGTGGGCATGCACGACAAGCTGTGGAAGGATGTCTCAGAAGGTGTATCAGCATTTTTCGACGACTTACGTGAACATGACGCCGCCGATAATGTAATAATGTTAATGTTCACGGAATTTGGTCGCAGAGTTCACGATAATGGTTCAGGAACTGATCACGGTGCTGCTGGAGCTGCCTTCATACTAGGCGATAAAGTAAACGGTGGAGAGTACAGCGAATATCCATCAACTGCTAATGAAGACCTTGAACAAGGCGATCTAGTTCCCAACATAGACTTCAGAAGCGTCTACTCAACAATACTAGAAGATTGGATGGGGTTAGATGCTAATCCACTAGTGGGTGGAGTCTTCGAAAAACCCAAATTTCTTTAACAGAATAATGGAATAATTACATGCTGCAGAACGATGTTATTCGTCTTCACAGCATGTAATTATAAAAAACTCAAAAATAGGCCTTATTCTTAAAGGCCACACATGAGGAAATAGGAATGCTTACAGAAATAGCATCCGGGCGAGTTTACGACTATAGTCACTGCGTAGGACGCGGAGCACAGTCAGGATTGGGATTTAATTTTCCCGTCATGGCAGCTGTTGGCAATGATGACATGGTTTACGTGGTAAATCGTGGTAGCGAAAGCATTGGCAATGTTGCCTGGAATAGAACTGGTATTGGCGCAAGAATAAGTAGAGTGACAATAGGTAGCACACCCGGTGATGAAGAGTTTATCGGGGAATTCAGCAAATACGGAAGTAACGATGGCGAGTTTATATGGGGATCAGGAGTCGCCGTAGACCAAGAACAAAACATCTACATCACCGATGAATGGCTAAATCAAGTTAGTATTTTCGGTAATGATGGCAACTTTAAAAGTAAATGGAGCGCCCTCGAACACGACGACGGTAAGACACACGGAATATCCAACATAGCGATAGACAATAACCAAAACGTATTCGTGACAGACGGCAGAAGTCATGAGGTGAGAAAATTCACTAAAGACGGGCAGTTTATCTCTAGTTGGGGAAGTTTTGGTGACGGGGACGGCGAGTTTAATAGCCCATGGGGGATCACAACCGACAAAGAAGGTTGTGTATACATTGCAGATCACCTAAATCACCGAGTGCAGAAATTTAGTGGTGAAGGACAATGGATTGCCCAAATTGGTAAAGCGGGCACAGGTCGCGGATCTCTGTCATATCCCACATCAGTAGCAGTAGACCCTGATGGCGATATATACGTATGTGACTGGACAGATAACGGATATTTCCCTGGTAAAGTACAAATATTTGACAAGGACGGGAAATTCATAACAGCCCTAGAGGGAGACGCTCAACAGCTATCAAAATGGGCTCAATTAACAGTCGATGCAAATGCTGACTATGGGAAACGTCGTAGAGAAGTCAGATCACTAGAAAATGAGTGGAAATTTGCAGTCCCCACAGGAGTTTTATTTGACTCCGAAAAAGGGCGACTAATAATAGTAGATAGTCAGCGAAGCCGATTGCAGATATATAACAAAGAAAAGCAGTACTTAGTCCCTCAGATGAACCTATAGTCATCTGTAAACTAGTGATGTTACGGTTCAGCCTTCGGCTACATCTGCCGAAGGCTGATTCTTGTAATATACCAAGGTAAAAGATTTATATGGATACTGAGCAGGAGGCTTTACACCTAGAGTTAGCTGTAAAAAATTACAGCATACTGTGCTCTGAAGCACCTACAGACATTCTGGAGGCATGTGCGTCAGACATAGAACCAACTCCCTTTTTGGAAGAATATTTCGCAGCGGGATACTCTGAATGGTATTATCAGAAATATGGACGAAGGCTACCTCAAAGTCGCATAAACAACGCGATATTAGTCTTATACAACAGATCGTGCAGACTGCATACCAATCTGATTACAGACATCCGAGATCCTGATCTTGATAAACAATTCTTTTCAGATGAAGGCTTATACGAATAACAAATCTCACCATTAGACCAACTACGGAGGGATGGCAGAGCGGACGAATGCGCCGGTCTTGAAAACCGGTATACCCGCAAGGGTATCGTGGGTTCGAATCCCACTCCCTCCG
>CAZVRK010000046.1:0-6422 GCA_964629875.1 uncultured Dehalococcoidia bacterium | reverse complement strand
GATTCGTATTATATGTTCGGGCAGTTTAATCAGGCTATCAGAGATTATAGTAGGGCTATTGAGCTAGATAGTGATTTGGCTGATGCATATTATCAGCGGGGACTGTCTTATGAACAGATAGGAGATACTCAAAAATCACAAGAGGATAAGAATATGGCTTGCTCGATATCGCGGAAATACTGTTAATCCCGCGTTAATTGGTTAGTGTTATTTACGTGTCTGGTTTCCAGTGTTCAAACCTGCACTGAAAGATGGTATAGTTTTACCAATAAATCATAAACGATCTAAATATCAATCATAGGAGTTGTATTGTGGCTACTTACGAGTGTTCAAAATGTGGCATGTCTGTTAACGCGTCCTGCGCGAAGTGCGACACTCCCCTAGTCAATGCCGTTATAACTACGGCGGACGGGAGAGAAGTACAAGTATCGCAGTGTTCAAATGATCACGGCAAGATAAAGTCACCCTTGTGCTGTGGTCAGGATATGGCCTGTACTATTGGTTAATTAGCGAATCAGTTATTCATTATCAAATATTTATCACTACAACAGGAAGGAGTATACAAGTATGGCAGAAGCCGATATTCAGTTAATGGCGCACTTGATGAGACGCGCCGGGTTTGGTGCAACTTATGAAGAGCTTGAGCGTAGAGCTGCTATAGGATACGAAGAGACTGTAGAACAGTTACTTCATCCTGAAAACGAACAAGATCTAACTATGGATGTTATGCAAAGATATATGCATGGTTGGAGAGACATGAATAGTGTTATGGCTAACCAGGCATATTGGACTTATAGGATGGTCAACTCATCACGTCAGCTCGAAGAAAAGTTGTGTCTATTTTGGCACGGTATTTTCTGTGTGGGCGACTCTAAATGTATGGCTGCTAACCAAATATTGGTTCAGCTCAATAACTTCAGAAAAGATGGCTTGGGTAACTTTGAGAACTTGCTCCAGGGATTATCCAAGGACCCGGCTATGCTGTACTACCTAGACAATCAATTGAGCCATAAGGAGGCAGTGAACGAGAACTGGGGCAGAGAATTGCTTGAATTGTTCTCAATGGGCGTAGGAATGGACGGGCAAGCAAACTATTCAGAAGATGATGTGAAAGCGTGCGCTGAAGCATTTACTGGATGGACTATTGGAAATGCCATCCCTAGATATCCATATGGCCGATACGATAATAGCTTCTTATACAATCAATACGATCACAGTGAAGAAGACAAAAGCTTTCTAGGTGAAAGTGGTAATTTTAATGGTGATGACGTTGTAAAAATCATTGCCAAGCAACCTTCAACAGCTAGGTTTATTTCTCGTCATCTCTACAACTTTTTCGTAGCGGATGAGCCTCAGGTTCCCGCGTGGCAGACTACGGCTCCACGGGATCTGGAAGCTATAGAATTACTAGAAAAGACCTATTTTGAATCTGGTTATGAGATTAGGTCTATGCTCAGAGTCTTATTCAATTCTGATTTCTTCAAAAATGCACGATTTGCGAAAGTGAAAAGCCCTACAGAAGTAGTTATAAGTACACTCCGACTAAGAGGGGATTTCACGGGACCGAAGCCTAGGATTTACGATCCTGCATTAGAGATACGATATATGGGTCAGGACCTTCTCAATCCACCGACTGTCGAAGGCTGGCATACCGGTAAGGAATGGATAGATAGTGGAACACTTGTAGAAAGAGTAAATTACACATCCGGTGAAATGGGAGATATAAATAGCCCAGGTATCCGGTCGATAATTAATCGAGTTGCAGCACAAGGTAGTAGTATCTCGCCAGAACAGTTGCTAGATGTGTGTTTGGAGATGTTAGGTGGATATAGCCTAACTGATGACACCAGGACACTTCTTTTGGAAAATGCTGGTAAGAATGGTGATATATCAACAGAATCTGACGAATTCGCGGAACAGGTTGGTGAGACCCTTCAACTGATAGTTTCTACGCAGGAATATCAGTTCACCTAACATAACTAGCTGTAACTACACTCAAAAGTAAAATAGGCAATTAACTGTAACGAAACGGGAGAAACATTTATGACATCCACCAATCAAGATCCGGTCTTGGTCGTTCTACAATTATCTGGTGGTAACGACATACTTAACACGGTTATCCCTTATAATGATCCTCTGTATGTCGACAACCGACCCAACGTACGAATACCGACTGACCAAGTGATACCGATTAACGATAATTTGGGATTCAATCCCAATATGGCTCCTCTTAAACCGCTATGGGATGACGGACATATGGCTATTGTTCAGGGAGTTGGGTATCCTAACCCCAATAGATCCCATTTCAGGTCTATGGACATATGGCATACGTGCGAACCAGATAAAATCGCAGAAGAAGGCTGGCTAGGTCGAGCTATAAGAGATTTAGATCCTAATAAAGAAAATGTATTGACTGGTGTCAACTTTGGTAGGGGTCTACCAAGAGCATTGGCTGCACCAGGAGTCCCAGTAGCGTCAGTAGGTAGCCTTGAGACATATGGTGTGCTAACCAGTATTGAACAGGAAGAAAAACGTTCTGAAGCGCTCAATATTTTTTCCAGGATGTACTCTCCAACTATGGGACAAGGCCCTGTTTTTGACTATTTGTCCCAAAATGGTATGGACGCATTAACGGGTGCAGATATCTTGGCAACTGCGCCTGGTAAATACTCGTCTTCAGTAGAGTACGGGGCAAGTTCTACTTCACAGTACATGAGAAATATAGCCCAGGTACACTGTGCTGGTCTGGGTACCCGAATCTTGTATACCACAGCGCCCTACAACAGTTTCGATACCCACGCTACTCAAATGACGGCGCACGCGAACCTGATCACAGATGTTTCTACCATGGTCAGTGATTTCTATGCTGATCTGAAGGAACATAATGCCAGTGAGAATGTCCTGCTTTTAGTTTTCACTGAATTTGGCAGAAGGGTTCATGATAATGGATCAGGGACTGATCACGGGTCTGGCGGAGCAGCTTTCCTGTTTGGGGACAAAGTAAAAGGTGGCCTGTATGGTGAATATCCTTCACTTGAGGCAGATAAGTTGCTTGATGGTGACTTGCACTTTAATAATGATTTTAGAGGATTGTACGCCACGATATTAGAAGATTGGTTTGGGTTAGATGCTCAACCGATAGTAAACGGTAACTTTGAAAAGATGGATTTCATTGCCAAATAAAGTCTGATCCATTAGAAAATATTAGTGAAAATTCAGCTGTTGCTAATGATAATTTGACTGCAGCATGCTCAATAATAGAGGTAAATAATGACTACACAATATAGAGTACATGGGGCAACCTTTAGATATACTCATACGATTGGTAGAGGAGAGGAAGCAGGTACAGGGTTCAAAAATCCTGTAGCTGTAGCGATAGGAGCAGACGACGTAATGTACGTCGTGAGTAGAAGCTATGACTATAGGGCTGATGCAAAACGGATAACCGTCTGCACTGTCAGAGACCAAGATTATATCGGCGAAATAGGAAATGCTGGCAGGCTTGGTGGAGATATGATGGATGTAGGGGAATCTGAGATAGATGGTTCCCTAATATGGCCCACAGCCATAGACTTGGATTCTGATGGAAATTTGTACGTAACTGATGAATGGCTCAACCGAGTTGCAATATTCTCGTCTGATGGTGACTGGCTGGGATCTTGGGGAAGCAATGGTTCTGGAGACGGTCAATTTGACAAACCATCAGGTCTCGCAATTGATAAAGAAGATAATATATTTATTGTTGACACTGGTAATAACCGTATTCAGAAATACAGCAAAGATGGGAAAATGCTCTCACAATGGGGGGAGTTTGGTACTAATGAAGGCCAATTTGATATGCCTTGGGGTATCACTATTGATTCGGAAGGGGATATATATATAGCCGATTGGCGAAATGATCGCATACAAAAATTTGATAGTTCTGGGAACTTTATCTCATCTTTAGGTAGTTCAGGAGATAAAGAGGGTGAATTTAACCGCCCTACTGACATAGCAGTTGATAAAGAAGGTTTGCAGTATGTTGCAGACTGGGACAATGACAGAATTCAAATCTTTGACCAACATGGTGCTTTTATAACCATGCTTACTGGAGATGCAACCCTTTCTAAATGGGCAGAAACTAAGTTGGATGCAAATCCTGACATGCGTTTGCAGAGAGAAATAGCACAGGGACTAGAACGGGAAAGGCTTTTCAGAGGACCGATTGGTATCGAAGTAGATGATGAGAACCGGATATTTGTGGTTGATTCCCAACGAAATAGAGTTCAAATTTATAGGAAAATAGATCCTACTTTCGTCGGGTTGTATGACGGAGGCAGGCTTTAGAGTAATGTCGTATAGGGTTAGTATGGTGTTACAACTTTAATATCCTGCTAAATAATTAGATTTATTCTCAGGGATGAGGAAAACAGAAGACCAGACTAATATGCGAGACATGTTAGTCTGGTCTTCTAGATTTGATAGTGTGTTCAGGAGATTTTAATTGAGGCCTATTAGTACAGGAAGATTCAAAATATGTATTGTGGGATTAGGATGGTGGGGCAAGGTTATGGTGACTCGTCTTTACGATTCGGAAGTAGTAGAGATTGAAGCCCTAGTAGACCCGTTTCCAGATACAGAAATAAGGCAGAAGGCAGCTTCGCTGAATCTAGATATAGTACCCGACTTGGATACCGCGATACTCAGTCACGACATCGACGGAGTGATATTGTGTACACCCAATCTATTACACCTGTCACAAGTGGAGTTTCTGGCTGCTCATGGCAAACACGTGTATTGTGAAAAGCCACTATGCCTTACGAAAACCGATGCCGAAACCATGGTATCTTTATGTAACGGTTCCGGAGTGTTGTTAGGTGTAGGTCACGAGCGTAGGTACGAACCAGCATGGTCTAAATTAAGAGACATTGTGGTTAATGGGGACCTAGGAACCATTATGTATGCGGAAGGTCATTTTAGTCACGATAAGTTAGCGGGATTACCTATAGAGAATTGGAGAGCGGATCCCGCAGTGGCACCCGCCGCGGGTATGACAGGCATGGGTGTCCATCTCACTGACTTGATGTTGTGGATGTTTGGATCGGTGGAGTTGGTGTTTGCAGGAGTAAGTCATAGGAAGCTTGAATTCGCTACTGGTGACGTCGTATCAGCTAGCCTCCATCACACGAGTGGGGTAAAGTCCCAAATTACTGCATTATTGAAAACCCCTCATTATCAGAGAGTGACTGTATGGGGAGATAAGGCATGGGCGGAAGTTGTCGATTCTAGTCATCCAGATACTCCAGGTACATCTAAATTAATAATCAGCTATGCCGATGGCGGCATAGAAGAGAAAGAATATCAGTGGGTGGATACCGTGTCCGCTAACGTAGAAAGTTTTGCGCTATCTGCACAGGGAAAGCAAAGTTATTTATTTACAGATTCAGAGAAAATCGACAACGTCGCCTTGTTAGAGGCTATTAAAATATCTAGTGCACTTGGAAAACCGGTTCGTCCGGAGACCCTGAGTTCGAATGTTTAATGCGTATTAATGCTTATTTAGCTAGTCAACTGGGTATCTCTAGAAGATCGGCAGACCGTAGCATTCGGGAAGGTAAAGTCTTGGTAGATGGTGAAACTGCCGTACTTGGACAAACTATTGACCCTACCGAGTCACAAATTATATTTGACGACACCAAAGTCGCAAATAATGTTCCCGCGGTTACAACAATCCTTCTATATAAGCCAGCATTGTACGTGACTACTAGGTCTGATCCTGAGGGCAGATCTACGATAATGGACCTTTTACCGCCGGACCTACATACCCTGAAACCGGCGGGTAGGCTTGACTACGACAGTGAAGGCCTGGTGTTACTTAGCAACAATGGTAAGCTAATATATGAAAACACTCATCCAAAGTTTGGCACTGAAAAAGAATACGATATGCATTTCTCTAAACCGGTAACTTCTGATCTTCTGGAAGCTTTCGATAGAGGCATCCAACTGTCGGAAGGAGTAGCTGTGGTAGACAGAGCACAGCAAAAGACTGAATATTCCATCCAAGTGGTAATACACCAAGGATGGAATAGACAACTACGAAGGATGGCATCAGCTTGTGATTATGAGGTAATTCGCCTGATTAGAACTCGTTTGGGCGAGTTTAGAATAGATAAGTTGCAACCTAAAGAATGGATGAGAGTATAGTCGGTATTATGATACTAAGGATCGAGGTTCCTAGTGAGTTATCTTAAACACGGTCTCACTGTAGAAGCTGCAAGTTCCATATGTATTGAGCGGTGTGGAGCACAATGTTGCCAAGGCCCATTGATACTATGCTTGTCAGAAGAAGAAAGACTTGTCTTTAAGAACAAGGCCGATAATATGGGTACGTCCCTGAAGATAACTCCGTTCGGCGAATCTTGGATTGTGAAATTTGAAGATCA
>CAZVRK010000045.1:0-7207 GCA_964629875.1 uncultured Dehalococcoidia bacterium | reverse complement strand
CTCTGTGCCCTAGGCCAGGCGCATCGTCAACTCCGCCCATACCGTTTAGTTCTCCTATATATACATGATCCTGCCATAGAACCATCGAATCAGGTCTATGTATATTGCTCCACATAGTAAGGAAATTACCTTCGGGATCGAATATTTGTATCCGGTGGCATTCACGGTCCACTACATATACTCGTTCTTGGTCGTCGAATACGATATTGTGTGGGCGAATAAATTGGCCTGCATCGATTCCGGGTTCTCCCCATGAGAATTTATATTGGCCATCACTAGTGTAAACGTGGATTTTTGAATTGCCGTATCCGTCTGAGATGTATATATCGCCATTACTGTGTCTAATAGCAGCGGAAGTTGGCCGGTTGAAAGGTTGGCCGCTCCAACGCGGAGAAGGGTGGTTTCGCTCGCCGATCTCCATGACTTTTTCGCCATCTGGCGTGAATTTTTGTATGGTATGTATACCGTCGTCAGCGGCTAGCAGTGTCCCATCGGCAGGGCTGTAATACAGTCCGTGAGTCCGGTTATCACTGAATAAGCCTTCACCGAATGACCTTATGAAATTGCCGTCTCTGTCAAAGACCATGATTGGGTGTTCTCCGCGTGTCAATATAAACACGCGATCTTCCGCATCTACTGCAACTCCAGGACACTCTAAGAGTTTCATACCATCTGGTAACTTGATCCAGTCTTCTACAAATTTATATTGAAAGTTACCCTCTCCATAAATGTCTGCCATATTAATACCTCTTTAATTGAGATTGGAATCTCGTTCCTTGTGATCCCGGTAATCCTACGTAAACGTATTTGGGGTGTCAAGTTGTGTCGATTCACCCAGTTCTAGCTCAGATAGTGTTTCAGAGTGCGCTTTCTAGATGTTATCCTCTCCACTCGGAGTGCTATTTGATCGTAGAGCTTCCTTCACCCTTCAAATAATCTGCTGTACGTAGTGCAAGAGCCTCTATTGTAGAGGTCGGATTGATACAAGCACTCGTTGTAAAGATACTGCCGTCAATAATGAATAAATTCGACACATCATGCGATCTGCCCCATCGGTCTACTACAGAGGTTTCAGGATTGTCTCCCATGCGCGCTGTACCAAGTAAGTGCCAACCACAATTTCTGCGGAGATGAGCAGGCATAATCTTAGTTGCGCCTGCAGCCTTCAGAACCTCGGATGCTTTAGAGAGCCCGTGGTCTAGCATACGGTGAGTGTTATCACTTACTGTGTAATTTATCTTGGCGCCGGGGATTCCGTCACTATCGGTATGAATTGGGTCTAGGCGTACTTGATTATGCTCTTCTGGTAAATCCTCTGTCATTATAGATATACCTATAGTGTGCCTGAACCGTTCTGCAAAGTCATTATGGTGCTGTTCGCCCCACGCTACCGGTAAGCCTAATAGCCCTCCCAGTGCGGATGCTAAGGGAGCCTGTTCGCTGCCGAGTACTTGCAGGTCATATCCTCTAACAAAATCTCGGTTCGAGTCAGTTTCATAAAATTCTTGACTTAGCATAGAACTGCCTCTAGGACCACCCTTGAATTCGAAAGACTCTTCAAATAATCCGACTACCATCCCACAGGGGTGGTGCATCAAGTTTTTCCCAATCAGGCCAGTGCTGTTAGCTATTCCATCTGGAAATAAGCCGGATTTAGAATTAAGTAGTATGCGGCTTGTTCCTATGCCGTTGGCTGCCATAACTACTACTCTAGCTTTTTGTATCTGGAGGTCCCCATTTTTATCGTAGTAGATTGCTCCAGAGGCTTTGCCGCTTTTATCTACTAGAATCTCTCGTACTCGGGAATAAGTTTTTAATTGGACACCTCTTCTCAGAGCCTTTGGCCAATAGACTATATCTGAACTGGTCATGGATCTTAGGTATCCACCGTGATCAGGGCTGTTACCGTCATATTCTACCGATGGTATCGCATTGTCTGATGGCCACCAATGCCAACCCAATTTATTGAATCCGCGAGCCAGTACCTCACCTGAATGGCCTAAAGACAGCGGTGGAGTAGGTCTATCGGGCTTCGGAGGGTAGGCGGGATCTCCCTTTAAGCCAGAGACCCCATGCATCTTGTCATTGATATCGTAATAAGGTTCGAGTTCTTGATAGGTCATAGGCCAGTCGTCCGCTACGCCGTCAAGAGTTTTAACCTTAAAATCTGAGGGATGAAATCTTGGAAAATGAGATCCCCAATGTATTAAGCTACCCCCCACAGCGTTATACATTAATGGGGAAATAGGTGTGTCAGATTCGTCTACAGGGTAGTCTTCAGTGAGTCGCCTAAGGTTAGGGTTAGGGTTGAAAGCGGTTTGCCAGTTTATAGCACTTTCAGCTTTGTCAGTTGGAAATGCATCCAATGGAACCCATCCTCCTTGTTCTAGGCAGACTACTTTGGCACCACACTCGGAGAGACTCCAGCAGAATGCCCCTCCTGATGCTCCTGCTCCTATGACTAGGACGTCTGCTATATCTGATGCTGTCGACATAATGTGCTCCGGTTAGCTAATCTAGATTAATAAGGCGATAACTGGACGGTGATTAGGCTCGTTCAAATACAGCTGCTACTCCTTGGCCACCACCCACGCACATTGTTTCAAGTCCAAATTGGGCGTCTCGCCTTTCCATTTCATGAAGTAGAGTAGTTAGAATTCTTGCACCTGTAGCTGCGATAGGATGGCCTAATGATATACCAGAGCCATTCACGTTGAGTTTTTCTTCGTCGGCTAGTTTCCATTCTCTTAGGACCGCTAACACTTGTGACGCAAATGCCTCATTTAACTCTATTAGATCCATGTCGTTTAGTGTCATCCCGAGTTTTCCCATGAGCTTGTTTACTGATGGGACGGGTCCGATACCCATATATGCTGGATGACAACCGGTAACTGCCCAGCCTTTTAGGTATCCCATGGGTTCTAAGCCTAGCTCAGTGAGTTTATCTTCAGCTACTACCATACAGACTGATGCAGCATCGTTTTGACTGCTTGCGTTTCCGGCTGTTACGGATCCGTCTTTCATTACTGGACGTAGTCGAGAAAGGCTTTCCATGCTTGTACTAGGACGAGGATTCTCGTCAGTTATGAAGTCGATCGGATCACCTCTCCTTTGGGGTACTGATACTGAGACGAGCTCCTTGTCGAATTTTCCGGACTCCATAGCCGCAGAAGCTCGTTGGTGGCTTCTTAAGGCGTATTCGTCTTGTTCTTCTCTTGATATTTCATACTTTTTAGCTAAATTTTCAGCAGTTTCGACCATGCCACCGGGTATGGGCCCAAAGCGTTCTTCAGGTGCAATTGTTACACGCGCTCGCTCCAGTCGGTCATGGAATTGTACTGAGCCAAATCGTGCTCCCCAGCGAGACTCGTTGACATAAAATTCTGCATTGCTCATGCTCTCGACGCCACCCGCGATTACCACGTCAGCGTTATCGGTTTGTACCATCATTGACGCGTTCAGAATCGCTTGCAATCCTGAAGAACAGCGGCGATCCAGTTGATAACCAGGCACTTCGATTGGGAGATCAGCCTTTAGTCCGGCTAACCGACCTATGGCGGGGTTTTCTCCATTGGGATAGCCGTGTCCTAAGATCACATCGTCAATCTTGTCTGCTTCTAGTCCAGTGCGATTCAATATTTCTTTTATAACCGTCGAAGCCAGATCGGCAGCAGATACGTCTTTTAGACCTCCTCCGAATGTCCCGACAGCGGTTCTAACAGGGGATACTATAGCAACTCGTCGCATAACAGCCTCTACTCAATGGAATTCCAGATTTCAGTTTTCGATAACTTATAATAGCGACTTGCGACTAAGCTGTCGAATGGCTAGGACTATTGTGAATGTGAGGGATCAAGATTGTATATGTGTACCGGATCATGGAGTTGAGGAGCTGAAAATTCAAAGATGCGAGAGTAAAAATAGAGTTCTGCCTCTAAGACTCGTTTTATGGTTTCTGGTCTTCTGAATCCATGTTGTTCCCCATCGAATAGTAGATATGAGACAGGGATACCTTTTGATAATATAGATTCGTACATTAGATTGGCTTGGCTTTGAGGTACTATTTTATCCTCGGCTCCTTGGAATAGGATAATAGGGCAGTTTAATTTATCAATATGATAGATAGGGGATCGTTGTACGTATATATCATGACGATTTGGGTATGGGCCAACCAACTGATCAAGATACCGAGATTCAAATTTATGGGTTTCTTTGGAGAGAGCTACGAGATCACTTACTCCGTAATAACTAGCCCCAGCGCTGAAGACGTTATGAAATGTTAAAGCTGACAGTGTAGTATATCCCCCTGCACTTCCTCCTGAGATGCATAATTTATCTGGATCGACTAAGCCTTGCTGAGAAAGATGTAGGGCAGCTCCGATACAATCGATAACATCAAGCACTCCCCATTCACCTTTTAGTCGATTTCTGTATGCGGTCCCGTAGCCTGTGCTGCCTGCATAATTTACATCTACAACAGCAAATCCTCTGCTAGTCCAATATTGTATGTTGTAATCGAGCCCGACTTGGGCTGCTTGAGTGGGTCCGCCGTGAGACTTTACTATCAGAGGCGGAAGGCTACCCGCAGGCCCTTCAAAATCTGGATTCGAAGGGCCATAATAATTAGCATGGCTCGTGATACCCGTGCCAGAGTCATAATCTATTTGTATGGGCTCGGAGATATAACTCAGTGGCACATTGGCCGTGTTGCTAGAGGCTATGGAATTCCATGCGTTAGAATCAAAGTCATATGTGAGGAGTGACATCGGTGTTATGGGAGAAGAAGCTTCAACTATCAATGAAGAAGCATTAACTTTTAGGTCGCCTCTACCCATCTCTGGATATGTTGAGTCTAATTCAGTTAATGTACCGGTATTTGGATTGAGAGTAGTTATACCCCATTTTCCATTTTTGGTTCGACTTGCGATAATCTGATCTTCTGACATCACTCCATAAGTAGCTGAGCCGAATACCCATTGAGGTTTTGCAAATTCCGCTTGTATGGGTGTTAGATTTGTCGTAGTATCGCCGTCCCATTTATGTATATTCCACCAGCCTGTCCTATCTGATACGAAAAATAGAGATCCGTCCGGTCCCCATTCAGGTTGATAAATTGCATCAGATTCTCCTAGCGAGATCATCTTTTGTTCTTTTAAAACTCCGTCAATATCAATTGTGGCTACCCATAACTGAGTTCCATCCCAAGGCATATTCGGATGGTTCCAAGACAACCATGTTAATCTAGTGCCTGATCGGTCTAGTCTAGGGTTGGAGTAGAAATCGTCTCCAGATATGATGGACCTTGTTAGTCCACTATCTAAGTCGATAAGGGATATTGTATGGATAGGTTCAGAACCATCCGCTGAATGATCTTCGGTGACACTTAGAAGGCTGTTTCTGTTTTTGTCTACAATGTAGTCACAGTAGCGAAACTTGGGTGTATTTGTCAGTCTCTGTGGATCGGTTCCAGGTATGTGTTTGTATATTTGCTGGTCAGTGTAATTAGAAAAATAAATAGTGCCGCCGGATACGGTGTAGGCCCCGCCGCCATATTCATGAACTGTAGTTCTCACGTTGAAGGGATTTGGGGTTATCAATGAGCGAGTGTTGTGCTCATCGCATTTCATTATAGCAATACGGCCACTCTCCGAGGGGATTGATTCAGTCCAATATATTGTGTTGCCGTCTAAGTATATCTGACCTAAGGTCTTAGAGGATTGGGATATTAGACTAGGCGTGATTGGAGAGATCCAAGACCCATAGGCGGAGATTTTAGGTTTGCTCATTATCTACTCCCGGCGAATGGTTGATCATTTTGATTATTTGTTGATGATGCCGTTTCGACCGGATAGGGTCTATAGTTGCGGATTCAATCAGGCGTTTTAAACGAATATCATCAGACATCCAACCGAAGTAGATCTGAAGATCCCGCTGATATTCCATTAGAAACTTATCATCAGTTGCCATAGATAGTTAATATACCATTGTATTTTAAATACAGGTGATAACGGTTTTGTATCGAATCAAAGTGCGTTGTGCCATTAGGTCAATATGATAGAGTAGTTTTGATGTGTCGTCAGATTTTCCACATGGGGCTAAGCCATATATCACTGCAATAGACCTTGGGATCAGTGTAATAAATAGTTACAGGGGTAGGTTTTCAAGAGAATAATATGAACTCTGGTTTGATACCAATTGAGATGTATTCGGTGCATATTTTAGGGCTTATAGATTATTTTGAGACGACACGTTTGTCGGTTCAAAGTGATCCAAATATTACTAAGGATAGGATTTGTACAGGGGTGCAAAATTTATTTCGAACACAGGAGTCCATTAGATTTACCTTTCCCAAAGAATTTGAGACCGCGAATGACGGAGAACCTAGATGGAAGAATAGTGTTACGATTACTCTCGATCACTTGACTGAGACTCACTGTATTACTACGGATATGTCGGGATACAATCAGACTTTTGCCTTAAGCAATCTTGGCAGAAGATTCTCTAGAGAGTATCGGATCAACTTAACCTTCGATGGGTTGGCTTCGATGACTTCAGTTGGTACCCTGAATCTATGGGACATACCTAGGGAGTTAGTTGGTATACGCGAGTACGAACGTTATCAGGATATGAAACCCTGACTAACTGATAGTATTAAGTTGCACATAACTGACGAATAGATTGTTTTAATTTGTGAAAATTCCGCAAGGCTTTGGTCAATATGTGCTAGATAGTTCTTAACTCTGCTTACATAGGGCCTTAATTATGAAACACTTGCAGACGTTATTATTTGTAGTCATAGCTATAGCCTTAGCTGGAATATTCTACGGAGTCCTATCCGTAGTACTATCTTTGCTAGGGGATTAAATTAATAGACACTTCCCCAAGGCTTTGTTAGGAGAGTATTCTCTTGAACCGCCCTAGACTCAAGAGAGAGTACACCACCTCAAGGAAGTATCTTTTTGTATTTTAGTCAAGGCTGGTCTTGAGTGCTAGTAAGGAAAGTCAGCCTAACTTTTTGGGAAAGTTTATTTTCCCAGATAGCCGATATCGACTTGAAAATATCCGACGGATCTACTCGCTGCTCCCATGTGTGACGTTAGAATTGGCATTTCCTTAATTGCCCCACATCCAATCGACTCTCTTGAACTCCACTGTACTTACATGTACTATAAATCTCTGTTTTGGGGGTGTAGCTCAGGTGGGAGAG
>CAZVRK010000044.1:0-7282 GCA_964629875.1 uncultured Dehalococcoidia bacterium | reverse complement strand
TTAATTTTGCGTAGTATAATCTCGCTACCAATGCGGTGGTAATCTCATTTTTATAGGAGGTATACCAATGGCTCAGCAACTTCATGCACAGATGGGAGGGGATGTCTCTGGAGGAGAAGAGATTATAAAGGCCGGCGCTGTAGATTTTGGACTGGAGTATAGGACAAACGTGGGAGCTATCAACGATGAAGGGATATGTATACACGTTTATGGTAATGACATCGCTGGTGATGATAAAGAACTCTTACGATTAGACTGTTTCAAATTGGAACCTCACTACCACTATCGCAATGCCACTATAAAGAAAAATGAACGACTTATGCTTGACTATACTGCAGAAGGCAACCCTATTGAGTGGGCTCTGGAGAAGATCAGTAATCGATTGCCAGTCATGCTTCTGAGATGTCAGGCCGATGATACTGCTAGAAACGTTGATCAACGTGATATAGATGCTGCATTGCCTAAGATAGTGGCCTGGGCTGAAGCTAAGACTAGAGACAGTTATAAGTAGTTATTTATCAGTAATTTTTAGATGCTGTACATTACAACTGAACCGTAATTAGACGTAAACAGTAATTGGACTACAGGTTAAAACAGGGAGCAAGAAAATGACAGAGTATATCTATGTCTCGCTACAAGACGACGATAAAATTGTGACCTTGGCTTTGGACCACACAGACGGTGGGTTGTCCAGATTATCCGAAGTTTCGGCAATAGGTGGCCCCTCCGCTCTTACAGCTAGTCTAGAAGGCGACGTCATTTATGCCTCTCTACGTAATAGTAATGAAATTGGCATTTACAAAGTCGATACTACTAGTGGCAATCTGGAAGACGCTGGGAGACTCTCTGTTGGAGCTTCTCCGACTTATCTCTGTATAGACCGAAGCGGCAAATTCTTGTTAGCAGCTTATTATCAAGGAAGACATGTAGGCGTGTATCAAATTCAAGATGACAATTCTCTTGGAGAAACTCCAGTCCAATGGTTAGAGACTGACATTGGAGCGCATTCCATTAATATTGATCGCTCAAATCGGTATGCATTCGTTCCTCATATTGCTCGTATACAGGACAACGTACTTGGTCCACCACCTCAAGATCTTGGGCCTAATGTTATTTATCAATTCAAGTTTGATCAAGAGAATGGGTTATTAAGTCCAAATACTCCTTTGAAGTTGGAGATGGATGGGTTTTTAGGTCCACGACACTACTGTTATCATCCGAGCTTGGATATTGTATATTTTTCCAATGAGCAAGGATGTAGTGTATCGAGCTACACCTTAGATGCAGTTTCGGGAACTTTGTCCCCTATGCAAATTATAAGCACAGTTCCAGATGGATATGATGGAAGAAATACGTGTTCTCAAATCCAGATGAATGTTTCAGGAAACCTGCTTTATGTACCTAACCGAGGGCATAACAGTATCTGTGGTTTCACTGTAGATTCGTCTGGATGGTTGTCGTCTGTTGGTCAAGCGGAGACTGAGTCTGTGCCCAGCGCTTTTAGTCTAAACACCACCGGAAATTTCCTCTTTGCTGCTGGATCAGCTTCGAATCGGATTGCTGCTTATAGAGTAAACCAGGATACAGGATCTTTATCTGTTCTGGATACATACGAAATTGGGAAACGGCCCATGGAAGTATTGGCAATATCCTTTTAGTTCATCCTGACAACGCGGACCCGGTGATTCATACCGTCAGCGATGTACAAATTTCCGTCATTGTCTATGCCACATCCATGTGGTCTCTCTAGACCAGCGTCAACAGCATATCCTCCGTCGCCATCTCCGCCTCGATGTCCTCCTGCTATAGTTGTGACAATGGTCGTGTCAGAGGAAATTCGCCTGACGGCGTTGTTCTCTGTGTCGACTACTATCACATTATTGTTATGGTCACATCGAAGAGCTTTGGGAGCTCCCCAAGTAGCTCGTATAGCTAGGTCATTGTCTCCTGTGTAACCTGGTTCACCGGTGCCGGCGAATGTCGAAATGATTCCATTAGGATCGACTTTTCTTACTCCATTCCCTTCACGTTCAGCGATATACGTGTTACCTTGGTTATCCATACAAACGGCACGTGGCCCCATAATAGAAGCTTCTGCCGCTGGCCCTCCATCCCCGTTTCTTAGTTTTTCTCCGTTTCCTGCAAAAGTGCTTATAATTCCAGTCTTAAGATCTAACCTTCTGATTCTCTGGTCTTGTATGTCTGCGATCAACAGACCTCCATTTCCGTCTAAAAAGCAGTCATTTGGTTCTTTCATCTGTGCTTGTGTTCCGGGTCCTCCATCGCCGCTATATCCTGAAACTCCAGTGCCTGCGACAGTGGTTATAATTCCAGAACTGTGGTCTACTTTTCTTATAGCTGCGTTATATCTATCGACTATATATATATCCCCATTTGTATCTACTGCTAGTGAATACAAATTGTCCATAGTAGACAGAGTAGCAGGCCCTCCATCACCAGAGTATCCAGATACGCCTGTTCCAGCTACTGTCGTAATTACCCATGTTTCTCTTTCTATACGCCTGATGGTATGGTTCCGACCATCGCATATATATAAATTATTGTCTGTATCAAAAGCACATCCATAAGCTTCTCCGATCAAGGCATCCATTGCTGATCCCCCATCTCCTTCATAACCTTCGATACCTGTGCCAACAACAGTTTGAATAATTCCCTTATCTATGTGCATATACATTTTCCCCTTCGTAATTTGATTTGATAAGTAATTACTCGGTTAGATATTCTGATTGTAATTGGGTCAATTCGTCTATACGGCTAACTTCCCGTAATAATTCTGGTGAAGCTTCTGAGACGGGAAGATCTTCCAAGGTCCCGCCGGATTTAAGATGGTTTAGGCAATCATAGATTCCTTTAACAGCTACGGAAAACGCTGGGTTCCCCAACATTAAGATGCGTAACCCGTTTTCGGCTAAAAAGGGTCGGTCATTTAGTATCTCTGTAGGAGGACTGAGAGTTGTAAGCGGCAAGTTGGTGGCTTGGTGAACAGCTATTAACTGTTCTCTAGTTTTAATACCGGTCAGTCTGATGGCCTCAACTCCTGTAGTTGAGTACGCGGAGATTCTATCTAACGCTTCTTCTAGGGGGCATTGTGCTAACGCTGCGGTTCTCGCAACGATCACTGTTCCTGGATCTCTTCTGGCGGAAGATGCAGCTGTCAGCTTGCCAACCTGTTCTGTTTTAGAATATAAACCAGGATCAGGGCAATCAAATTTATCAGGTGGTTTGCTGTCTTCTATTTCGATAGCGCTGACACCTGCAGATTCAAATTCCCTGACCGTTCGTATAGTGTTGACCGCATTTCCGAATCCATCTTCTCCATCGAGCATCAGGCTGACATCTGCCATGCGAGTTATTCTACGGCAGTAATCTACCGCGTCGGACATGTTGTACATAACCAAATCCGGTACGCCGAGATTTGCTGCCTTCCCCACTGACCCAGATAAGAAACAAACTTCATAATCCAACATTTCTGCAATTCGTGCTGATAATGGGTCAAATATATTGGCGGCCACTGTGCATGTATCTCTTGATAAAACACTTCGGAAACGTTCGCGTGCTTTGGACATATGGTTCCTCCCGTAATTTATATCAGATTGATGTATTACTGTGCGTATATGATAATCACTGGTAGTCTGTCGTGTCATCAATTCTATCTCTATAAGAGAGGTATGGGTGATTCAGCGTTGTGGTGCATGTTTTTATGAAAAGCCTTTGTTTTAGCCTTGAAGGAATTTTATGACATGGTCTCGCTGTAACACATTATTAAGTTGCGGGTCAAAATTTATGTCCGGTGAGTGTTCAAAATGAAAGTTACTAATATTATTATAGAAGTGGTGGAGAGGACTATTCCTGATACCGGACTGGATTCTGACTTAGGTCGATTCTCGGGTACTACTGAACAAGGATTGCTGCGGATTCTTACGGACGAAGGTGTGGAAGGGAATTGTTTTATCGGTAATTTCCGGCAGGGTGGACGCGGCTTATTTCGTTCGATACTAGATGTGATAAAACCAGAGTTAATAGGCCGGGATCCTGCTGACAGGGAATGGCTATGGAACCGGCTGGGTATATTGGCTTCACGTAAAGGCGTAACACCTAACGCCTGGGCTCCAGTGGATGTAGCTTTATGGGATATATCTGGGAAGATGGCGGGCCTTCCAATATACAAACTACTTGGGTCTTACCAGGAAGAGACTCCGGTCTATGCTACTTATCCTCCTAGACATGATACGCCAGAGGGTTATCTTCAGGAAGCTAAAGAATTATTAGCGTACGGGTTCAGCGCGTACAAGATTCATCCAGGTACTATGTCAACTAAAAATGTGATTGAAGCTGTAACGTTGATCAGAAATTTTGTAGGGGATAGCATGAAACTTATGTTGGACCCTAACTGTGGGTATAGATTCAGAAAAGCATTAGACATAGGGAAGGCGCTGGATGCTAATCAATTTTACTGGTATGAAGACCCTGTTCCACATCATGAATTAGATTCCATTAAAGAACTCGATAGTAGGCTTATGGTTCCTCTATGTATGAGCGATCAAAATCCGCAACAATTCTATAATTCAGCTAATATGATTCGCCAACAGTCAGCTAGGATAGTGAGAGGGACATCCCAAAAGCTGGGGATAACTGGACTTAAGAAATTATGTTCTATGGCTGAAGGATTTGGCCTTAATTGTGAGATAGGGCAGGCTGGCAACCCCCTGCTCAATGCTGCTAATTTGCATGTTACTTTGTCAGTATCCAATTGTGACTATTATGAGTACTGGATGCCACAAGAAGCCCAGCAATTCGGGCTAATAGATGATATTAGCCTGAATGATAATTGTTGTATTGAAGCCCCAACGTCTCCGGGACTGGGCTATTCTATCGATTGGGATTGGATTAAGTCTCACAAGATAGACAGTTTGGGAGCTTGATGACTCATATAGGAAAAGACAGTTGTTGCTACCAATGCAAAAAAGGCTTATCCGTTTCCTAATCCAAGTTGATCGATAACGTAAGTGCCCATATGTCGATTCTCCGTAAATTCGTGGGATGTATTCTTTACGTTGTATCCAATGATGGGTACTCGTTGTTCGTGTTCAGAACCGTGGGACCTGAGGTCGTCCGGTATTTCTACCAATGTCGAATCTCCGAAAACCGTATCTTTATCTGCGGTTACTACAACCTGACCAATTCTTTCCAGTCGTAGTTGATATCTTTCCACTGCATCCGCTGCAGACATTGCTAGATCTACTCCTTCGGTCCTGTTCAACAAATCGATTGATTTGTTTACTAATGATTCGTCAATATATATGAAATACGCTCCACCTAGATTGGCATGATGCACTACGTATTTATCTTTAATGATAGGAACAGCCAGGTTCTCCATCCCATTCTCAGTTAGAATTTGACCTAGGTCTATCAGATTAGTTTTCCTAGACATTCCGTGATCGCCGCTGACCATAATTGTCGCGTTGGGAAATCTATCTAATATATCTCCAATATTTGAATCGAGCATTTGTATATGCCGCTTCCCCTCGGATTCTTGTGGAGAAAACTTATGGTGCGCATAATCTGTCGTTGTAATATAGGCAAATTGAGGCCTATTTTTTTCGATGGCTAATTCTCCTGCTTTAAGGGTCCAGCCATTGACTTCCACTGAATATATAGGTGGAGGGTCTCCTATTTCGTCAATCAACCATTGGTCCGGGGTCTCAGAACAGATTACAGTCGTCGCATCTCTCCCGAGAAGTGTTTGGAGCTTTGACTTGGAGGTCGACATAAGCGTGCCGATCCCCTTGTTTTTGCACATCGTGAATATGGTAGGAGACAGGATATATTCATCGGATTCCATGTAAACCTCTTCGTCCGTCTCTTGAATATATCTGTAATTCGAACAAATACCGTGGTTGACTGGATATTTACCGGTTAGGATAGATACATTATTTACATTAGTTACGGAAGGCCACATTGACTTGCCTACAGTATAGAAACCTCCGCTAATCAACCTGTCCATATTTGGTGTGTCGATAGACTCAAAATATTCGGGATCAAAACCGTCAATACAAATCACAATTATAGGACTATAGTTTTCCATTGGACCCGCCTTTCGTCGATTTTTGATGGGGCCCATTTTGAGGCCAATTATCTGATATTGCAATAGTTAACATCTGATGTGACTATATGCATATTTGTAATATAGTATTCCACGACAAGTTTGTTGCAGGGTAGCTAACATTAATATTTAACTAGCTGAAGGTGACGTTTTGCTTAATACTCATATCTCTCAAACTGACCGTTTGAACGCGTTTTGTAAAGATACAGATGCGTACTTAGAAGGGCACTCAGGTGGTCCCCTATCTGAAATGACTTTTGCCGCCAAGGATATTTTTGATGTTAAAGGATTTGTTACTGGTGGTGGAAATCCAGATTGGAAAGCTACTCAGACTCCTGCTGAACAAACCGCTTGGGCTGTACAAATGTTGGTTGACGCCGGAGCAGCCATGGTTGGAAAAACTCTTACCGATGAGATTACTCGGGGTATATTTGGCGAAAATGCTCATTACGGTACGCCCGTCAATTCCAACGCAGTTGGCAGGGTTCCAGGAGGGTCATCGAGTGGTTCTGCTTCAGCTGTTGCGGGTGAATTGGTCGATTTTGCACTAGGGTCCGACACAGGTGGGTCAGTTCGAGTTCCTGCAAGTTTCTGTGGGTTATACGGACTCAGGCCAACACATGGTCGAATTCCTTTAAGCGGTGTCCTACCACAGTCTAGCAGCTATGATACGGTCGGTTGGTTCGCCCGAGATCCGGAGACCTTTGCAAAAGTTGGTGCTGTGATACTACAAAGTGAGATTTCCAAAGCTTTACCAAAAAAGGTCATAATAGCAGAAGACGCTTTTGAACTCCTTGATCGGTCTACATATGAAGCCTTGCAACCGTGTGTTCGAAGGATATGTAAGCTTATTGGCGGAGAATCGATCGTACGACTTTCTGAAACGACTCTGGCAGAGTGGAGAGACCAGCAGGGAATATTACAAAGTAGAGAGGCTTGGGAGACTGTCAAGAATTGGATAGATGAGGTCAACCCAAGGTTTAGCTTCGAAGTAACTGAACGTTACATACTAGCGAAACATATCTCTGATGAGGAAATCCTCTCGGCGGAAAAGGTGAAAGCTCAGATATTAAGCCGTATGTCTCATATATTGGCAAATAATGCGGTAATATTATTGCCGACAACCGTCGGACCTGCCCCTCCGACTGGTCAAAAACT
>CAZVRK010000043.1:6109-9588 GCA_964629875.1 uncultured Dehalococcoidia bacterium | reverse complement strand
TAAATACAACGTGTGCCAAGGAAAGAATAACTTAAGTTCTAAAGCAGATTTGCGACCTTAGTATATACCAAGATTCAACGGGAATCTCGATTTGCGACGACAGATATATTGAAATCGCTCTATATATAGATATATCAGCCCAGCTGATGCGAAGAATGCCAACTTAAAACAAATGGCACGCAACTTTATGCCCATCTTCAACTATAGTTTCAACCGGAACTTTTGTTGAACATTCTGCCATTGCAAATGGACATCGGGTATGAAATCTACAGCCAGCAGGAGGATTCAATGGAGATGGTACTTCACCAGACAGGATTATCTCCTCATCAGACTCAATGTCAGGATGGGAAGGTAACGCAGCGGACATAAGAGCCTTTGTATAAGGATGCAGAGGGTTATCAAAAAGTTGCTTCGCGTTTCCAAATTCTACAATTTGACCAAGATACATTACAGCTACTTCATCACACATATATCTAACCGTGGCCAAATGATGTGCTATCAAAAGGAAACTAACGTTATATTCTTCCTGAATATCTTTTAAGAGGTTCATGATCTGAGCTCTTATAGAAACGTCTAAGGCTGACACCGGTTCATCCAACACTATGACAGACGGGTTTAAAGACAACGCCCTAGCAATAGCCAATCTCTGCCTTTGTCCACCACTAAATTCATGGGGATAAAGATTTTTATGATAGGAATTTAATCCGACGCTATGCAACAACAAGTCTACCCGTTTGTCTATATCGTTCTTAGATATATTCCAGTTTATGACCATTGGTTCTGCTATCAAATCCTTTACCTTCATCCTAGGATTCAATGAACTCCATGGATCCTGAAATACCGCTTGTACAGATCCCCTGTATTTGCGCCTTACGTCAGCAGTAGCTGCATAGATATCCTGACCCTCAAATAAAATGCTCCCTGAGGTAGGTTTTTCTAGCATCAATAACATTTTTGCAGTTGTACTTTTTCCACAACCTGACTCACCTACTAAACCTAAAGTGCTTCCCGGCCTTAGTCCAAACGATATCCCGTCAACTGCTTTGACATGACCAGTTACCCTAGAGATTATCAGCCCTTTGTTTACAGGAAAATATTTTTGCAGATTTTGAGCTTCTAGGAGTTTGAAATCATTACCACTGCTTTCGGTAATGGCATCAACATTAGACGTCATATTAACCTCCAACAAGATGCAGTGTGCTGATCAGAAATTTCAAATTGATCGGGGTACTCACTAAGACATCGATCCATCACATGTTGACACCGAGGCGCAAATGGACAACCCTGAGGCAGATCATGCAATGTCGGAGGCTGGCCTTCAATGGAATAGAGTCTATCGACATCCATTTCCATTCTCGGGACTGAATCCAGTAAAGCTTGTGTATATGGATGAGAAGGGTGATTAAACAAGTCCCTAACATTTCCCATCTCCACTATCCTGCCTGCATACATCACGGCAACTTTATCGCACATTTTAGCTACTATTCCGAAATCATGAGTTATAAATATCATCGCTAAGTTTGCTTCAACCTGGATCTCACGCAACAATCTTAAATATTGGGCCTGTATGGTTACATCCAGTGAAGTTGTAGGTTCATCCGCTATGAGCACAGCAGGTTGAGCCGATATACCTATAGCCCCTACCACACGCTGTCTCATGCCGCCACTCATTTGATGTGGATAGTCCTGCACCCGTGATTCAGGCGCCGGTATATTAACTTTTCTGAGTATATCCACTACCCTCTGCATTGCAGTTTTTTTCGGTTGAGGTTCATGAAGTCGGACAGCTTCCATAACCTGATCCCCAATAGTGAAAACAGGATTCAAGGATGTCATCGGGTCTTGAAGTATTAACCCAATTTTTCTTCCTCTAATCTTGCTCATTTCATCTTCTGACAATTCGAGAATATCTTGTCCTTCCAAGAATATTCTCCCATTTACTATTTTCCCTGGCGGAGACTGAACTAGCCTCATCAACGAAAGCATAGTTACAGATTTACCCGAACCAGATTCTCCTACAATTCCTAAGGTTTCGCCTCGGTTAACCTCAAAATTAACACCATCAACTGCTTTTACAGTACCCCACTTAGTTTGAAAATACGTGCGCAGATCTTCCACTTTTATTACTGGATCACTTGCGATAGATGACATATCGTCTATATATCTCCAAGATTTTTACTTAACTTCAGAAGAGAAGACCGACCACTAGAGAGGCCTTAATCACAGCCAAATCCCTAGTATAGCGGTACACCTCCATGTATAATCCAAACTAATTACGATGTCAATTCATATAAATCTAATTATTGTTAGCGAATACCTCAAATATAACAATAAAGCTACGCATAGAGGCACATATGCCACTCTAGAATCTACCATGATTAAACAACCTAAGTAGCACTGGGCAGTCGTCACACTAATCTAAATTAGCAGCATGTATATACTATAGAAGTTGATATGAACACTTTAAAACCAGATCTACCAATTAACATAGAGCAACCATCTAACATCATAGCGAGAGCCATAGATAAATCCACCATTCTATCTTTAATTGGAACTGGCGATACCCTGAAAGGCCCATGGCCAATGGTTATGAACGCCTCCCATTCTGATACACAAGTCGTGGCGCCTCCACCTGAATATTTATCAGTTGCGGCCTGGGCTGCATGAACAGTCGTTACTTTGGTAGGCGTCGCCTACCGCGGTAACATCCCCTTAGAAGACATTTCCGTAGAATTTTCTATCAACCCTACGGAAAACTCTTCCGCTCCCCCTAATGCTGGATTTAGCGTGAATGAAACTGTAACTTTATTCGGAGACATTTCGGAATCAGAGATTGTCCGTCTCCAAAGAGCAGCTCATTTCTGTCCTGTTGGGCAGGCTCTGACAAAAGGTTCCATGGTAATTCAAGATGTTTTAATGTGGAGCAATGGAGAGATCGAAGTAATACCAATTACTTCAGACATTCCAAACCTTGTCAGGCCTCAACTACCATTAGTAGCCTCCGGAACAGTACGGGGAAGCTACTTAAAAAACACGAAAGAATATGATGAATCTGGAAGTATGATTCACGAGGGCGAATCTAAAGTATACGTTCAATATGATACACCAGACCGACCATATCGCTGGACATACCTGGCTGGACATAGCTCTGACGGTTGGGTTTCTCCACCGTTCCCATTTTCTTTGGGAGCTTGGGCCGCGTCGACCATATCCACATTAACCAGATTAGTACCTTATGAAATTCCCGGGCTCCAGATAGAACTTAGTGCATTAAATCGCGGGAACAGTGGCCAGTCTCAGGGAGATGCTGCTAGCGGTATAATTCGTAACAGAGAAGTGCTACGAAAAATAAAAATTGACGGAATCCCCAATCCAACTATTTCCCGGGATATCCAGGAAGCATTGCACCATGACCCTGTTACCATCGCATATAGGAATGGCGGGGTATCAGTAGACAACAACATAACAATAGAACTGAA
>CAZVRK010000043.1:2982-6009 GCA_964629875.1 uncultured Dehalococcoidia bacterium | reverse complement strand
GGATCCAACTTGTCTCTGAGCCAGTCTCCAAATAAATTCAACGATATTACAGTAAGTAATATAGCTACTCCAGGCATAGTAGAAATCCACCAAGCTCCCGCTAAATAATCTCTACCATCTGCAACCATGGATCCCCAGGCAGGAGTTGGCGGCGGTACGCCTGCTCCCAAAAAACTCAGAGTAGATTCTACCAGTATGACCCATCCTACTTGCAATGTTGCGACTACTATTAGGGTGTTTATTACACCCGGAAAAATATGAAAAGCCAGTATTCTTGGAGTTGAGGCCCCTGCTACTTTTGCCAACGCCACGTAGTCCATGTTTTTAATCTGGAGAACTTCTCCTCTAACTATGCGAGCAAACCTGACCCAAATCCATGAAGCCAAAACTAGAACTATCAATCCTGTTTGGCCACCCAGCCAATCAGGAAAGTCTTTTCCAATGGAAACAACCATTACCAGGGCTACGAGGACCAGCGGAACAGCCAACGCAATATCTACTAAGCGCATAATTATTTCATCAATCCATCCACCGTACCATCCTGCCATCAAACCTAGAACTACTCCTACAGTGCCACCTATACTCAAGGTTACAGCTGCAACTATCAGAGAAATCTTAGCGCCATATATCACACGGGTAAGAACATCTCTACCTAAATGATCAGTTCCAAGCATATGCTCTACAGTGCCTGACTCAACCCAGACAGGCGGTGCCATACGTGCCCTTAAATCGCCTTTTCTTGGATTATCCGGAGCCACCCAAGGTGCAAATACCCCAGCAAACACAACCAACGAGAGCAAAAATACTGGAATAACAGGTGTTCTACGGAGCCTCCTGAAAACTGTTCGAATTGTTACAGACGACGCTTTGGGAGCATCGGAATCTACTACATTATCTAACATTTATGTGTACCACTTATCCAAATCTTATTCTAGGATCTACGTATGCGTAGAGTACATCTACCAATAGGTTAGATGCGAGATAAAACACAGCAAAGGTAATGACTACTCCCTGTAATAATGGATAATCTGAATCCCTTACTGCCAAATAAGCTAACTGCCCTAGTCCTGGCCAAGCAAATACCGTTTCAGCTACCAATGAGCCCGTAATCAATGACCCCAGGGTAATACCCGCAAAAGTAAGCGGTGGTATCAATGCATTTCGAAATGCATGTTTCCAAATTATCTTGGGCCTGGGCACACCTTTGGCGCGGGCCAATTTAATATACTCTGAGTCTAAGACATCAAGCATCGCAGATCTTACTAAGCGAAGATTGGCTGCCACAAAAAACCAGCCCAGTGTTACTGCAGGCAATATGATACTAGTTGCTTCTTGCCGCCCTGATGGAGGAACCCATCCCAATCGAACTGCAAAGAAAAACATGAGCATTATTCCAATCCAGAAAGGTGGCGCCGATTGACCTATTAGAGCAACAAGCTTGCCAAGTTGGTCCATAAGACTGTCTCTTTTGATTGCTGAGAACACACCTAGAGGCACACCAACAAATATAGAAAATAGGAATGCTGCTAGTCCCAGCTGAAAAGTAGCAACTAAGCGCTCTGTGATCAGAGAGCCTACCGATCTCTTCTGGACTATCGATTGTCCAAAATCGCCTCGAACGGCATTCTTTAGAAATATCCAATATTGTTCGGTATATGATTTGTCTAAACCTAAAGAAATACGTAGATCCTCAAGTGTTTTAGCACTAGCATAATCATCTATTAACAGGGTTGAAGGATCACCTGATATTCTTGCCATTAGAAATATCAGCAGAGATACAAGCAGTAGGGTGACTACCGTTAAAGCCAACCTGCGTAACAAGAATCTCTGCATCAGTTATTATCTCCGATGAGGCACATATTCGAGATCAAACAAAGCCCTGGCATCGCAACATGCCATATCCCATGTATCTATCCTAGGCCCAACTGGAAACACCCAATCCACTTTGTACATAGGTATAATGACAGCATTATCAAAAACCCATTGTGCCACTTCTTGCTGAACAGCGAAGCGTTCTTCAGTGTCAAAAGTGCTCATGGCCTTGTCGATTTTATCCTCAAGGAACGGGTGCTCAATCCCGTAGTTAATTACTCCTGCACTGACCATAGCACTGGAGTATGTTACTAAGGGTTCCGGTAAAGGTCCCACGCCATGAGTGTTAAGTCCTTCCCACGAACGGTCAACGAAATTAGGTCGGAAAGCAGACATAGGACTATGCGTTTGGGTACACCTGACGTTAATATCTTCCCACATAGTGCAGGCCACTTCCCCCATCTGAACAGTGCCTGGGAACGGACGAGTCGTCAATGCCATACTAATTTCAAATCCATCTGGATATCCAGCTTCAGCTAAAAGTGTTCTTGCGGCTTCAGGATCATATTTGTAAACCAGGGTTTCATTAAGGGATCCCAATTTATCCTCATGATTCATCCAACCGAATGTATGGTTTGTTTTTCCAGCGCCACCAAGAATAGTCTCTACTATAAGATCCCTATCAAGAGAAATATTAAGTGCCTGCCTTACTTTTCTAGCGTTATCCCATTCGGTGGAATTAGTGTCGGGATCGCTCGAAATCCATGGTAATTCTCCATTGCGTGGCGTACCCAAATCATCTCTATCAACATACATTTGTCCATGGATATTTATATGAGTTTGGCCACCACCAGGCAGACTAATAAATTTCACGCCCTCAATTTTTTCTACTACCGGGAGCGACTCCAAACTCATGTGCATACTATCAATATTTCCAGACTGGAAATTAGCTATACGTGTCGATTCCTCAGCCATCTCCCAGATATTAAGTTCAGCAAAGTTTGGCGTCTTGCGCCAATGGTCTTTAACGGCCTCCAACTTCCAAATTTCAGATGATTTATGTTCCACACTCTGCCATGGTCCTGTTCCAATCGGATCTTCGATAGTAGCCCGTTCTTCCCCCAGATCTTCCACATGAGATTTACTCATTATGGGAAGTGCTCCGGTTAACAAAGCTGATGTTGAGTACCAGGTCAAATCGAACCTGGGACCACT
>CAZVRK010000043.1:0-2882 GCA_964629875.1 uncultured Dehalococcoidia bacterium | reverse complement strand
CTGTCGGTATGCCACATTGATTCCCATACAGTACCTATATTGATAGATTGCTGAGGTGATCCTTGTACTTTAGGGATAAATTTGGGAGGCCCCAATTGTGAGTAAGCTATGTTGAGTTCTCCACTAGATGCCTGGACCTCTTCTTTTACAGTGGCATCAGCTGGCACAGCAGTGGGTGCGCTCTTAGCCTCGGCAGCCACTGGTTTTTCTTTTACAACTGAACTGCTAGTATCTGTAGCAGTCCCACAGGCCACAATCATAAACAATACAAGCACTGCAATCATTGCAACCACTAAGTTTCGATTAATGTAAAAAGCAATATTAATAAATTTCATTTCGTACCTCAGCGATGCGGTATATATTCAATGTTAGAAGGTACTCTAGTAACACAACAGACCATTTCCCATTCGTCTATTTCAGGACCTACTGGCCATACTTGATACACGCTTACAGTCGGGATAGTCATAGCATGGTCGAATAAGAACTTACTCATCTGACGAGATATCTCGAACCTTTCCTCTTCGTCTATAGTTGCTACGGCTTCATCTGACATATTCGTTATGGTGTCATGCTCAGCACCATAATTGATTACAACCCCAGGCCGGAAATTAGTGAAACGCGCGACTGGTTCCGGGCCAGGTGACGTGCCATGGCTATTAACTCCGACCCAAGAACGCTCAGGGAAGTTAGAGCGAAATGCTGACATTGGCTGTCGACTTTGAGTGGTACGTATACCAACCTCTTCCCACATAGTTGCTACGGCTTCCGCAGTTTCGATAGTTCCTGGGTATGGACGATTGGTCAACGCGAAATTCAACTCTATCCCGTCAGGATAACCCGCTTCAGCAAGCAAGGCTTTAGCTTGGTCTGGATCATAGTCATATTTTAAGTCGGCTAACATACCCAAGCGAGGTTCATGAGCCAACCATCCCCACACATGTACGGGAGCCCCTCTACCTCGCAAGATCGTTTCAACTAGTAAATCTCTGTCGATAGCTATGTTCATAGCCTGTCGGACTTTGCGCGCATTATCCCATTCAGGTGAATTTATATCCGGGTTAGCCGATATCCACGGCAAGTCTCCATCTCTGGGAGTTGGGAGATCATCCCGATCCACATACATCTGACCATGTATATTAATGAACAGTTCTCCCCCTACAGATGTCATAAACTTACAATCTTTACACGAGCTTTCTAAAGAATTTATAGATTCCACATTAAACTTGGCTGTATCCAACTGCCCCGCTTGGAAATTTGCCAACCTAGTCGATTCTTCTGCTATTTCGAAATAGTGTAATTCCGCAAACTCTGGCGGTTTACGCCAGTGGTCGGCTACCGCATCAAACTTCCAGACTCCACCCGTTTCATGAGCAAGACTTCGCCACGGACCAGTACCCACGGCCTGCTGTATACCAGCATTCTCAGGTCCAGCATCATCATAGTAGGCCTTACTAAATATGCCTTTGCCCATCTGAGTAGCAGCTGCAAGAGTTATCTGCCATGTAAAATCAGGTGCAGGATTAACTGTATCAACTTCTACGGTATAATCATCCAACAAGGTCATACCGCCGCCCTCACTAAAGAAATGCTTACGGTAGTTTTCAGCCTGGCCTTCTACGGTTCCCTCCTCTACCGCGTTTTCCATAGTCCATATGAAATCCTTAGCGGTAAATTCTCCGTAGCCATAATGGAATGGGATACCTTTCCTGAATCTCAAGGTCCAGGTAGTACCATCATCTGATATATCCCAAGAGTCTAATAAAACCCCTTCCAACGAGCCGTCAGTTCCCTTCGCCCATATCGATTCTGTGAAGGTAGTGTTATTGATGCTATTTTGAGGAGCACCTTGTAATTTAGGTATCCATCTGGGAGGCCCAATTTCATCTAGAGCTATTCTAAGTACGCCGACCGGTTTAGCTTTACCTTCTTCAACTTTAGCTGTAGCAGGAGTTGATGTTGGTATCTTTAACCCAGAACTCTCCTTAACCACTACATCGGCTTTCGGGGTAGTATCTTCAGGTGCTGCCGTGGATCCACATGCCATTAGGGAAACAGATAATATTAGCAATGGAACCCACTTAACTAGATTCTTCCAGACAACAAGTTCACTATTCATAACACTCCTCCAGACAAACTGTAATTGAGCTTTAAAAAACAGAGACCACTATATTGGACCAGAAAACAATCTTTGGAATTTCTAGGACAACTTTTTTGAATAACTTACAATTAGGCTCCCACAATTAGGTATTAAGATTAGATTGGCGCACTGTAGTGAATTTCTAACGCTTTGTCAATTTTACATATACATATATAATAATATATATGTAAAACGGTTTATATTCTCAAATCAATATCTGTATTTCGTTAAACAAATACTAAACGCTAATAGTAAAATACAAACTGGACTTCCCGTTAAGCTACTAATCATCCTCAGATAACAAGAGGACCATTATCCTGATTTTACTAGGTAAATCTGGTAAAATACCCCAGTATCGGGGCGTGGCGCAGCACGGTAGCGCACCTGCATGGGGTGTAGGGGGTCGTCGGTTCGAATCCGACCGCCCCGACCACGCACAGTTTGTGCTTAGAAGAGGGCCTAATAATAGGCCCTCTTCTTTTAACCATTTTCATGATCTAAATGATTTTGTATGGAATTTAAGGCTACGATTTAGTCCTTAGGACTAGTATACCCAGCGTTACCAATAGTAGTGATAGGCCCAGATATGGAACTATCATTAAGTCTGACTCATAGTTAGCTACAGGCAATATTGTTCCTATAACTCCGATTACTATAGCTCCTAATGCAATTAACATATGGAAATTCTTTTGTATTAGTATGGCTAGGCCTATCGTGGCGAACCCAAGGAATGCGCAAGAAACCG
>CAZVRK010000042.1:0-9818 GCA_964629875.1 uncultured Dehalococcoidia bacterium | reverse complement strand
ATTCAGTTTTATATTGCTTCTCTTGCACTCCCTCGTACTAATCGGTATCATTATTTACGCACAATTACGATGTTGTCCCAGTAGCTCAGCTGGATAGAGCAACTGCCTTCTAAGCAGTAGGTCGCAGGTTCGAGCCCTGCCTGGGACGCCACACTCCGAGAAATAAAATTATTCTCACATTATGATCTATAATCGAAACGTTTGACACAGACTATTAAGCCATTGTAGATAACTCCTAATAAACACAAGTCATATAAACCGATGAAAGTAATACTCCGCAACCCAGACAGAAAAACTCTCGAGATGTCCGGTGGACGTAATGTTGAAACATTGCTTAGAGAGCTCGCTTTGAACCCCGAACAGGTTTTGGTCATTCGCGACAACGAACTGCTTACACGAGACATAGTAATACGAGATAACGATACTGTAGAGATACTACGGGCCATTAGTGGAGGCAGCAATGAAATGTAGGAAGTGCCCGTCAACCGCGTCTATAGAGCTAAAACGACATAATTCGGCGCTTTGTAAAGATCATTACCTTGAGTTCTTTGATACCCAGGTAGGTCGTGCAATAAAAAAACAGAAGATGTTTACTCATGACGACAAGATACTCGTAGGAGTATCTGGCGGGAAAGATAGTTTAAGCCTCTGGGATTATCTTTTGAGGAATGAATATGATGTCACCGGTTTACATATCCATTTAGGGATCGGGGATTATTCTGCAAATTCATTCGTCGCTACAAAGGAATTCTCTGAGGCTAGAAATGCAGATCTGATTACAATTGATCTAGAAAAATCCTATGGTATGGGTATTCCTCTGCTATCTCAAACTATCCGTCGAGTCCCATGTTCAGGATGTGGACTAAGTAAAAGATATATTCTGAACATAGAGGCGTACAAGAGAAATTTTTCTGTGGTAGCTATGGGACATAACTTAGACGATGAAGCAGCTACCCTACTTGGAAATATATTACATTGGGAAATCAGCAGCCTAGCAAGGCAATCACCTTCATTACCTTCAAAAGGCTCTAATTTAATTAGCAGGGTAAAACCTTTGTATACCATGACAGAAAGAGAAGTTGCAGCTAACGCTATTTTAAGAGGCATATCATATATCGAGGAGGACTGCCCTAATTCTATAGGGGCCAAATCTATAGTCTACAAAGAGGCTATAGATTCTATAGAGCTAAATTCACCTGGTACTAAACATAGTCTAGTAGCAGGATTTCTAGAACGAATACGTCCCCTCATGGAAAACTCTCAGGATGAGTTCCACTTGAATGATTGCACCATCTGCGGACAACCTACAACGAGTGAAACTTGCTCATTTTGTCGAATGTGGGCCAACGCCCACCAGAAAGCTAGTTCAAACAACAACTAATCTATAGTGATAGTAATTAATTTATTGAGATCACAGTCTTGATTTAATTAAATACCCAACAACGCTTCTAAATTTTTCCAAAGAATCGCCTCTTTTTCTTCCTGTGTCAGACTTTCCAAACTCAAAATCCACGATACTGGCCAATCAAAGCACATATCAAACGGCCAATCTGTTCCAAATAATACTTTATCTATACCCACAGAATCTATTAAAAATCTCAGGGCTTTTTCATTCTGAGTCAGGCAGTCATACCAGAATTTATCCAAGTATGTGCTGGGTGGACTAGATATATGTTCACGAGCTTCAGATCTTACTTGCCATCCTCTGTCCATACGACCTACGCCAAAACATGTGTACCCTCCGCCATGAGACAAACAAACCCGCAACCCCGGATATTTATCCATAACACCGCCGAAGACGAAGGATGCGAATGTTACAGCACGGTCTGCAAGGTTTCCGATCGTATTTGTAAGATGATATTCATCAAGTCTCGGCGTAACTACTGTGTCACCACCTTGGTGAACTAACAAGACAGCTCCAAGTTGTTCTGCGGCCTCCCATAAAGGATAAAACTCAGGATCATCATAGGTTTTACCGTTCACATGATCAGCTATCATAGCTCCCTTTAACCCAAGTTGAGTCATTGATCGTTCCAATTCTGCAACTGAAGCCTTCACATCCTGCATCGGTAGATTGGCCAATCCCGCAAATCTGTCAGGGTGATCTTTAGTCAACTGTGAAACATAATTATTACATTCAACATTCATGTCAGATATCTGCTTAGGATCACGATCATAAAAATAGAAAAATGCTCCTGTGGATAACACATGGACATCCACACCCAGAGAATTCATATCGTTGATACGCTGTTCTGGAGTCCACATAGTTCTAGGATTGTATTTATGACCGTTAAATATCTGTTCCGGTGTTATTCCATACCAATCTTTTCCCTTGCGCATAGAATCGAAACAGGATTCTGGGGATATATGAGCATGAATATCTATACTACGCATTTTAAGTATTTCTCCTAATATCAGGTTTTATTTTGGGCCATTCTCTAGATTGCGCCTATATGCTAAAGCCCTAGAAGTCCCTCAAGATTCTTCCACAAAATCATATCTTTTTCTTCTCTAGTCAAACTATCCAAGTTCTGCACCCAAGACACGGGCCAATCTATACACATATCTGCAGGCCAGTCCGTGCCCAGTACGACCCTATCGGCTCCTACTGTATCAATCAAATATCTAAGAGACGATTCACTTTGAGTTAAACAATCATAGTAAAACCGTCTTAGATAACTGCTTGGCGGAGTAGAAATATTAGCTCTCGCGTCCGGGCGTACTTGCCAGCCGCGATCCATACGTCCGATACCATAGCACGTGTAACCGCCTCCATGACAAAGACAAATCTTTAGGTCAGGACATTTATCCATAACGCCACCGAACACCATCGCGGCGAACGTAATAGTGCGGTCAGCTAAATTACCTATACTATTTGGCAAATGATAACGATTAATCCTTTCGCTCACGATCGTCGGATAAGCTTGATGGATTAGTACAAAAGCACCCATTTGCTCTGCAGCTTTCCAAAATGGCAGAAATTCCGGTTCGTCATATGTATGACCATTCACTGTATCGTCAATCATCACACCCTTGAATCCCAAAGTTACAACTGCCCTTTCCATTTCGTTTATGGCAGCGCCAATATCCTGCATGGGAATAGTTGCAAGTCCAGCCAAACGATTCGGATAATCCATGGTCATCTGATGAAGTTCATTATTACAGTCTCTGGCGATAGCAATAGCAGTAGTCAGATTTTCGTCATATTTGTAGAAGAATACATTAGTCGAAACAACCTGGACGTCCATTCCCATAGAGTCCATCTCTGCTATCCGCTCTTCCGGAGTCCAATGAACTCTCGGATTAAACAGTTCTCCTTCAGCAGAAGTCATGTTATGCCATTTGCGATTGTTTAAAACATCTTTCTGAAAACACTGTGGAACCGTGTGGGCGTGTATATCTATAGTGCGCAAAATTAGTACTCTCCCATATGATTAGCCTATTATCTACATTAGGAACTCAATAAAATGCCCACCAACCATATTGAAGGTGAGCATAGACAACCCTTTGAGCTGGTACCTACGTATTTAACCTTAGTCTTATAACACGCAACCTTGAACAAATAAGACCGACCGATTTTACCGCCCTCTTAATTTCGGATCAAGGATGTCCCTGACCGCATCTCCTGCAAACGCAAATCCCATCACAGTGATACTAATCGCTATACCAGGAAATATAATTATCCACGGCGCAGTGAGAGCCATCTGAGCAGCTGTACCTGTGAGCATACTTCCCCACGAAGGATCCGGAGGGGCTACTCCTAAACCAAGATAGCTAAGACCCGCTTCGGTCAATATTGCGGTGCCAAACATAGATGACATGATTATTAGGAAAGGTGCCATAGCGTTAGGCAATATATGTTTAAAGATTATCCGAGGGTTCGTAGCACCTATAGCTCTCGCAGCTAGGACATAATCAGTCTCTCTAAGAGCAATTGTTGAAGATCTGATAACACGTACTCCCCTAGGAAGTATCGTGGCGGCTATAGCGAATATTACATTTATTAATGTATTACCGAAAACAGCTACTATAGTTAGCGCAAGAATAAGATCTGGGAAAGACATCCACATATCAACAAGACGTTGAACAACAGCGTCTAACTTACCCATAAAATAACCTGACATCAAACCAATAAGAGCACCAACCCCAGTTCCGATCACTACTGCTAGAAACCCAACTTGTAGGGAAACGCGTGCCCCTGCCACCAGTCTGGAAAATAAATCTCTGCCGTACTGATCAGTACCCAACCAATAACTCGAACTAGGAGATTCTTTCAAGTTATCGTAATGTTGCTCAGCGACAGGGTATCTAATGATAAGCGGAGAGCACAGGGCTATTATCGAGAAGAATAGAACTATGCTGAACCCAGTAGTTCCCAACGGTTTCGTCCTCAAATAATGAAAGAAGAGTTTCCAGAAAGTAGGTCTGCGTCGCTCTACTACCAAGACATTATCTTCGGAATTTACTTCATTTTCAAAAACAGTAGTAATGCTAATACCCCTTTGTATTAAACGGCAACAACGTTGCCTGGATCACCAAGCTTAAGTGTATCTAATCCTAGGATCTAGCCAAGCATACAGCAAATCGACCACCAAGTTCGCAAACAATACAATGAGAGCGATAAACATTACGATAGCTTGTATGACAGGATAATCCCTAGCAGCTACGCCCTGTACGAACAACTTCCCTATGCCAGGCAAGTTGAACACAGATTCAATAACTACCAGCCCTCCCATTAGAAAGACAACTTCAAACCCAGCTAACGTAACCACTGGAAGCAAAGCGTTCCTTAGTACATGGACACCAAGGACTATAAACTGGGAGAGACCCTTCGCGTTAGCCGTTCTAACATAGTCTTCCTTTAGCACTTCCAGTACCGAAGAGCGTGTCATTCTCAACATGCCAGCTGAACTCCTAGCGCCGACAATTAGCGCAGGGAAGAACAACGACTGTATGTTAGACCACGGATCAACCCATAACTCCCTATAGGCAATCGGCGGTATCCAATCGAATGCCCACAGCAATCCTACGATCACTAATAAACCAATCCAGAAATTCGGCATAGATTCAAACAACATACTTGCAGAACGAAGTACATAGTCTATCCATGTATCCTGTTTTACTGCGGCTATAACACCGCCAGGCAATGCTATCACCAACGCCAAAAACACGGCCAGAAAACCTAGTTCAAAGCTTAATGCCACTCTTGGCAGAATTCTCTCAATAACGGGTTTACGGTTAGAATAAGACGTGCCGAAATCGCCTGTGACAAAGTTACCAAGCCACCTGACATATTGCTCAGGGACAGGCTTATCAAGTCCTAGTTTCGCCCTAGCCTTCGCAAAATCTTCTTCAGTTGCGCTTGAAGCTTTATCTCTACCCATCAGCAGGGCAGTCGCGTAATCCCCAGGGATAACGTGCAACATAGCAAATATGAATATAGAGACGCCTAAAGCTGTCGGGATAAATAACAATAATCTTCGAATTATGTATTGTTTCATAACGCCACTACGAACCCACGATACCCTATCAGAACAAGTGTGATAATACTTTAGATGGAATCGGAGCAGAGTTCACACGGATGTGAAACCCTACTCCGATATTTTATCCAGAAAACTTACCCTACGCGGTGCTTACACACCACCTGGTATACCGGTGTCCTGCCCACTAGAACCAGCATCGTCCTTGTGTGCGTCGTTCATCCAGATATGTTCCCAGTTCAGGAATGAGCTGTTTGGAGCTGGGTGATGGACGTATCCACGTACCTCAGGCCAGAATGCTACGCCTTCCTGTTCCCAGTATAGAGGCATCTTTATGTATTGCTCCATACCGTAAATCTGGAGCTCGTCAGCTATACTCTCTCGTTCACCTTGGTCAACGGTAGAAGCTAGCTGGGCAAGCAGTTCCTCTGATTTTGGATCACAGTCCAAGTTCGGCGTCCAGTGGTTGTTGGATGACTTACAACCCATGTAGTAGGTCAGACCCAACGCTGGATCTGGTGATGGCATAGTGTCGTTTCTCGGCAATATGTCTCCCCAGCTACCGTCTGCTGTCTGGGCCCTGTAAGCGACAGTTTCAACCATATCGAAGTCGGTTTTGATACCGATCAATCTTAGCTGTTCCTGTACATACTCAGCTCTGGCTCGGACCTGCTCATCGCTTTCAACCGTGAATATATAAGTCTGGTCGAAATCGAATCCTTCCGCTTCCAGTGTGGCTTTGGCCTCGGCTCTCTGTCGGTCCATATCACCGTCTTCTGGTGGACACCACGCCGGTATGGCGCAGCCATCTGCCCTGTCGACAGCCCATGGGCTATTAGGAGCCATTAAGAATCCCATTGAAGCGTGACCATCCATTAATACTTTAATAGCTGTCTCACGATCGATGGTCATATATACGGCCTGGCGGACTTTAGCACTTGAAAATGCTGGGTTGCTAGCATCTAGCCAGACTGAATGGTGACCTCGGGTCGGCCCAATGACTACGCGTATCTGATCATGATCTACGTAGGCATCGTACTGGCCCCAGTTACGAATCCAATGCCAGTCACCCTGGTGGGCTAACATTGAAGCCTGTTGCCTTGACTCATCAAGGATTCCATATATGGTCAGGTTATCTAGATATGGCAATGCGCCATTACCTTTGAAGTAGTTCGGGTTAGCCTCGAACTGGGCCTCTTCATCGGTATTTGAAGTCGCTATGAATGCGCCTGTGCCTAGGGAGAAGTCAGTAGACATGGCATCTTCGCCACCTTCCTGGAACCAGGCCTTATTGAATATAAATGCAGCCCTATCCGTGAAAGCGGTTAGTGAAGTGGCGTTAGGTCCAATAAATCTCATGCTTAACGTGTGATCGTCTTGGCATTCCAGACTCTCCGTTTTAATGAAATTCAGTTTTGCACCCATTTCTGCGTTGGTTAGACCTTCTCCAGTCAACATCGTCTCCAATGTAAACCGGGCATCCTCACAAGTGAAGGCTTCACCATTATGCCAGGTGATACCTTCGTGGAAATGCAGATCAATTCCTGCAGCATCATCATGGTCTTTCCAGCTTGCTGCCAAGTCTGGAACAATCTTACCCGCATCATATGGGTCTACTTCAACTATCTTGTTGAAAGCAGGTGATCGAGTTCGAGTGGTATGACCGCTATAAGCTCCCCACGCATTACCATGCTCTAGGGGATCTTCGTATATCACTCTAAGGTGACCACCGCTGACTGGATCGCCGTAGAAATCCGTTGGCGGATTCCAGTAATCCTCGAATGCTTCAGCAGAGTGATCAGTGTCCATTTCCGTGAATCCGGCGTCAGACGCAGCGGCAGGAGCAGCTGTCGGAGCAGCAGCAGGAGCAGCAGCAGCAGGAGCCGGGGCTTTCGCAGCAGGAGCTGGTTCAGACGCTCCGCCACAGGCCACTACTATGCTTAGAAGCAATATCATTGGTACTAACAGTAGTGCTGTTGGCACACCAGGCCAGTTTAATTTCATGGTCCGTATCCTCCAGTTTATACTCTGCTGTCAGCAAGTTAACCCTGCTTAGGTTACGCTCAGCTTACTCCCCACAAGCACTAAGAGTACCCCTAAAAACAGCACTGCCGTGGAGCTTATCTTGCTAATCAACCTTTGTCAAGATAATCATGAGGCTACTGAGAACAGCACTAACCCCGCTAACCAATTGACTCTAGAACAAGGTCTTCCTACAATGCAGGAATATTAGTAGAACATCAATTGCATATATACACTAGGAGCTATGTCATGAAGGAAAATTTGTTACTAAAAAAGCTACAAGCTGGTGAAGCTGTGTTCGGTGTCATGCTTACTTTTCCATCTGCTGCAACTGTAGAGATGCTGGGTCACTGTGGATTCGACTGGATTTTACTTGACAATGAACATGGTGATATCACGGTTTCAAATGTAGAAGACCTTGTGAGAGCATCCGAATTGACTGGCATTACTCCTATAGTGAGGCCAGTAGCTAATCGCCCTGACGTAATAGCGCCTTTCCTTGATCGCGGCGCTATGGGCGTGCAGGTTCCGCACGTGAATACAGCGGAAGAGGCCGAACTGGCAGTAGATGCCGTTAAATATCACCCAACCGGACACCGAGGCATATTTAGCCGCAGCAGACCAGCAGAATACGGTTTTAGCGGTTCTACCACTGAGTACGTAAAGGATGCCAATCAAAATACACTAACCTGTATCATGCTTGAAGAGGTAGAAGCAATAGATAACCTGGCTTCCTTAGTGACAGTCGATGGTATTGATGTGTACTTTATCGGATCAGGAGACCTTTCACAGTCAATGGGCTACCCTGGCCAGCAAACACATCCTGAGGTCCAAGAACAAATGGAAAAAGGAGTCTCGATCATAAGACAGGCGGGGAAAATAGCAGGAGTGAGCTGCCCTGATTCATACATACCTAAATTTCTTGATCTTGGCGTACAGTATTTTCATAGCAATGTAGGTACATTAATACAGAAATCTAGTTCCGAATATCTCGATTCAGTCAGAACCTCAGCCAAGAAGGCTGGACTATAAATACTGCCCATATATAGATGAGGTAATTTATGACAAGAATAGCCCAGGTAGATCATACGAATGTTAACCCCGAACTACTGGAAATCTTTCTAGAACTGGCAAATGACCCAGAAGGAATCGGAACAGGACCTATGTCAATTCTTAAACATAGTCCCGAAATGGCCAAACGAGCCATACCTTTATTCGAATACGTACGAAACGAGTCGAGTGTCCCATTTAAGCTTCGGGAATTAGCAATGCTCATTACAGGGCGCACAATGAATTGCCCATACATATGGAACAGGCATGTCGGTATCGCTAGAGACACTGATCTGTCCGACGAACTAATAGATTCGATCCGTGACAAGCGCAACCTTCCCCGTATACCAGAAGACGAATCTATTATTCTCAGCTACTGCACAGAATTACTAAACAACAAAAAAGTCTCAGAAGATGTATTCGCAAAAACACTTAACCTACTAAACAGACGAGGTTTAGTAGAATTAAATACATTGCTCGGGTTCTATACTATGCTTGCGTTCAATGCTAATTCTGTAGAACTAGATTTGCCGGATAATATTTCTGAGCTACCGCTCCCTGTATAAAACACAACTCATAACGAGTTCAGTTGCTCCAATTACAAGTTGCAGCTCAAAAACGAACCAGAATTACGCGATCACTCTACAGTTGATATATATATTACGTTTTACAGTTAGTAACTGTTCTAAAACGACTGGTTGCAATTAGTAATACCAGAGTATATATTGAAAACGTATCCTCAGACCGCATGCTGAAGGACTCTCGGATACCCAGATACACCACGGCATCTAGGTCTGGGCAAACCAACCATTTCCAAGGAGGTCCACCTGTGGCGCTATCCGACAGAACATTAACGTGTGCGGATTGTGGGGCGGAATTTATATTTACTACGGGAGAACAAGAGTTTTTCAATTCAAGAGGTTTTACAAACGACCCAAAAAGATGCCAAGCTTGCAGATCCTCTAGGAGAGCGGAGATGAGGTCTGGCAACTATGACTCTGGACCAAGAGAAATGCACTCAGTAGTATGCGCTCAGTGCGGAAACGAAGCAACAGTACCATTTCGCCCCCGAGGCGATAGACCAGTCTATTGCAGTGATTGCTTCAGCCAACAGAAAAATAATAGTTTCTAAATTAAAATTTAGACTAAAATAACAATTTCCAAAACACTACTATAAAAGCCAGTCATAAGTGAACTTCTGATCACCTAAAATGACTGGCTTTTATAGTTCTTCACAATAACCCAATAATGCCATACCATATATCT
>CAZVRK010000041.1:0-10363 GCA_964629875.1 uncultured Dehalococcoidia bacterium | reverse complement strand
TTACTAAAGGTCGTGACACACCAATAATTGAGTTGGTTCTGGAAGGAAATAACGGAGACGCAGAAGTTGCGTATGTGATGTGTGTAATAACGGATTATGATCAGGCAGAAATGGATGCAATCTTAGAAGGTCAATCTGTCACTATAACAGGCAAAATTACCGCTATGGCAGAAGTGCCGGGTGAAGGTATGGTTTCATTTTTTACAGAAAGAAATTTTCAGGCTCAAATTGTAAAATCTTGTACTGTTAAATAAAATCCGTTTCTTGATTAGTGCTGTGGGGTATCCAGCCTCACTAAGAGTTGCCTAACCAAGGTTTCTCTGTCCAGTTACCGGTGTCTTCTTCGTTCTCATCCCAGATTTCCAGGAGTTTTTGTAACCTTTCTTCCTCCTCGTAAATTTGAATAATCTGATCATCGGTAGGGGGTTTGTATTCTTCTGGGATTTCTATAGTATCTTTGTCAATATCCAGAGTGCTCTGTGTGAGGTTAGTCATTGTTTTTTCGGGTTGTCCGAATAGGATCATCATAGATTTTATTTGTTCAAGTTTTTCGTCTATTTCTACTAGCTTCGATTCGAGTTGTCGGAGTATCCGTCTACCTTCCGACAGAGTCATACTATAATTCTCAGACGCATCCGCTGTGTCTGAGAATCGGACACTAGGATTATTTGATGAAGGTAATGTCATAGACTCAGATGTTTTGGGGTTATTAATTTGGTTATTTGATTCCGTTTGAGACTCTGCGTCATTGGTGCTACTGGTATTACTCCGGTAGGCGTATATGTAATCCATAATCATCCCTTCTAGGTGGTTAATGATAATAGGGTCAGGTTCATAGTTATGAATTACATGTTCAAGTACATCCTTTGTAATGAGTCTAGTGTCTTCTCTAGTTAAGGATTCGTATCTCCTAATTTGGCTATGCTCTCGAACAGCTCTGCGAGCTAGTACTTCACATAAGTGGACTGTAGGATCTCCGGAGCTTGTAAATGCAGAAGTTCTAGCCTGCCTCGCGGGTTTCCAATCGGACCAACTATCGTCATTGGCCCATCTTCTAAGAGTTGCCTCAGATAATTTCAGAGAGTACCTGTCTCTAATAGTTTTTCGCACTTCCTGAGGGCGATTACCTGATTCCCATAACCGCTTGGCATGGTCTCTTATCTCCAATGAATATGCGGGCATTAGCTTCTCCTGTGAGCGTTTACCAATCGGAAACTGGCTTAAGCAAGCTTGTTTATAAGTGTAGTTTATACTTCACTGTCCCACGTAACAACATTTCAGTTAGCTTTTGAGTGGCCTTGTTATTGACAGGCGTTTGCTATTATTCCTGTTTTTAGCTTCGTGATATGAGCTACTCCTAATATGTCGAGGTGTTCTGTGCTAATCGCAGATCTTTGCCGATTAGGGTTTGCATACAATAAGTGCCCTGTTAGAATGCGAAATCATCCTAGGGTAAGCCTTTAATTGTAGTATGGAGGATTTGAAATGCCTGATAGAGAACTAGGGAACGTCGGCTCTTACGTAATGCTTGAGAACGATCATGTCAGAGTTTGGCAGAATGATCTGGAACCAGGTGAGTCAAGTGACTGGCATGTCCACACGACCAACTATCTGTTCATAGCCACGGTGCCTGGTGATTTGAAAGTAGAATTCAATGACAATTCATCGCGGTCTATAGCATTGGAAGTAGGACAGGTTACTATGGGAGACAAGGACTCGATCCATCAACTGACTAATGTCGGAGAGAAACGTTACACTAGCGTCATAATCGAATTAAAGAACGGATCAGAATAAAAAATGGCTATTAGGGTAGCAATTTACAGATTGTTAAGCCGATGGCCGCGCCAATTAGTATGGTTATCATATACATAGGAATTTTCATTATTGAGCCTCTTGTCCAATTAAAAAGATAATTAGTGAAATCATTATCAGGCCAGCTATTAGATATTTGCTTAACTTGCTTTTCATAGATGAATTTTACGGTATTACGGACATGTTTTGGCAGAGTAGTTTGGTCCCAAATTTGGAAGAAATATTCGCTGTTATTCCAGCTAAGTTTATCTGCTAGTATATTTTTGCCATCCATAGTGTTGTTCTGGTAGTTTGGGTTGCAGAGTATGCAATATAACATCGCTTGAATTACAAATCTATCACACAATGCATCCTTGAAGGACCATGTGCATTTGGAGATGACGAACAATATGAATAAAGGTCAGATAATCCGAGACATCATATCGGATGATTATTACGCTGATCCGACTAACTGTGGCACTCGTGCTATAGCTGATCTTTTCCCTGACTTTAAACATCAGGATATTCGCACTTCTGGTGCTGTAATTCGCCTGCGCCATGGCGGATCTGGTCCGCCTTTACTGCTGCTTCATGGTAATCCAGAGAACCATGTAAGCTGGCATAAGGTTGCAAGCCGACTAGCTGAGAGCTATCACGTGGTTATACCTGATCTCCGCGGGTACGGCGACAGTTCGCTTCCAGAACCTGGTGACAATCACATTAATTATTCATTCCGTGAGATGGCAGCAGATATGGTTGAAGTGATGGCTACTCTCGGATATGAAAAGTTCTACGTAGCTGGTCACGATAGAGGTGGACGTACTGTTCATCGTATGTGTATAGATCATCCTGAGCGAATACTCAAAGTTTGCTTAATGGATGTATTGCCAAATCACTTTGTCTGGAACAACACTTCAAAAGATTGGGTAATACGTACTTGGCATTGGGGTTTTATGGCGCAACCTGCACCATTGCCGGAGCGAATGATTAGTGCGGTTTCAGCGGAGTTCTTCTTAACGAGCCGTATGGTTATCCGTGGGGGCACGGGGCTTGGATTTCTCACTGAGGATGCTCTAAACGAATACATCCGGTGTTATACACTGAAAACGATTACTGGTTCATGTAATGACTACAGGGCTACAGCTACATGTGATTTGGAAATGGACACCGCAGACAAAGATAAAAAGGTGACCCAACCGCTGCTCCTGGTTTGGGGTGCAAGAGGCCAGTCCGAGGAGCGTTCTGAGGCTTTTGTAAATGTATGGCGTGACTATGCAGATAACATAGTCGATTCTGATCCTTTACAGTGTGGGCACTATATCCAAGAGGAAGTTCCTGACCAGATTTACAATCATTTCATTAAATTCTTTCGAGCAGATTGATGTGCTTGACCGACTTTTTCTAAATAGAAGGTGGTTCTAGTAGCACTGTAGTGGCTACGGCTAATCAGGGTTTAGTAAGCCTCTGAAGTTGTGCCTCGCATTCTTTCACATCGTTGTTGAGTGTATTTAGGTCGTAATCAGTCATTCCAACTTCGATATGTAAAGCACGTTTTAAGTCTTTACATGCTTGCTTTAGATGAAATATTGATTCGCCCAATCGTGAGGTGCCCATCAATTCCGTAGCCACTTGCTCATGAGCTACCCCTTTGTCCCAATACATTTTGTACTCTGGAAATGTCTCGATGGCCTGTTCAATCACTTCGATAGCCATTCCATAATCTCCAGTCTTGATTAAGTATTCGCCTCTGGCAGCGAGAAGACCGGCGGATTCCTTTAGATGTTGTGAATCATTTGTTGGGGAAATGGGCGGTGATTGTACCGAGATCGAAGGTTGATCACAAGCAATTGAAGAGATAATAATTAGAAAGATGATCAAAGTTATTAGTTTATTTTTTCTCATGATTTGGTCCAGAATAATGCATAGTGAGTAATGTTAAATCTCAACGCTAGCTTATCGTGTGTTCACCTCAACACCAGTAAATCTACACACAGATGATGAGCAGCTTTGGAAGGATGGCAGAGGAATGGCGCCCATCTCTATATAGGATATTAAATCCTACCAATGGCTAGTCCACAGAATATATTCGTCATTTTTTCAGTCTGTGCACGGCCTTAAATGAACTCGAGATAATATTAGATTGCACAGCGATATCCGTTCTTTGCATATATTCAAGAAGACATCCTATTTAAGCTAAAAGAAAATACCATACTGCGAAGATAATCAGACCGCATATCAGAACAAAACTAATCCTAAAAGTCGTCCGGCTTAGTTCGGGTAATCGCCTGATTTTTTTGTCTAGACTTGTTATCACTATGGCCGGGACAGTTATAGGCATCAATATCTCCGTAACAAGATATCCAACAATACGTGCTATTTTGACTGTAAATCTCATCCTTGCTTCCTTTTGCCAACATTTATTGAAAATCGAGACCTGACTCAAGCGTTTGATTGAATTGAGAGTTGTTCAAGCCAACAGGACGACTCTTCATTAGTAGTAAATATATTAACCTTTTATCTTTGGTTATAGCTGTACATATTTTAAAAATTTTACTTCAATGACGAGTGGTATCAAAGCACTGATTGTGACAATTTGCACATGAAATATTACTTGATTTAGTGTTGTATTATTGCGCCAATAAACCTTTAGTTAGGAGGAGACATGACACGATTTCTTGGCAAGCACAACCGGAAATGGAAAATTCCAATGATAATCTTGATAATTGCATCCCTGGTGGCACTTGTCGGCGGATTTGCCGAGGTAGAACACTTGCCGGCTCTTCGAAATTTTGGTGCAGCAGCCATCCTAGCAATACTCGCTAGAGTGCTACAAGCCCATTACCACACCCGAGAGTTGCTGGGAAATCCCGAAATTGACGATGTGTAAAGATATTAGTGATACGGATTCTGTTCGTCAGAGTTTTCTGAAAAATGGTATAAGAAAGATTAAACACGCAACTAAGAAAAATACAGAACCAAACATCGACCAAAACGAACCAACACTTGCAATAATAAATCCTATTGCTGAAACGATAAAAAGTATCCACCCAATAAAATTGATTTTGTTGTTGGTCATTATCTAATGCCTTTCATTGCTATTCGCGGAAAAATTATGCAAAAATTAAACCCTGAATCCGAATAATTTGGGGTTGTGTAATGGTCTAAAATTAAGCTATTGAATTCTTAAATCTGGTATTTTGTCGAAATGTGAAGAAGTTTACCGAATACATCTATAACTTCAGGGTTCCGCACAGAGTGGAATAAGAAATATTAGTGTCTCCACGGTTACTTATAGTTGCCAGTAGTTTCAGAACTGAGCGTAAAAAAGGGTGGTATGAAACCGCCCCGAACAAATTTGTCTGAACTTTCATCTACATTTTCAGACACCATTTTAATCGGCGTCATCTTCTCTGATCAGGTTATAACAGGCACGGCATCCCCATTTAGGATCTTCGCCCCTTTCACCCTTACTAGGCCCATACTGGATTAGGAAACCTATAAGGCATCCAGCAATGAAGTAATCATCAGGCCCGCCATCTTCCGGCGGTGGCCCTGCTGGATATCCGTATAAATAAGGAACCATTAGGCTTTGGCAATCAGGACATGTTGGTCTTGTTGCATTAGTCATATTCATACACCTCTTCACTTCTTGATTTCTACTGCTTTATACTACTCATTGGACAATCTCTCCTTTAAATGGGAATGCTTTCCACAAAGCATGGGATTGTCTAGCTGGCTAAGTGTTCACTGCGCTTAGTCAGCACCTTTAAGGTGTCCCTTATGGCAGCCCATCGTTGTGGGGCCATTTATACGGGTTCCATTTTTCTTCGTCTTCTTCAGCCTTGTTCTGGGTAAGTTTTTGCAATTCTTCCAATATGGCTCGACTAATAGACATTTGCTCTTTGCTAATTGCAATTTGCTCGTTCAGTAGATCTTTAATATCCGTATCATCCCTATTTGATTCTTCCCAATCTATTTCTTGCCAATCTTGATCTGCTTCTTCAGAGATTTCCATACGCATTGCATCTAACTCAAGTCTGTGCTGTGCTAATTCGGCCATTCCTGAGCGTACTTGGGTATCCTCTACCTGGGCAATATGGTTTCTGATCTCTATGAGCAATTCGGTTAACTCACTGTCTACAACGTCGCCAGTCATGGTTTCGTAGTCAATTTGGGCATTTAGAGATTCCCACGGTTTAAAAGCGAGGAAATTGTCTAACTGTGTGAAATCTGTTTTCCCATCCGACATATCTGTTAAATAAGTTGCCGCAAACCGCCAGACGTACTGTGCAGGCAGACTAGGAGCAATTCCTTGAATCCAGATAATCCAATCTACTTCTGCTTGAGTGAATTCTCGTTTCCTACCTTTTGTGATTGCGATGACGGTTCTCAAGACTTCCATTATCTTTGCCGACTTTTTACCACTGACACTTAACCTGTCCCAAGGAGTGTTATGATCTTTAAGAGGCCTTATACGGTTCTGCACTGCCCTGATATGCAGGGCAGTTTCGCCAAACTTGTTGGGCAGAAAGTCGGCAATCTCTTTACCAGTCCAACCCTCTCTGGCTAGCCGATGTATCAGCCTCGTTTGCCTGTTGTTGGTAGGCTTCCCTCGGTTATCTTTTGTGTTCTCCATAAATGCGTTTATAGTCCTTTATAAGCACAATAAGAATACTATTGAAGCTGTAGATTAATACGTTTTAAGAATGTATGCAAATATATATAATGATAACTAAGTTTACATAACAGCCTGGGCTGGTATTGCAGTTTATTCGGATATGCAGCGCACGGAAACTTCAAGCGACCCTAATTCTGCAAAACTCAGGATGGATTTTCTTGATATCACCCTATGTCTTATCCTAGTACGTGTTTTCCAAAGTCTACAACCTCAAAAATTTACTATTATTTGGTATTATTAGAAATATAAAATTTGAGGAGTCGAGAACATGGCAGGAATATCCAAAACTGTGATTAGTTTACAACCGGGAAAAATGGAAGAGGTAACTAAGTTAATAGATTCTACGTCGAGCCAAGTGCTCGCATTAGAGGGTGTGATTGGATTTGCGGTTGCTGTTACTGGCGAAGATGAGATAACGGTAATAGGTGTTTATCAGAGTAGCAAAAATATGAATGATGCAAATGAGTCCATACGGGAGATAATGTCAGGGTTGGTTCCCTTTGCCGCTGGACCTCCCGATAGAGGACTATATTCGGGGGTCTGGTTCTCCAACTAAGGAGTAGAACAGATAAATAGCAACGGAAATACCCCCTGGAATATTGGTCAGGGGGTATTCTTACAACGAATTTTCAGATCCGTTATTCGTCGTCGTCATCCATCAAGTTATGCATCCAGTTGGGGCCAAATTCTTGCTCTACCTCTTGGTCTAGCGCATCTCGCTCTCTTATTTGGCATGTACGACAATCCCATGCCGGCGATGGGAAGTCGGGAAGGCATCCAGCTATAAAGAAATCGTCTGGTCCGCCATCTTCCGGCGGTGGCCCAGCTGGATATCCGTATAGATAAGGAACCATTAGACTTTGGCAGTCTGGGCATGTTGGTCTTGCTTCACTTGTCATATTAGTTCTCCTTCACCTGAGAAATCAGTCGTATAGATATTACTTATAAGGCCTCCTTTCCTGAGTTGATGCTTTTTTTGTTGGTCTACGCTGGCTAAGAGGATTTACTACTCTTAGTAATCACTCTTTGGGTAGCCTCTTTATTAATTTTCACCTTCATCAATCGGTAAGTCCCACTCTGTTTGTTTATCTTCTTCTCTGAGCCTGTCGATCGCTTCTCTCATTTCTTCTGATAAAGGTACTGGTACGAAATCTCCATCTTCGTTGTAGTGCATTTCCCCTATAGCTTGGAAGGGCTGTACTTGGTCACTCTCATCGTCCAGGGGTGTGTTTGTCTGAGGATCTTCACCTGTGAGCCCTTTTATTACTGCGATAAGATAATCGATTTGTTGTTCTAACAACTCTAAGCGCTGCTCGACGGTAACCGCGCCCTGTGAAAGTGTGTCACCCGTTACGATTTCGGCATGATTATAAAATGCATCATTCCATACAACGCCGTAATTGCTGCCTTCCATATCGACAAAATCCAAGTCGGAATTAGCTGATAATGGCCTCGTTATCATTTGCTCCACTTCCGGCGGTATATCAGTCCAGCTTAGTATCTTGGCTGGTCTATCCTCTTGGCGAGTATTTCTTTCTTTATCCCTAATCTTTCTTAATTCTCGTATGTATGCTGGTAGTACAGAACGCCGTAGGTATTCGATACCTCTTACACCTATGGCGTAGGTGTGCTCTACTTCTGCTAAACATTGCCGGATTAAGGATGAAGGACTTTCCAGCCCTGTCTTGTTCGATTCTTCGTTTATATTGCTCTCATTGAGCATTTGGTATAACAAGTTCTTAGCTTGTTGAGTCGCTAAGTGCAGTACCGGATCTTGGATATTCGTTACTCCGAATGGCACATTCGGGTTAACTGTCGCGAGTTTATTTAGCTGAGCATCCTTCCAGGAGTTCCACCCTTCTGTTCTGGCCCAATGGCTTATCGTTCTTAGCGGAACTGTAACGCCGTCATTGAGTACTAGGGCTTCCCTTACGCTCTGTGGACTCATCCCGCTTTCCCAATAAACCTTCGCCTTATTCCTGGTTTCCTGGCTGTGTACTGGTGCCATGTTAGACCCCTTATATTGCTTACTATTGCTGAATTATAATGTATTGGTATGCAATGAACAAGCAACTATAATAAATCTTAAGTTTGCATAAGATAGGAGGTCAAGAGATGGCTACGTTCAACGGGCTTAGTTGTCGCCCGTTTTAGTTAGCAGTAATATGTCGGCATTATGGCTAATGAAAGACCTACATGCCCTGCATGTGGAAGCGTAAACGTTTACCCCCGTAAGACGAACGACGATTGGCATTGTAATAGGTGTGGGTTCCAGAACTTTACTTTGGTGGAAGCAGATAATAAGGGACATAGGACGCCTGAGGAGGTGTTTAGAGAAGTCGAACGTAGAGGCCTCCGAACCTCAAGTATTCCAGAGACTCGACCACTATGGTTATGGATAGTGGGGATTATAATCGTAGCGGTAATTGCCTGTCGCTGGTACTTCTTCTAATATTTTAGGCAAATGTGTCTAAAGTGAGATTTTATTCCAACAATTAAAGTTTGGGCAACATTTGCCAAAAATGACATCGTGTTAACCCATAAAAATAGACTCTGATTGTTAAAGACAGAGCCTTCTTTTTCGCGTAACTTGTGCGTAAATTAGGAAATTGGCGGGAGTGCGAGAGAGTCGAACCCATCTACCCTTCTTTCCCTTTGGGCGGTGAGCCGTTTGAGGGTCGGCGGTATGCTGGGAGGTTTGTCGGACCGCCACTTTTATATGAATGCAATCATGTACTCATCGCTCTTAAAATTGACCTTGAAAGCCCATCTCACACGGGTATACTTCCATTTAGGATAAAACATACCAAATTAATAATTGTTTAGGAGTTTCCTCATGAGGTTTTTCGTTAAAGTAAGTATCGATACAGCTACAACCAATGAAGCGATTAAAAATAACAAGCTAGGTGAAACCCTAAATCAAATTATGGGTGATCTACAACCTGAGGCAGCTTACTTTATTTCTGAAGATGGTTGTCGCACTGCTTTGCTGTTCGTAAACATGGAAAGTAATGCAGACCTGGTAAACGTGTGCGAGCCATGGTGGCTGGCATTTAATGCAAAAGTAGAAATAACTCCCGCCATGAACGGCGAAGATCTAGAAAAAGCGGGGCCTGCCTTTGGAGCGATTGTCGAGAAATACGGTTAAACACGTTTTTTACGCACGAACCAAAACTTTTGTGCTCAATGGTTTGGGGATGTATATGCAGTCTCAGCACAGGTGCATCCATCCCTAAGAGTCTTTTTGTAATGTTGTGAGACTATCTACGACATATAGATGGGTGGCTACTTTCAACGAGGATGGTAATATACTCCTGATACAGAGTGCGAGGGAGTCGAACCCACCTACCCCGCTTTCCTATCGGGCGGTGAGCAAGTTAATGGTCGGCAGTAAGCCGGGAGGCTTGTCGGCCCTTAACTTTAAGAACCGATCCCGATCTGGGGATCGAGAATCATCGCTACGATAATTGCTATTGTTACAGCGACTACCACCGCAGAACCAATGATTGCGATCATTCTTTCGGTTAAGAGGAAACGTAGCATATTAGATAACCCCTGCCGATCTTTTTCTATTTAGACCAAGGATTAGTTGCCGACATATTACAACGATTGTGGATTTACTGCGATAGTTTTCACATCTAGGGTGGTGGGTCTACTAGTTACATCTTCCCCTTCTTGATGAGTACCCAGCGAACAACAAAATACATAATCATTAATCCTACCCCTATGGCGATTACAACTTCCATAAATTCCTCCTTTTGCTTTTTGTGTCTCAGTCACATTTGGTCAAAACTTCACTATGTTAGACCCATAAAAATAGCCCCAAATCTTAATGATCAGGGGCTTCAAATTAAGCTCTTGTTGGTCTATTTAGTGCGTAAATTAGGAAATTGG
>CAZVRK010000040.1:0-10884 GCA_964629875.1 uncultured Dehalococcoidia bacterium | reverse complement strand
CTATTTAATCCTGCTAATAGGCATATTAACCCAAGAACTCATTTCATGAGGCTCAGTTGTTGCCTCTGCTCTAGTGACTCTATTTGGGCCTAGCTCGGATACTGATGTAACACCCATAAGCCTCATGGCTATCTGAATCTCTTGTTGTAAAACTTCCAGTACTCTATAAACTCCATCAGACCCATTAGCAGATAGCCCCCAGCCTTGTAATTTCCCAATAGCAACTGCCTTCGCACCCAGACAAAGTGCTTTCAATACGTCGCTACCTCTTTGCACACCCCCATCCAGAACGATTTCGGCCTTGCCATCCACGGCGTCTACTACCTCTGGCAATATATCCATAGTTCCAAGCCCGTGATCCAATTGTCGGCCACCATGATTAGATACCCATACTACATCTACACCATGTTCTATAGATATAGCCGCATCTTCTCCAGTCCCAATACCTTTAATCATTAGCGGTAGATCAACATATTCTCTAATCCGTTCTATAGTTTCCCAAGTGACCGATGCTTGCCATACTGGGTCAGGAGGATTACGTTGGGACATGGGCACCCAACGGCTCAACAATGGTCTCTCTCTATTGCTATAGGACGCCGTATCAACCGTTATACATATTGCCTTGTATCCTGATGCTTTTATCCTATCCAACATATCTTTTGTCCATTCCCAATCACCATGTATATATAATTGAAATGCCTTCGGATAATCGGTCGTTCCGGCAATATCCTCTAGAGATGGTTGTGTTACAGAACTAACTACATGTAAAGTCTCAAATTTGCCTGCAGCAGAGGTCACTGCGGCCCCTCCTTCAGGATGAAAGACTTGAAGTGAACCTATCGGCGCCAACATCACGGGTAACTTCATTGGTATACCGGTAATGCTAGTCGAAGTATCAACGGAAGACACATCTACAAACACCCTGGGCCTGAAAGCCACAGTGTCAAAAGCTAACCTGTTACGCCTCATGGTCGTTTCAGACTCCGAGGCTCCAACAAGATAATCCCACGGCCCTTGGGAAAGTTTTCTGCGAGCTTCCTGAACAATTTCTTCGTTAGTAACAAAATCCGAACTCAACTACTCAACTCCACTTGTTAAATATTACTGACCTTAAATGATATATTAACTAGACTCAATATACGGGATACGATTTCCCGTATAATTGAGAAATGTCCGAGTTAATACAGCGATCACCAATATAATAACTCTACATAAAAAAAATTTCATTCAGTTAGATGAAACTTAGTAATGAAAACTATATTAATTACAGGGGCAGCTAGTGGTATAGGAGCAGCCATAGCCTATCGGTTAGCGTCGCCCAAAACTAATTTGGTCCTTCACTCTCGAGAAAACGTCACCGGGTTAGAATACGTTTCAGATTACGCCAAATCCAAAGGAAGCAATGTATCAACAATCTTAAATGATCTTGGAGACGAGACCTCTGCAGAAGAACTTGTGGAGCACACGATCAATACTTTCGCATCCCTGGATCAAGTCGTAAGCAATGCAGGATACGCAAAACGGGGGCAGTTCGGAGATATTTCGTATGAGGATTTAAGACTATCTCATCAATCTATGCCAGAAGCTTTTTTCAAGCTAGTAGGCAAAGCCATCCCGCATTTAATATCATCACATTCAGGGAGAGTGTTAGCTATCAGTTCGTTCGTTGCTCATGTATTCGATAACGATAGTCTATTCCCTATTACAGCAGCAGCCAAAGCTTCACTAGAGGCATTGGCTAAATCACTTGCAGCTCAATTAGCCCCACAAGGAATAACAGTTAACTGCATAGCTCCGGGATATACTCAAAAAGATGGCTCCCACTCTGCAATTCCTGCAGATGCCTGGGAAAAAGCTGCATCTAAAATACCCATGGGTAGGATTGGAACTCCAGACGACACTGCAGCGTTGGCAGAATTCCTCCTTTCCGAAAATGCCAGATTTATTACAGGACAAACTATTCACGTGGACGGCGGTCTTACCTTAGGATAGTGTAAAACCTTTCAGTGAGAGACAACTCCTCAAATGAAACTATTTAAATCTAGAAAACTCCTAGTCAGATGCATTCTCTTGTGTGTCTTACTTTACGCGGTTATAAGCCTGATTGGTCGATATATTTATAATTTCATAAACTAATAGGATAGTTACCTAATTTTGAAAAATATTTGCATATCCGAAAATATTATAATAACGAGACAATCTGAAATAGATCTGAAAATAGATATATACGACGGTGTTTCTTACCAAGCCGATATTCAGAAAAATATATTACTACTGCCTGGAGGAAGCTGGTTAACGGCTAATTACAAACCCCTGGTAGAAAGATTTGCTATACCATTGGCAGAACTCGGGTATCGCTGCATAACAGCACAATACAGAGTTGCAACAGAGGCCATATGGCCTGGCCAAATACAAGACCTAAAGGACATACTCGGATGGCTCGATGATGCTGATTCTGGATCTGAGTTTACGACTAGACGAACATTAATACTTGGGAAATCTGCCGGAGGACATCTAGCGTTAATGTCACCCGTAATAAACGGATTATACTCTGAGACCCCCCGAATTTCAGGAGTCATTGGGATAGCACCTGTAATAAATATCGGCAGCGCTATCGTTCGGGATGATATTGCAAAAATACTTGGCCCCAAACCATCAGAAACGTCTATTCTAGACGCTTCTCCCTTGCAACACATCACACCACATTACCCACCAACACTACTTATTCACGGGACTTCTGACGACCGTGTTCACCATGCATCTACATTAGAAATGTACCGACGCCTAGAAGAATTTGGAATCCCAACCGACTTATTACTTTTGGCAGGGAAAGGCCATTCATTTGACTCTGAACCTGAAGTTAGCAAGCTTATGGTATCAACCATAGATTTATTCATCTCTAGGTATATTTGCTGATAGAAGAATTAGAGAAGGTAGGCTTAAAACTCGTTAGCTGATGGGAATCCAAAAAGCTCGGTCGCCGAGTTAACTGCATTAAGTACAGCTTGCGCGGTCACTTCTACTGCTGCCGCACATAATCTGGTGATATCTCCAGGAACCTGCCTCTCAGATGTGGCCATACAAAACATAGTGTCCCCGTCCCTCATCGTATGGCAAGGGCTAATAGAAAGAGCTAGTCCATCATGACTGACTTGTGCTAGAAAGTTAGCTTCATCTTTAGTGAGAGTAGCATCCGTAGACACTACTCCTATAGTCGTGTTGGACAATACATCATCTGTAGGGATAGGATCTGGCTTAAGCAATAACTCCAAAGTGTCGACAGGCCGTTTAGGGTCTCCCGAAAGTGGTCCCGCCACTAGCGACCCTTTCTTGTAGTCGTTAACTCCTCCCCATGAATTTACAGCTATTATGCTACCTATACTGGTCCCGTCCGGTAATGTCAAACAAGCAGATCCAATGCCGCTTTTCATTGCATAATCTATCCCTAATGCTTTACCGACGGTCGCTCCGGTTCCTGCTCCAACACTGCCTTGGATTACTGGAAACGAACTAGCCGATTCACAAGCCGCTATGCCATTGGCCGCATTCGGTCTTACATCAGGATTACCCACACCGAGATCGAATAAAATCGCCGATGATACTATGGGCACAATTGTAGGACCTGCTTTAATACCTATTCCTTGCTTAGCGAGATAGTGCATAACACCTGTAGAAACATCGAGTCCATAAGCACTCCCCCCACTTAGGACAATTGAATGTACTTCAGTTACTCTATGCATTGGCCTCAAAAGATCTGTTTCACGAGTACCGGGAGACCCTCCTCTTACATCAACTCCACCTGTAGCTCCATTTCTGCATAAAACCACTGTACAGCCAGTGCCATTGGATAGGTCTGTATAATGACCAACCTCAATGCCGGCAACTGAAGTTATGGTTGAATTCATGTGGCTCCTATGTTTCTAGTCACGTTCTTGTGAAATTAGCTTGGAAAAGCTTTCCTAGTTCGACCATGACATCATCCGGAATTGAAGGCATTTCAGAACAGGAAACCGCCTCTTCCAATTCTTGTATAGTTTTGACGCCAGGTATGACAGTATGAATGCTTGAGTTATCTAAGCAGAATCGGGTAGCTAATTGAGATATAGTTGCAAAAACATCATCGCGATATTCTTTAATAATAGAACCCTTGTTAAAATCAATCATCACCTGCGATTCAGGATCGGCATCTCGATCCAATGACTCACACAACGCGCCTGCAGCATGGGAACGAATACAGATTACTCCAACATCATTCCGATGAGCGCCTTTTAGAGTCTGACCTTGATCAATATCGCTAAATCCTTTAGGAGGAAGTTCTGACGAGGTCTGATTTAGAATGTTATAAAGAATTTGAGCAGTATGAAATCTGCCAGAATCTAGCAAATTTTGGATAACCTCACCATCGCTATCCCAAGCAGTGATGCCTTTGTAACGCACCTTACCCTCACCTATCAACTCATCCATTACTTCGGATATAGCGACGGCATCATTTTCGTCCAAGCAGTAGGCATAACGGGGCGGCGGTCCTACTGCCGATATGTATTCACCTCGGTCAACACCTATTTGATGGTGTATCTGTAAGATGTCCACGTAGTCAGTTCCTAACCTTTTGAAACTGCTATCTAACGATTCCCGAATAGCCGAACGCATGTCAGATAAATGCTCGTCAGTTCTTAATCTCACCTTAGAAGCGATCACCACATCATTTCGACGAGATACGATCCCCTTACCTAGGTTAATTTCTGACTGACCATTCCCGTACACTGGCGAAGTATCGAAAAAATTGACCCCAAGTTCTAAAGCTTTCTGGACTGTCCGAACGCATTCTTCGTCGGTAATAGCACCCCAGGCATGCCCGATACCGGCGCCACCGAGACCTACCTCAGAAACTTCTAGATTAGTCTTACCGAGTGTCCTATATTTCAACTGCAAACTCCATTTATAGCGTGCTATTTAAACGATTACGAATATACCGCTACAAATAGCATTAATCATTGCTCACAACATTACGTGGATTACCACCTACTTACCAAGTTAATTTCATCCATATATAAATTCAAAAAACCGGATGCCTATACTACAACAAAGCCTGCTAATGTAGCACACCCGCTTTAAAGGGTTGTTTAAAATATAAGAATCCTGAATACAGTCCAATCAATGCTCCAGCAGAGAGGATACCTATAGAGATTTCATACAGGTATAAGTTGCTGATTGCCGGAGCCCCGATCAGTACCGCAATCCCAGTCATCTGTATTACTGCTTTAAGTTTTCCATAGCTAGATACCTTTACACTATCCTGGATACCGTTGGCGGAAGCCCATTCTCGCAAAGACATCACGAAAATTTCTCTCGCTATTATTACCAATGCTAAAGCCAATACAATCCATGAATCTGCCTTATATACCAGGGTTATAAGCACCATAAAAACAAGAAACTTATCAGCTATCGGATCAATAAATGCACCAAATTTGGTTTGTTGTGATCTGCGCCTTGCGATCGCTCCGTCTGCAGCATCACTTAACGCACCTCCGATAAATAACACAAGAGCCAATAATGTACAGATGGAATTATCTATACAAATCAAAATGGGTACTAGAATACCCAAAACAAATCTCGATAAAGTGAGCGAGAGAGGTAGTTTGTACATTAGGTCACTCCATTTCGCTATTCATCCCGATAGCTGTTACTGATCATGTTTATTCAATCAGGCTCTACAAAATCAGTATGTATCGCCCGACCATTGGAATACTATACTTAATACTACAAGGACAAATATTCCCCATCAGTCCATTCTGGATCGTCTGATAACAGGACTCTCAATTTCATAAATCTTTCATGCTGTTCAGGACTATTTCCATTAGCCAAGTAAGCATCTTTATCCCTGAAAACAGCCACACCAATCATTTCACCCGGACTATTGTCAGGCACCATAAAGTAAGTACACACTACGCCATCAATAGTACCTTTTTCTTCGTTTTCCCATTGTGAAAGTATCAGGCGAACGTTTTCTTCTTCGCCTGGTTTAATTTTCATTTTCCCGATCGTTCCGTACATACTAATACCCCCTTTGACCATACCATACCTAATATTTTAAACACGACATTTAAGTTGGAAACGCGGAGAATTATCCAGAAGCTTTGTGACTTGATTCAACGCTGTTTGAAGTAACTCCCATTATCTAAACCCTAAGTGGAAGTAAGGGGGACCAGACAGCGAGAGTTACGATTAGATTATACCAGTCATTCTACGTTAGCAGCCACGCACTCTTACTGTTTCGGAACAAATCTCATTGATAATGAATTTACACAATGCCGAGCGTTAGTAGGAGTAAACCTTTCCCCGAAAAAGACGTGCCCTAAATGACCGCCACAGTTAGAGCATTCAATCTCCGTACGCATGCCATCAGGGTCAGGTAATTGATTAACCGCCCCGTTAACTCCTTGGTCGAAGGCCGGCCAACCACAATGGGCATCAAACTTATCCGAAGACGAGTAAAGTTCTGCATTGCATTTTCTGCAAACATACGACCCTTGTTCGTAAAAGTCGTCGTACTCTCCGGTAAATGGACGTTCTGTACCTTTGTTCTCTATAACATACTGTTCTTCAGGTGTTAGGGCATTGTATTTATTATCATCCATATCAATAACTCCTTACTATTTCGCTATTCGTCGCCAGCGTGTATCGTGCATATAGACCCGAGTACATACTCTTACTTTTTTCTGCGCTGCATCCACCACACGAAGAACGACACAGCGATTATCGCGACTCCGATAAATATTTGTGACTGGAGGTTCATCGCCACTCCTTAATGATCAAGTTCTGGTCAATTGTAACTGTTACAATAAGATCATAAACATACGGTAATATTCTAGCACTATATTTATATCAGACTCGGGTTAATTAATGGTGGTGATTACATGAAAATAACAGACATAATCAGCGAAGTATTTGAGTGGGAACGGCCTGGAATTTGGAATGGCAATCATTTCTATGGACCGGGCAGACTACATAAGGTCTCTGTCTTAACAGACGAAGGTATTACTGGATATGGATGGAACGGCGGTACCGCTGCTGAGAGACCTTTGAACTTGTTTCCAGGCTACGTTGATTATTTTCGTCCTATGCTAGTTGGTCAAGACCCAATGGATACGCGAACTATTTCAACTAACCTAGGTGAAAAACTCATCAAGATACTGGGGCCAGGTGGGATAAACACACAAGTGCTAGCAGCGATAAACATTGCGTGCTGGGATATTAAGGGGAAAGCCTTAGGAAAGTCAGTTCATCAATTACTAGGTGGCTACCAAAAACGAATTAGAACTTATATAGCTGGAGGTTACTACGCTGAGGGGAAGGGATTAGAAGAACTCCAGAATGAAGTAAGGTTCAATATAGAAGAGCTACACGCATCGGCCGTGAAGATTAAAATAGGCGACCCCAATATGGGTATATCTGGAGATATGAAAAGAGTAGAAGCCGCAAGGGCTGCAATTGGGGATCAAGCGACATTGATGGTAGACGCTAATTGCGCCTTAGACCTGGATAAATCACTCGAGTTCGCACGCCTTTTACCAGAATACAATGTTTATTGGTTTGAGGAACCCTTACCGATACACAGCTACGAAGACCACTCTACGTTAAAAGAACAATCAAACGTCAAGATTGCTACAGGTGAAAATGGCTATCATTTGGCTCATTTTAAAACATTACTAGATCATAACGGGGCAGATATATTGAATGTCGATGTGACTATATGTCCTGGTTACGATGTCGCGAAAGACGTTGTAGATCTAGCAGGTGAAAAAGGAGTCTCTATAGCACCCCACGGCTGCCAAGAGTTACAGTTACCCTTAGCAGCTTCCGTCGCTCATGGTGAGTTCCTAGAATACTATCCAGTAGAAGTGGACCCCCTGAGAGCTGAAATTTTCCAGCCATTATTAATACCCGATGAAGACGGGTTCGTTACGGTTCCAGACACACCTGGTATAGGTTATGAGATAAACATGGACTTTCTGAGAAGATATCAAGTCGGCTAAACGACTAGATATTCATCAGGAATACCAGTCTCGTTAATCCTGAATTAAATGAGGATACATAGACAGCGGTGTTGTAGCCAATAATCCTGCATCTACTGGTAATGTAACACCGCTTACCCACTTGGACTCATCCGATGCCAAAAACACTGCTGCCCAAGCCACATCCCAACCAGTTCCCTCTGTACCCAGCGGGCCTGCCTTGCGCCGTAAATTCAATAGTTCTTCCGAACTGTGTCGAGAAACCATTGGTGTCCGAATATGTCCAGGAGCAATACAATTAACTCGGACATTATTTCTTCCGTAATGAACGGCCATGGAATTGCTGAGGCCGATTATCCCACCCTTAGAAGCAGCATACGGATGACCTGCCCCCATAGAACCTGCTCTCATACCGGCTATAGATGCCAGATTAATTATTGACCCGCCACCAGTATTAATCATTTCAGGTATGACATGTTTGCTTGCTAACATTACACTTTTCAAGTTTACGTCAATAACTTTGTCCCAGAAGTCCTCTGCAACATCAGTAACCGAACCGGGACCCACTATCCCAACATTGTTAACGAGCACATCTATTTTGCCATATCGTTCTAATGCAGCGTTTGCCATATTGTTGCATGAGAGACTATCCGTCACATCCCCTATAAATATGGAACCAATTCCTTCCAATTCATGAATTTGTGAGACAGTCTTAACAGCATTAGCCTCATCCATATCAACTAATAGAACACTTGCACCTTGTGCTGCCATAAGTACGGCTATAGCCTGGCCAATACCAACAAACTCATCATCTCCAGAAGCGCCAGCTCCGGTAACTATAACTACTTTGTCCTTGAGTCTATCTCCACTAATGTCCATTCCCCAGCACCATCCTGCTTACATCGAATATACCAACTAATCTATCAGATGATTCAATAGAACTGGCCACCCCTGCTTATCCCACATTAATTCGCGAGCAGCTAACTTTGATGCACCATTATCCATGCCATCATAATAATGATAGGTGAATATGCTGTCCCCTTCCGGAGTGACAACTATACCAGCGTGTCCAGGTCCAATATATTTCCCTTCAGGCCCTAAAAACAATGTGCCACCATCTTCAAGCATATCTTGACCTTCTTTATCAAGATACGGGCCCCAGATATTATCAGATCTGCCCACCCTGATGTTATACGTTGAATCTATTCCCGAACAGCAGGATCCCCAATTAACAAACAAATAATAGTATCCATCATGTTTGTACGAATATGGTGCTTCTATACTAACCTCTATTTCTCCTTCATCATTGGGTTCATAGTGTTGCGCCACATTAATAAATCTATCTATCTCCAAGATCGTTTCAGTTATGTCCGGTGATTTTAGGAGTTTCTTAGTATTCGGGTCTAACTCTGTGATGAATATACCTCCCGCGTGAGATCCGAAACTCAAATACAATTTACCGTTGTCATCAAGTACGCTTGGATCCATTGCCCTTGGTGTCCCTGGTAATTCATCGAATGATTCTACAATAACTCCCATATCTGACCAAACCGGATTATCAGGATCTCCCACATTCTCCACTACTCCGATTGCATCAGTTATCTCGCTATCATTTTCATCATAGACAGTAAAAAATATGAAACGGTTTTCAAGAATGGCAGGGGCATCAAAATCTCGATCAGGAATGATGCCATCGAGGGTATACTGAGCCCATTCTGGTATACCCTCCTCGTAAACGACTCCATGTAATTCAAATATTCTTTCTGGTAGCACGAGTTCTATACTCTTCAAAGAGTCGCCGTTAGACCCCGAAAAATATCCGATCAATCGATCATCAAAGTTAAAAAACGCACTGGGATCATGGACTATTTCCTGCCATGCTTCTGATTCATCTATTTCTGACACATCTTCATACCCGATTTGATCTTCATCCTCCAGTTCTACAGATGTGCCGTATTCATTAGATTCGTAGGATTCGTCTGGATATGTTTGTATAGCGGCTCTATCATTTGGTTCGGATTCCTGTAGAGAACTTGTCTGCCCTGATTGTTTTTCTAAGACCTGATCATCTACCTCTCGCGTGGGCGATACTAAAAGAGAGTCTCCTGATTCCAGATCATCCCGAGCAACAAACACATCCCGGGTTTCTTGGGTATCATTATGGATAGTGTTACTTCTCTCGCCTGCTGAACAAGCCATTAAAAAAATCAACAGACTCGAAATACTAATAGTAAAGATAGCAGTCCTAGACACCGCAATTAGTCTCAAATAGTTCATTTCCCTCACATATAGCGTTCCACAAAAAAGTCGGCCTTAAAAAGGCCAACTTCTAATGTATCGGATATATATTTAATATAAAAGTCTGGACTTAGACTAGAAACCAACTAATTTCGTCTGGACTTCGTGGCTAGTGGAATATTATTTCTTAATCTCACAGGGCTTTATTACCTGGCCACGGAAATTCTTCTGGGTCCATGAAGCAACTAGCCCAGATCCAGCCGGAACCTCTTTCATCGCCTTGATTTGCCCATGTACTGTTACAGTCTGACCTGGGGATAAGGCGTCTATTTCAGCCTGATCGTAGTCAAAGATTTTGCACATTACAAAAGCAAGTTCCGCGTCACCGTTATTTCCATCCAGAAGAACTTCGTAGTTAGGGGTCCGTTCACCCTTTGCGACTTGTTTTACTACACCAGTGATATCAGCATACTTCGCAAAATATTCCTTTATGTTTTTCTTGGCAGAGTTTCCAGTTATGCCCTTCACTAATTCCTCAGCTGTAATTGTGAGCACTGTTTCTGTATCAGCTTTTAAAGAAGACGGCGGCGGTAGGGTCGGTTCTGTTCTTACTTCAGCAACGGTCTTTTGT
>CAZVRK010000039.1:0-12525 GCA_964629875.1 uncultured Dehalococcoidia bacterium | reverse complement strand
CCATCTATGACCAGTTCGCTGCCAGTCATAAACGAAGATTCGTCTGATGCCAAGAATAATGCGCCGTACGCTACTTCTTCGGCGGTACCTGTCCTGCCCATAGGTGTAGCAGCCATTCTTTTAACTTGTAGATCGGGGTCTGAAAGTAGTTCCGATGCCATTAAAGTGTCTATTAGGCCTGGATGTATTGAGTTAGCGCGTATCCCCTCTTTAGCGTATTGAATAGCTGTAGACTTAGTTAACAGGCGTACGGCACCTTTTGTTGCATTATAAGAAGCTGAATATGCACTTCCCACAAGTCCAGCTATAGAAGACAGGTTTATTATAGACCCACCTCCTGAGGTTCGCATTGCTGGGATGACGGCTTTAGTGCCAAGGAAAACACCTTTAGCATTAACGTCCATGACTCTATCCCAGGATTCTACAGTTGTCTCTTCAACGCTTTCCATTGGGAATATACCTGCATTGTTAATTAAAACGTCTAGTTTTCCAAAACGTTCTACTGCTAGATTTACGGCCGCGACCCAGTCGTCTTCTGATGTTACGTCTAGTCTGACGAATATACACACGCCGCCAGATTCATTTATTTCTGCCTCAATCTTGCGTCCTTCGTCTTCTAGGATGTCCCCTATTATTACAGAAGCCCCTTCACTGCAAAACAGTTTGGCTTCAACGGCTCCCATTCCTCGGGCCCCACCGCTAATCAATACAGCTTTATTATTCAATCTCATGACGCACCTCAAGGTAGATTAGTATGTACTTCGTATTGGTATTCAGATATGGAAATTCAAGTCTAAGCCTGGTCTGGGCCACTGACATGTAATTAGTCGCCCAGTAGATGACAGGGTTATATATGCCGTTCTCATATCTGGGCCACCAAAACATATGTTAGTTATTAGCGGATCATTACCCACGCTGATTCTTTCGCTTTTCTCTCCATTTGGAGATATTACTGTGATCTGACCGGGGCCAATGGTTGCAACACATATATTACCGTTTTCTTCCACTGCTAGTGAATCAAAATTTATATAGTCATCGGGTGTGTATACAATATTTCTAAATCCGGCGGTTAAGCCATCTGGTAACGTTCCGTCGTCCTGTAGTTCCCAGCCAAATAATCTGCCGCTAGATGTCTCTGCTACATATATAGACTTTCCGTCTGGTGACAAACCTACTCCGTTTCCGCCGCCTGGTATAGGAAATATTTTTTCTTCTATGTGCGTACCAGTGATATTGGCAAAGTATAATCCGCCGTAATCTCTGTCTCTATCCCGCATCTTACCCAGGTCTGTGAACCAGAATGCTCCGGTTTTGTCGAACACAATATCGTTAGGACCTCTGAGAACATTACCGGAACACTCTTGATATAACGTATCTACTTTCCCAGAAGACATGTCTACACGCTGAATGCTTCCCCCACGAAAATGTTCTGGCTGGGTGCCGGGCAAAATACGGGTGTTTCTTTTAATCCAATTAAACCCCCCATTGTTGCAGACGTATATTGCACCATCTGGGCCAACTGCTGCACCGTTAGGTCCGCCTTCTAAGTTAGCGATAACTTGTACGGTTCCATCTGTTAGCACCCGACTGAGTGTCTGACGCTCTATCTCCAGTAATATCACGCTCCCGTCAGAGACGGCTATAGGGCCTTCCGGAAACCTGAGACCAGAAGCCATTTCATGGAATTCTAGTTCCAATATGTAACCTCCAGATCGTTGCAGTGCTTTATAAGTTCAGCAACGTTTCTAAATTCTTGTGGAGTATGGATTCCTTTTCGGACAAAGTGAGACTTTGTAATCCTAGGACCCAGGAAACTGGCCAGTCGATTTGCATGTCTGCCGGCCAGTCAGTACCAAAAACGACTTTATCAACACCAACAGTGTCTATGAGGTATCTAAGATCTGCTTCGCTATGGGTCAGGCAATCGTAATAAAACCGGTTCAAATAAGAACTCGGCGCTTGCGCGATAGTTTTTCTAGACTCGGGGCGGACCTGCCATCCTCTATCCATCCGGCCGATTCCATAGCAGGTGTATCCTCCTCCATGGCATAAACATATTTTCAAATCAGGGAACTTATCGATCACTCCTCCGAATACAAATGAAGCAAATGTAACTGCTCGGTCGGCAAGATTTCCGATAGTATTTGAGAGGTGATATTTATTATTTCGAGGGCTCACTACTGTAGGACCATCTTGGTGAATCAACATGACTGCCCCGAGCTTTTCTGCAGTTTCCCATAAAGGGTAGAATATCGGATCATCGTAGGTAACCCCGTTTACGTGGTCTCCTATCATTGCTCCTTTGAGTCCGAGTTTGGTTACAGATCTCTCAAGCTCTCCCGCTGCTAACTTAACGTCTTGCATTGGTAAATTTGCTAGCCCGGAGAACCTTGTGGGATAGTCTTTAGTTAATTGAGATACATAGTCATTACATTCCTTATCCATGATAAGCACATCTTGGGCGTCGCATTCATACGCATAAAGAAACGAATGTGTTGAGAGTACATGAACATCTACACCTAGGGAATCCATGTCTTTTATGCGATCCTCGGGATTCCACATTCCGCGTGGAGTGTAATTGTTAAATCTTCTTCCTATTTGTTCGGAACTCAAGCAATGCCATCCTTTCTTGGTGACCATGGCTTCTAGGCAAGCTTCTGGAGTTATGTGAGCGTGAATATCTATAGATCGCATGGGAGTCCCCCTCGTTCTGTAAGAATTCTAATATTTATCTAGTTCTCGGATAGAGGCATCTAGTATTATAACCGTCGGGTAGGGTAAATCTAGGTAGATTATGAGTCAAGGGAGTTTAGCTATAAGCTTCGCTAGATGGTACAATTTTCCGGTTGGATGAACGAGTATGCAGTTTGGATACTATGGTCATTAGGTTACTTAACATAATGAATGGAGGCATGTATGGGTACTTACAGAATGTTTACAGGTGAAGATGGACAGACTCATTGCGAGGAGATTGACATCTCTAAAACGCCCGATTGGATCCAGGGATTACCTACTAATCATATTACCTTTAGCGAAGCAGCTGTGGGTAGATACTCAGATTGGCATGCGGCCCCGAGACGACAGTTCGTTATCATTTTATCTGGACAGTTGGAAATAGGGTTTGGAGACGGGAGCAAAATGGTATTCGGGCCTGGGGATGCGCGTCTAGTAGAAGATATTACAGGAAAAGGACATACCACAGCCACTCATGGAGACGTACCCTGTGTTACTGCGACAGTCCCCCTAAGACAGGCTGGATATTAAGTCATTCTTATGTACATCAATCGGCCGCTGTGGATGTTAGGCCATAGTCTTAGTATGCAGGGCTTCACTGATGTAGCTTGAGCTCTTCGATTGATCGCTTGTAAAGCAGACTCTAATATCTATGAGATCGAAGAAGATCTTGGGCATGTTCTTAGGATGCTGAGGGAAGCTGTATTAGCCAAACCAGGTGACTTCACGCAGAAAGATGTTCATCTTGAGGAATTATAGCTTCCCGCTAGTGATTTCGTTGCTATGTCTAGCCGGTTAATGTGAGTTCGCGCGCCGATGCAATCAAGATATGTTATGTGGTGGTTCAGGGCCGTGGCTGCAGTGGGTGCAGTCGGGTGGATGATATTTATCCTTAATATCTCATCTGTGTCGGGACACGACCTAGATAACAGGATTCAAGGGCTTTGGTGGCTTGGGCAATCAGTGAGTATCGTTGGACATCTGGTTCTTTACTCTGTTCTGGCTATTCTTTATATAGCCAATTTATTTGCATGGCTTACGTCGGGGGCTTTTAAACTCGGATGGCTCGTTGCCGTTGTTGTCCTGGCTGGAACGTTCGCAACGTATGATGAGATTCGGCAATCGTATGTAGCTGGGCGCTACGGTTCTGTAGAGGATGTCCTAGTAGATATTGTAGGTGCAGTAGGAGTGGTCATACTCTGTAGACTTATCTATGGCTATCGCAAGAATAGACACGCGATGAATACCTAGTCTATTTTCAGCTTATGTTAGCGGATGTTTAGGTAGTAGATGTTTGTCTCTGTGGATTTCCTAGCATTAGAAATAGAACGGAACCGATAAAACTCACGACAGCTATAGCGGAGAATGGAATAGTGTAACTTTGAGTAATGTCGAACATTATTCCTGCAAACAGAGGCGCTATCAAATGCAATATGTTCATTGGTATCATTGAGAATCCTGTGATACTGGCAAAAGCTTTTCTACCAAAATATACGCCTCGTATTGCAGTGGTGAGAGGTGCTCTACCCCCCCAGCCTATGCCATAAACTAATGCAAACATATATATCATGGGTGTCGTATAAGCAAATAACAGTATTACTAGTCCTATAGTCTGGATGACGGAAAACACAAATAAAGCCACTCTTATGGGGATTTTGTCTCCTACATAGCCTCCTACCAGATTAAATAAAGCTGTCACTCCAGTCTGTGTTGCTATTACCCATCCGATAGTCTGTAATGAGAAGCCTCTATCGGTAAGCATTGTACCCAGATGTACCATCAGAGTTACCACTATTGCTGCTGTACTCGCATGACCCATGGATATTAGCCAGAATGCACGGGTCCTTATTGCTTGCTTCCATGTATAATCGCCCTGCTGATCTATGTCACTAGGGCTTTCTTTAGACAGGACGGTCTCATTCTTTTCTAATCCTTTTGGAAGGAGCCCGTAGTCTTCTGGCTTATTTCTAATGAGCCTAGAAATCGGCACGCTGAGTACAATAACAGCAATCCCGATTGCCAATGCTGTATATCTCCAGCCATCGAAGCCGACGTTTTTTTCGTCAAGTGACCAGGCTAGTATGGGGATTATTACTATTCCGCCTAATGCAAATCCTTCCATGGCGATTGCCATAGCAGTAGACCGGTGCTTTATAAACCAATTATTTAGGACCGTCATCATTGGCAACCAAGTCCCTAGCCCCATTCCTGAAGTCATGATGATAAAAGCGCCATAAAATTGCCATAAACTGTGTATTCTGCTAAATAGTAGGAACCCAACTCCTATTAACAGCAGTCCTATCGTTACCATTCGTCTTGGTCCAAGTCTGTCGATTAAGTAACCGGAGATCGGACCCATTATTGTCCCTTCAACTCTGGTCAAAGAAAAAGCTAGGGAGAGTTGAGCTCTGCTCCACCCGAAGTTCTTTTCTAACACTACGAACCAGACAGGCATTCCCTGAAAAACTGGAACCGTACCAACCACCATTACAAGGGCTGCAATTCCGGTTAGCCACCATCCATAAAAAATTCCGGGTGATTTGTCATGTGATACAGTTTTCAATCTTCTAACCATAGTCAATGTGTTAAGCTGATTCAGAGTATACGCTCATCGTGAGCAATATATGTGTTATCGGGATAAGGATTATATTTCGAAAAACATCAACTTTAATTCAAGTATAATGTCAGGAATTAGATATAGGGGATGATGGAGTCATTTTATGATTGATCAGGATAGGATAGTTAATTCTTTTTGCGAACTAGTTCAAATTGATAGCCCCTCGGATGAAGAGGAGGAAGTGGCCCAATATTTGATACCTATATTGGAGAATCTAGGATTTAGTGTCGATCGGGACTCTCATGGGAATGTCATAGCCTCTGAACAAGGTGATTCACCTCTTTTACTATCAGCGCATATGGATACTGTTGAACCTGGTAGAGGTATAGTTCCTAGCGTCAAGGATGATCGCATAGTATCAGATGGCACAACAATATTGGGTGGAGATTGTAAAGCCGGAGTAGCAGCTATACTGGAGGGAGTTACCTCCGTAAAAGAAGATGGCAAAAATCATAGGCCACTTCAGATAGTGTTTACTAGAGGAGAGGAGATTGGGCTAGTGGGAGCCTCCAATCTTGATTGGAATATGATTCGATGTGAGGAAGCAGTTGTATTTGATGGAAATGGCCCTGTAAATCGTATCACCGGTTCTAGCCCGACATATATGAGGTTCGATGTGGATATAATCGGGAGAGCAGCTCATGCGGGAGTTGAGCCTGAAAAAGGCCTTTCGGCTATCCGGATAGCCACCGATATTATTAACCAACTTCCCCAAGGGAGGTTAGATGACGAGACTACTTTTAATGTGGGATCAATATCAGGGGGATCTGTAAGAAATGCAGTCCCATCGAATGCGATGTTCGGTGGGGAATTTCGTAGTGTAAACTCAGAAACATTTGACTCGCTACATATGCAGCTGTTAGATACTTTGGCGCAAGCACGTCAGAAATATAGTGAAGCTATTATCTCTGAAGAATTGGAAGTAATGTTTCAAATGTACAATTTGGATCCTGAAGAATCGATAGTACAGCTCGCGACCAGAGTTATGCGAGATATGGATATGGCACCGGATATAAGGCCTTCAGGAGGCGGGACAGATGGCAATGTTTTCAGACTAAACGGTATCGCAAACGTTGTCGTAGGCATGTCTACTAATGAAATGCATACTGTGAATGAGTACGTAGTAATACCCGACTTGGTAAACACTGCTAGGTTTTGCCAAGAGGTTATAACATTTAGCTACTGAGTATCATTGAGGAGTAGATTCTGCAATTCTGTGGCGAACTCTGTAATTTGCCATGATCGGACTGACGAGTTTTGTTGATCAGTAATCTCCGTTTCCAAATGGTGGGTTTCGATAGCTATCCTTTCAAGGCTTTTGACCGGCCAAATTAGAGACGGGTCTAACGACAAGCTGGCCGATTTGTTTTTGCGCCACAGTTTAAGAAGTTGTAGGCGCTCCTTTGACTCAGGGTCACTGAAGCTATTCAGGCGGCGCTGTTCAGGCCTATGGACTTCAGGCGTATCTATTCCAGCAAGGAGAACATCCAATATATCGTCTAAGTAGGCATAAGGAATTATAGGGCCGCCCCTGTTAATGTCGCTCAACACTTTTCGGATTGTGAGTTTATCAGAACTTCGGATAGAACTAGCCTGAAGGCATATCTCAATTAGCCCGTCGTTGGTTACAAGCCGGGAAGGCGGTACGTCCTTAACACTAGCTTTTGTGTCTCTCCATAAGAATAATTCTTTTAGCATTGCTAATCCACGTGGGTTTAGTTTCTTTGACCCTTTTAGGTTAAGAAACGTGACCTCAGGTGGAGCCGGCTCTATGTACCTAATTTGTTCTAATCTCTGGCATTCTTCATTTACCCATGTGAATCTATCTAATTCGTTTAGGCGACGAGCAAGTTCTGCATGTAGATCTATTAGATGTTCCACATCTGAAGCAGCGTATTCGAGTGCTTCCTCAGATAAAGGTCTTAATCCCCAATTGGAGGTTTGTAATTTATGACTTTTCTTTATTTGTACTCCGAGATAAATGTCTAGTACCGACCCGAGATTAGGTCGCATGTCACCAAGAAATCTGGCTCCAATCTGAGTATCGAATATAGATTGTAGATTAAATCCATAATCACGATTAAGGCATCTTAAATCATAGTCTGATCCATGTATTATTTTGAGCACGTTCTGGTCTGATAGTACGTTGTCTAATGGAGACATATCTTGAATACTAAGTGTATCTATAATGAAGCATTGATCAGTGGTGGCTATCTGTATTAAGCATACGCGTTCTCTGTATGCATATAATCCATTCGATTCTGTATCTATTGCGATTTCTGTGCAGTTTTTTAAGACTGAAACTGCTTCAGAGAGGTCTTGTTCTTTTTTAACAAGTTTTCTGTTTTGCACTACTATCTCATTGGGGATGAAAATTGTTTATATGCGAGTTGGATTATATCAATATTAGCATTAATAAACTAACGGGGCACTGGATTAAAGTCTGGTCCTTTAATGTTTACGTAGACTAAGAACTTCTCAGCCTATGCTAGTATCACCGCGAATGCTATACTTGGGCGTCTTGAAAGGATACCCATATTTGAAAGGATGTTAATAACATATGAATGGAGCTGAACTTAAGCAAGTTTTGAAATCTGGTGGTAGGGTGTTTGGGACCATGATCAGTGTGAGCAGAAATCCCAAATGGATCCCTTCTATGGAGGGGATTGGGCTTGATTATGTGGTCATAGATACCGAACACAATTATCGCAGTAGAGGAGAACTGGGTGATTTTCTAACCATGTTTAATACTACTGGCGTTGTTCCTATAGTCCGGATACCTATCCCTGATTCCCATTATGTGACTATGGCCATAGACGCCGGAGCTCAAGGGGTACTGGCTCCGTATTGTGAAACAGTAGAACAAGTAAAAGAGGTAGTTGGAGCTGCCAAGTGGAGACCACTAAAAGGCGAAGCGGTTAGACGTGTGGTGGACTCCGGTGACCATCCCAGTGATGCCACACGAGAATACCTCGAAAATAGGAATAAAAATAATATTGCAATAATAGGGATAGAGAGTCAGGCAGGGGTAGATAACCTGGAAAATATGATAAAAGTACCTGGTATAGATGGTATTTTTGTTGGCCCCAACGATATGAGTATTCAATTAGGGGTGCCTGACATGTATGACGAAGAGATATATAAGACGACTGTGAAGAAGGTGATTGATATTTCTGAGGCAAATGGTGTTCCGGCACTGGTTCATCACCAATCTCCTGAACTATCAAAGTACTGGATTGGACAAGGCGCCCGATTCGTCTTGCATGGTACAGATCGCAGGGCGTTTATCGAAGGATTTAAGGCCGACTTTGGACAGCTTAGAGACCATGCTGAAAGCTGCTAATACGATATAGTTTTGAGAGTATAAACCCGGTCTGTTACTAGTAACAGACCGGGTTTATTTTCTGTGCATATTCTTTAGAGTTTCAATATATATCCGTTCGTATTCTCCATGGTGACCGGTGTCCGGACCGTAGGTTAATGGCTCAGCCCATAGATATTCCACGTCAGACCATTCTATCGGGTACGGGGTCTGATCAAAAAATCTCGATACCGCTTCTGTACTGTCTGAAGCTACCATATACCCCATCATCTGGAAGTTGTCATAAAAATTACCTGACTGTGAGACAAATCTCCCTTTCATGGAAGCTAATATAATAAAGTTGATCATATGAGCAGGTTAGATGCCATTATCAAATTCGGTCATTTTGTAAGTATGTGAACGGTTGTAACATCTCCTGCTCCAGAGCACTCTGCTAAGCCGACTCTGGCGTCAGGTATCTGGCGGTCTCCTGCTTCATCCCTCAATTGGGTGACTGTCTCATGTATCATTCTGACACCAGTAGCACCAAAAGGATGTCCCATAGCGAGCAAACCGCCATCCGTATTTGTAGGAATATCTCCAGTTAATGAGGTTCGCCCTTCTATAGTTGCCGACCAAGCTTCTCCGTATGGTATGAGATGCAGAGCTTCCAGTTGCTGTAATTCACCAATAGTAGCTGCGTCGTGTACTTGGACTAAATCTACATCCTTCGGGTCAATTCCACTCATCTCATAGGCTTGCAGTGCTGCCGGTTCTGTCCGGTATGGACTGAAAGCAGAATGATCGCTACCGTGACCATTATAGTTCCCTGATGTTAGTGCCGCTGCGACAACATTTATAGAACGTTTACGGTCTATATTGTAGGACGTTAACGCTTCTTTAGCGCAAAGTATAGCAGCAGCAGCTCCTTCACTAGTAGGGCAACATTGGAATAAGGTTAGAGGATCAGCTATCATTCTGGAATTCAGTACCTCTTCTACGCTATACGTATCTTTCCTATGGGCGTAAGGGTTGAGACTAGCATTTTGTCTAGCTTTCACGGTGACTTGAGCTAAAGAAGCTGGTGTAGCACCAGTATCTTCCATGTATCTGCGGGACCGTAATGCATAGCCTGCCATCATATGGTCTCCACCTATATATCTATCTGGACTGTCTTCACTGGTTACTGAAACTGGTCCCCCAGGAACTTTTTCAGCTCCAAATGCTAGGGCTATGTCAAATACACCTGCACTTATTCCCCAATAAGCCTGCCAAAATGCGGTAGACCCGCTAGAGCAAGCGTTTTCTACATTTATGATAGGGATACCGGTAAGGCCTAATTTACTTAGAGATGTCTCCCCGAAGGACATTCCTTCATAGTATACGTGGCCGAAATAAGCTACCTGTATGTCTTTCCACGCCACAGCGGCATCTTTAAGAGCAGCCACCACGGAATCGAGAGCTAAACTAGCTAATGGTTTGTCTCTAAACCTTCCAAATGGATGTAACCCTACTCCGGCTACAACTACTTCTCTCCCTGGTTTTAAATTGTTCATGAATCAGTCCTAGTTTAATCTGATAACTGGGCTGGGCTCCATTTATATACTATTTTTGTTGACCCTGTACTTCCGTACTCTACTGGTATTAAGGCTAAGTTTAAAGTCATGCCAATCTGGATATCTTCATGTTGAATATCGATTAATTCGGCCAACACGTGCGGGCCTTCTGGAAGTTCTACTTCTGCCAATATATATGGAACTTCGCCGGGCCACCCATGTGGAGGTACCTTTACTTCAGTATAGCTATATAACGAACCTACCGATCCAAATGTTATGGAAGTCAGATTGTCTGATGTGCAGGATTGACAGAATTTGGCAGGTCCGAAAACTACAACGTCACAGTCATTACATTTAAAGCCCACCAATTCTCCTTGGGGTTCTTCGGCGTTAGAAATGTTTAGTCTAGTCTCGTCGATAGATGATGACATAATCTCTCCAGTCATAATAGTATAGCATCGGGCAGAATCGGGATATTATAGATTGACCGCTAGATTAACAAATGGTAGTTTTGCCAATACATTTATCAAAGAGACTAATAAATTTATAGAAGTAAATGGTTGGTATATGGCGGATATGATTGAGGTGTCCGACAACTCGAACAGTAACCCTTGGGATCTATGTCTTGGTGATTTTATAGATTCGTGTGTATCTTATGAGCCCGGCAAAGTGTTCATAGAAATAGCTGGCCAAAAGATCAGCTATGGAAAAATGCAGGAATACTCTAAGCGATCAGCTTCTATGTTTAAATCCTTGGGTATAGGTTACGGGGACAGAGTCTGTCTTTATTTGCCCAACTGTGCTGAATTTCTATATGCATGGTTTGGGCTTTCTCGTATTGGGGCTATCGCCGTGCCTGTTAACACGGCATACAAGACGGCAGAAACAGCGTATATATTAAATGATGCTGAAGCATCTGCAGTAGTTGGACATGTTGATATGCTGGGCAGCTTGAGAGAAGCTGTTAGTTTGTGTGATAGTGTGAATCATTGTCTAATCGTCGATCCCGTAAGAGAGAGTTACAGAACTGAACATCACAAAGATTGGATAGATTTTACTAGCAGAATGGAGACCAGTGACATGTACTCGGATAACATTGATATCTCTCCCTCAGATGTTTCAATGTTGGTGTATACGTCAGGTACTACGGGTAACCCGAAAGGAGTTCAAGTCACACATAAAATGTATGTGGCTGCTGGTCAGGGTTTTGCACATTGGACTCACGCTACTGAGAAAGACAGATTCTTTACCTGTTTGCCCTACTTTCATGCGAATGCTCAATACTATTCTACTATGGGGGCTCTAGCAGCTAGGGCAACCTTAATAGTGTCAGATAGATTTAGTGCTTCCGCATTCTGGGACCAAGTCCGAGAAGCTGAGGCGACAGTTGTGAATTTTATTGGAATGATGATGCCAGTATTGTCAAAGCAGGACCCAAAGGATTCTGATTTGGACAATACTGTACGGTTATTTTATGGATCACCTGCGTTCGATCCTGAGTTCCTTGCGGAATTTCAGAAGCGATTTGGAACGGATATCATCGTAGGCTTTGGGATGACTGAAACTTGTTATGGAACTATCGAAAGCATAGGAGAATTTAGGAGACCAAATTCCTCTGGATTAGCTAGGAGACACCCGGACCAGAGATTTTCTAACCAGATTAGGATAGTTGATAGCGATGGAAACCCTATTTCTAATGGAGACATTGGCGAGATAACTATAAACAACCCTGTACTCATGACAGGATACTGGAGAAATCCTGAACAGACGGATTTAGCTTTGCGTAATGGTTGGTTATTCACCGGTGATCTGGGATGGCTGGATGATGATGGGTATCTTTATTTTGTAGATCGAAAGAAGGATGTTATTAGACGTAGAGGTGAAAATATTTCCTCTCAAGAAGTAGAGGATGTAATAAAGCGACATCCAGATGTGCTGGATTGTGCTGTAATAGCAGTCCCATCCGAGCTTGGTGAAGATGATGTTAAAGCCTATATTCTGCCGAAGGGTGAAAATTCTGTTTCTCCCGAAAGTGTGGTTTATTGGTGTTCTGAACATTTAGCTTATTTTAAGGTTCCGCGTTACATAGAAATGCGTACCGAATTGCCGAGAACGCCTAGTTTAAGGGTGCGTAAGGATATGCTCCGGTCGGAAAAAGATGATCTTATAGGTGGATGTTTTGATCTTGATAAATCTGGGATTGATATTAGGTCCTAAGAAATAAATTAAAGGCGCGTGGCGAAGTTATTAAATGGTAGAATACCTCATCAATCTTTAATCGGAGGCCATTATGAACAAGGTAGAAGCGATCATTCGTC
>CAZVRK010000038.1:0-12761 GCA_964629875.1 uncultured Dehalococcoidia bacterium | reverse complement strand
GTTATATATATCTGATGGATTTTTGTTTTGTGTCTTTAAAGACAGGTATCCAGAATATGGAACTGAATTCAAGATTCCGTATTCTAAGTAAGTGTATTTCGCATGTGTACATATTTGAGATAACCTATCACTCCGAAACATAAACTAACAATTCCAAATTCAGATACGCTGACATCCAGTGCAGCTGACTGGATACTCAATAGTATGCCGGTGATTAAGACTAGATACGCTTGACTGATGGAAATGTCTCTGAAGAACTTAATCTTAGAACACTTTTTGTTCGCTCTTACCAATAGTAATGTGACTATTAAACAGGAGGCGGGGACAATAAACGTTCCCAGAGGCAGTACCTCGTTTATTTGGGAGAATTTCGAAACCGTATGTACAGGTGAGAAACTCCCGGCATTGTTTATATAAAATGGCAGGGTGATAGCCATAAAGGTAGATAATGGTATAAAGAAATACACTAATGCTGTCTTCCAGTGGCCAAAATATAGAGATAATCCTAGGAGCATAGGAAGTAACAGCAAATAGTTTGATCGTGAAGAAAGACTGAGACCAAGCAAAATTGCAACAGGAATAGTGTGTTTCAGTTTGTGAGATTTGCCAGTTGTGAAGTCCAGTAACATGATGATTGGTACAACCACATACAATGCGTTTGTTACCAAGTCTCCGCCAGTGGCCAACTGTTGGAGGGTTACTGGTGTAAGAGTGATAGCGAGTAGAAAAATTAATGCGAGCCTGCTGTCACTAAGAAATTTCCAAACGGCTAAATATCCTACCGCAATCCAAAATAAGTTTTGATAAGCACTGTTTCCTAGTAAAAAGAATGGTATGGACAGTATTACGGCTCCAGGAAATGGTGTGATCGGATTTCCTAGATATGTGGTTTGACTGTAAGGATATCTTTGATTGACTAGTTCTGTAGCTGCTATGTTAAGTGCATCATCACGGTCACTTCCGCCGCCGATAGCGCCGCTATTAGCATATGGATATATTACAGAGAATAGCACGATGGATAATGTAAATATAGCTGCTGCGAGGACCAGAGACATTCTCTTGTTAATAATTGCTAATGCTATACGCATACCAGTTGTGCATAATAAAAATATGCAGACAAATCCGACGACCACAAAAATACACGTAGCTACGCTTCCGAAGTGCTTTTGAACCGTGTACATTGAGGGTAGTACTAGGCAACCGGCAACTGCGGCCATAATCAGGAAATCTTTGAAATTAATGATTTCGCGCTCTTCTCTATGGTTTCTTTTGAATCGTTTGAGGAACATTTTAATAATTATTAGGAGTGCCCAATCTTATATGTTTTAACAGCGGTGTTGTAGAACATGTCCTGCCGTTCAGTCTCAGAATAATTCTTCGATAAGAGTTTGAAGGCATTAAACAGTACATTGTATGAACAACCTACTTTGTCCGGAGGGAAATTACTTTCAAACATGCAGCGATCTGGTCCGAATTTATTAATGCAGTAATTCATTAGGGGGGCCATAACTTCTGACAATTCGTTAGATCCTATTGGAATCGGTCTCGCATGCCAATCATAGCCGGTTCTAGGCTGTGTTATGCCTCCGAGTTTGACAACGATATTCGGGCATTCTGATACTGCGTCTATACCTTTACGCCAGAGGTTTAGAACCTCAGAGTCATTATTTGCATAAGGCCCTGTTCGCAGTAGTCCGCCAATATGATTAAGTACTATTTTCAAGTTTGGAACTTTTTTAGCAAATTGAGCGAGTTCCACAAGTTGAGGGAAATACAGCCATGCATCGAAAGATAGGTCCATCTGGGCCAGTACTCGCGCACCGTCTATAAATTTAGGGTGGGAAAGTTGTCCTTCAACTTTATGTTCCGCGGTGTTAGGTATTTCAGGGTGAGGGTCCCATGTAATTGTATGTCTGATTCCCCTAAACCTATTTGGGCTAGCGTTTTTCAGTTGGTAAAGTACCGCTTCTACTGCTGTCCCTAAGAGGAGATTGGCATGGCCAACTATAGCGGATGCTACTCGGGTTGAACCATATAATCCGCTTGCACTTGCTGAGGCTAGCCCCTGTGCAAATTCTACTTCACCGACAGGCTTCATTTCTTCAGGACCTGTAGAACGGTACATCGCACGTGTCTCAATAAACACTGTGGATTTAATATTGTGGCCACTCCCTGTATCAGCTAGCAGTTCATCCAGTAAATATCGCTGATACGGAATACGAGCAGGCCTCAGATCCCAAAAATGATGATGTGGATCGCATATGGGTAGATTCGGCTCTAAAGTGGGTTCCTGAGTGAGGGAAAGCCAGTCGTTTCCTCCAAATGGCATATTTCTCTCCGTGTCATTTTATTCAACATTAATAATATCATGTGGCATTTCAAATTGATGATGGTGTACTCTTATAATGTGATTTATAATCTTCCGCGGTTAGGGTAATGCCAGTACTTTCAACTTCACAACTTTCTCTTTCTTATGGCAACAGCCAAATTTTCTTCAATGTAAACGTGAGCATAGCTGATAAAGCTCGTATTGGTCTCGTCGGTCCTAATGGGGCAGGCAAGAGTTCACTGATAAAAGTTATTGTGGGTGATACTGATCAGGCGTCTGGGGAGTTGCATGTTTCCGAGGGAGTGCGAATAGGATATGTTCCTCAGATATCAGAGATAACTAGTACAGGTAGTCTTATGGATGAAATAAGGACTGCTTTTGACGAACTATTTGATATAGAAGACCTGATGGCTACGCATTTAGAAGAGATATCTAGGTTGTCCGGTGACGAGCAATCACGGGTGGAACTAAAGTATTCTGAACTTGTATCTCGCTATGAGTATTTAGGCGGATATACGTACGAAAATAGACTGGAGCAAGTGGTAGACGGGGTAGGTCTTTCTGCGCAAAGTCTACATTCTCCATCTGAATCTGCTAGTGGCGGTGAACGTACCCGTGCCGCATTAGCTAAAGCGATTTTATACGCTCCAGAATTATTAATATTGGATGAACCTACGAACTACTTAGATCTTGCAGGGTTAGATTGGCTGGAGAATATGCTAAGTCATTATGATACGGCATTTTTAGTAGTCTCTCATGATAGACATTTTCTAGACAAGATCGCGAGTAGTATATGGGAGCTAGAGCATGAAAAGCTTCAAGTGTTTTCAGGAAACTACTCACAATACAGGAAGCAAAAAGGTGAGCAGGTCTTATGGCAAAGGAAAAGATTTCAGAGACAACAGGAATTTATAGCCAAAGAACAAGCATTTATACGGAGATACGGAGCTGGTCAACGTGCCTCAGAAGCGAAAGGTAGGGCTCGAAGGCTTTCCAGATTGGAAAGGCTTGAAGCACCAGAGACAACTAACGAGATTAACCTTGTAGGGATTTCTGCGAGTCGCACAGGCCAAGTTCTTATTGAATGTAAAGATCTTAGCGTTGGATTTAAGGAAGAGTTTAGTGATAGAAGCCTGATTAAGATCCAGAATATCAAATTAGAAAGGAACAGCCGTACATGCATCGTCGGTAGCAACGGTGCTGGAAAAACAACCTTCCTCAAAACGTTGCTTGGAATGACCGAACCTTTAGAAGGTTCAGTAACTATAGGCCACAACGTGGATTTTGGATACTTTAGTCAAGAATCTTATGCTGGACCCGAAGATGCGTCTGTATTTGACTCATTATTAGAAGCTCGTGAAATGCCTTTGGATGAAGTCAGACCGTACTTGGCAAGGTTTCTATTCCGTGATGATGAAGTGTTTCAAACTGTTTCTTCCCTTAGCGGTGGAGAGAAGAGTCGACTCGCATTAGCTAGATTGCTGATAAACAAGCCAAATCTACTCGTTTTGGATGAGCCTACGACACATCTTGATATAGCAACTAGGGAAGCTATGGAACAAGTACTCTTAGATTATGATGGAACTATGCTGTTTGTGTCACATGACCGTCACCTGATTTCACTTATGGCCAAAAACCTCTGGATTTTGGAGAATAATTCCATTACTGAATTCAATGGTTCATTCGACGAATGGCGAAACAAATTGCAATCACAATCAGTAAAACCTGCGACTGTTACCAATGATACAAGAGTTCGTGAGCCGAGTGACAGTTCTAAAAACCAGTCTTTGATTCGCTTACAGCAACGTCAGATAGATGAATTAGAAGGGCAGATATCCGACTTAGAGCAAAAAATAGACCGTATAGAACTCGCAATATCAGAGGCGTCTGATGTGCACAATGTTACGGAACTTACTAGTTTGGGAGAAACGTATGAGTCGTTACAGGCGGAGTTGGCTGAGAAATGGGCAGAACTCGAAGGTTAGTGTTTTTCTAGGAAGTCTACTATTTCTCTTAATATGAGATCTGGGTGTTCCATCGGCAGGAAATGGGATCCTTTCGCAGATACTTTTACTTCTGATTTATTTACTTTTGCTAGAAATTCTTGTATTCCTGCGTCATCTAACGTTTGAGCCCCAGGATAATTGCCGAGGAGAAGTAATAAATCTTCGTTAATGCCGTCGAGATACGGTGATGTATTAAGAATAGTGCGTTGTTCATAAAAAACAGCTTCGATTTCGGGAGGGCATTTTAATTCTGCTCTACCATCCTCTCGAATAAATGTACCTCCGCTGATATAGTCATCAAATATTCGGCTATCCCATGTCTGGAATACTTTCCTGCCTCTGTATGCGGCACTCATATCTTCCCTGCTGTCCCATATGGCACGCTTCCTCCTGGTACGTTCAGGTCGAGAGCGCATATCGGCATTAGATGACAAAGCTCTGCTACCACCTACTCGCGAATCTATAATTATGGAAGGACCCAATATCCCCGCTTGTATTGAGTGAGCGATAATAGCTGCTGAACCCCCAGCTGAATGCCCTACAATATATGGTTTATCTAAGTTAAGTTCGGTAACGATACTGTTTAAGTCATTTGCGAGTTCTCTAAACGTATAACCAGTTTCTGGTTTCTGACTATCCCCGTGACCTCGCATATCAAGACTCAAAATGTGGTAGTTGTTGGCCAGGTTTTGAGCGGTCCAATTCCATACTTGTGCGCATAGACCGATGCCGTGAAGCATTACTATAGTCTTTGCTGATATATTTCCCCATTCCAGATAGTGATGAGTGATGTTATTGGCGACGACGAATTTGTCAGAATATTTATTCATATATTCCTAGGGTTTATACGGTTTCCTTACTAATAATAAAAAATATCATGCGAATCTGTGGTGCATGCTTAATATTAACCTGATTGAAAACTTATTTCACATACGGTACGGTTTATCGCAATGTGGTTTATACTAGACCCAGAATTGATTTCTAGGAGGACATAGCATGTCAATGGTTAACACAGATATTCAGGGGCAGACGATGTTAATACAACTTAATCGCCCTGAGAGACTAAATGCCCTTGGTTTTCAGCTAAGGTCAGAAATGGCAGAGGCGTTCACTGAGTTTCGCGACAATTCTGACTTGGAAGTGTGCGTATTTACTGGTACAGGTCGAGCGTTTTGTGCCGGAGAAGATATGAAAGAGGCTTTGGAACGTGGTGCACCGGGAAGTGCTTCTAAACCAGTGGATAATCCATTTTGGGAATATGGGACAATTGATAAGCCAATTATTGCTGCAGTAAATGGATTTGCTATGGGCGGCGGTTTTATGCTGGTGGAAAGAACTGATTTACGAGTGGCAGTTCCTGAGGCTGTTTTTGAAGTTTCAGAGGCTAAACGTTGGCTGTTGGGCGGGTATAATCATGGGTTTTTTGCCGGCCTTCCCCACGCAGTAGCTACTGAAATGGCTTTAGGGTTTAGGTTTACGGCACAAAGGATGTATGAATTAGGCTTTATAAATAGATTAGTAGAGTCTGATGAATTATTGCCGACGGCATTTGGAATGGCAGACCATTTGCTTAGTCTACCCCCTGCGTCTAGGATGAATACCATGTACATGATGAGGCAGATGAGGTCTAAAGTTGCCCCTGATTTAAGTAATTTGGCTGCTGCATTGCATGATCATGGAGATAAGGAAGATTTAATGGAATCCCGAAGAGCGTTTGCAGAGAAAAGAAAGCCTAATTTTAATGGATGGGTAAATCCAGAGGACAGATACAATATGCCTAGGATGGAAACGTTATCCAATAACTCATAGTGCTAAGCTCGGGCAACCGAATAATATAAAAGGCCTCATATATGAGGCCTTTTATATTGGAGTCGTAGTAAATATTTATTCCAATGTCCCGTTATAAGCCTGGTATGCCATACTTGTTATTAGACCTATACGGTCTTGGTTCAGAAAATTGCTGAATGCACCTACGTCGACCTGTTTAATGGTATCTTCCTCAGATAATCCTTGATCATATCCGCGTTTTATTTCTGTATTCAACAGCTCAAGTAATGCTTTACTGTCTTCAAATTCTGACCTTCCACCTACCCCACCATGCCCCGGAACTATTGTGTCTGCATCTATTAAAGACACTTCTTGCATGACGTCAATCCATTTTGTTATATGACCGTCGGGAAAAGCAGGCAAGGTATGGTTAACCGCGAGATCCCCGATGAAGAGAAGCTTGTCTCCTGGAAGATATATGGTGATGTCACTGTTTGAGTGTGCTCTGCCGTAATATTTGAGTTGAATTTCTTTGTCTCCTAGCATGATGGTCATACTATCGTCGAATGTGACATCTGGGAGAGTCATTTTGATTTGATCAAGTTCGGGGATAAGTTCTGTTCGTTGTCGGTACCTTGCCATATTTGCCTCGAACTTTTCTTCAAGTTCAATGCGACAATTATGGTGAGCTACTATTGGAGCTGGTTGGAAATACTGATTCCCAAATACATGGTCTCCATGAAAATGTGTGTTTATGAGGTATCTTATCGGCGCTTTTGTGACGTTTCTAACGGCAGTACGAACTTGTCCTGCAAGAGAAGGAGTCATCAGTGAGTCTATGACCATTACCCCTTCATCACCGACTATGAATCCAGAATTCGTAGCGCAATTTTCTTGGATAAATGCGTATACGTTTTCTGCTACCTCGATGGTCCCTGTTTTATATAAATTGGTACTCAAATTGCCTCCTTGGGTCCCTTGTAGTTATGGTCTCACAATGATATCAGATGTAATGAAAAGAGATAGGCTCTGGAAATTGATAGAGCATGCATTCGTCTGGAAGCTATATAGATTAGTTGAAGGAGTTCAACTGCTGTCTGGAGCGTTGACACCTTAATAGAGCGTAGATACACTCAGTCTGGACCTGTGTAGTATATCTCGACCAGGGTGAACGTTCAGAGGAAATATGACATTATCAAGAGACATAACTGACAGTATTGAATTAATGTACGAGTCTGGCTGGACTGATGGTCTGCCAGTGGTACCACCGACTCAGGATATGGTGGCTGAGTTTGTTAGAGTTTCAGGCCGATCTGGCGAGGAGCTTATAGCGCAACTTCCTCCACTGGGCGGAAAAGCTACAGTAGAGAAAATAGCTGTAAATGCCGTAATGGCTGGGTGCCTGCCGGAATATATGCCAGTGATCATTACTGCTATACAGGCTTTAATGGACGATAGGTTTAATCTCAGGGGAGTGATGTGTTCTACTGGTATTCATACTCCTCTAATGATCGTGAGTGGACCCATTGTGAAAGAACTAAATATAAACTCGAGCTATGGATGTTTTGGTCACGGGTGGAGAGCTAACTCCACCATTGGAAGAGCCGTAAAACTTATATTGGTGAATCTGGGAGGAGCTGTTCCTGGGGATGCCAATAAAGCGACGTTTGGGCATCCAGGCTCATATACCTACTGTATCGGCGAATCTGAGGAAAATAATCCATGGGAGCCATATCATGTAGAGAAAGGCTTTAACGCGGAGGATAGTACTGTAACCGTATTTCCTGGAGAAGCGCCTCATAACATTATGTATCACGCTGTACACCCCAGAAATTTCTTGACTGTTTTAGCAGACACAATGTGTCCCTTGGGAAATGTTCAAATGTATGTAATGGGAGACACATTTGTGGTTCTAGGTCCAGAACATGCAAAACTTCTTGCGGAGGCCGGATGGCGTAAAAATGATGTACGTCAGTTTCTTCACGAGAATGCTCGCAGGCCAGTTGGTCTTTTGCGGCGCGGCGGCCCGGCCCAAGGTGATGATCGGCGGGAGATGATGTGGCCTAAATTCGTTGACCCAGATGATAATGATGATTTGGTCCCAGTGGTACGAAGAGTCGATGATATTCATATATTCGTGGCAGGTGGACCTGGTGGACCTCACTCCGTTTATATACCCGGGTGGGGATCTAGAAGTGCTATTCGAAAAATAGAGAGACCATAAGGAGGTTTCATGGCGACTGCAGTGACGACCGGCTCCAGTGTATCGGAGAGACTAGAAGCTCTGGGAATTATGAGTCCTGTGGATCCAGACGCTGAAAATAAATGGCAAGCAGCCCCCAGGATAGATACCATCGCTGGCAAATGTGGTGGGTTTCTGGCCAATAAGAAGGCCAATGCAGAGGTATTGCTTAAAGACGTAAAGGATCTCATGCAGGAAAGATACGGCTTGGGTGAAGGAATAATGATAGATAAATATATTTATTCAAGGCCTGCTTCAGAAGAGATCATAGAATCACTTGTGACTGATTGTGATTTTGTTGTCACGGCTATTGCTGATTGAGGATCCTGTACTTCATGCTGTATGCATGATGCCATGGAGCTAGAAATCAGGGGCATTCCCACCGTTGTTATATGCACTAATCCGTTCCTCAATTCTGCAGGAGTTCATGCTAGGACATTTGGCCGTAGTGGATTCAAACCTGTTGGAATACCGCATCCATTGGGAGGGATAACTGCAGAAGCGGTGAAGGAGCGGGCGGAGTCACTCATCGAAGGTATTGTGGAAGCCTTAACGGAAAAGGAATAAAGAGATTCATTAATGTCAGGATGTACTAGGAATAGATTATGGACGCAATAGGGGTATCACATATAGCTATTTGTGTACGTGATCTGGAACAATCCCTAGCGTTCTATAGGGATATTCTAGGTATGCGTGTCACATTCGATGAGGTCCAGGATACAACTACCGGAGGACTTCCTTATACCTACAGACATGATAGGAAAACAAGACGGACGGTTCATATCAGGTATGGGGAAGGTAGAACTGCCCCGTCTTTGGTATTAACTAGTCATCCAGGTGAAAAATCTGACGGAGATCCAATCAGGCTTGATCAGGTGGGCATAAGCCACCTGTCATTTACAGTGAAAGATTTGACGTCCCTCACCCAGGAACTATTGGATAAAGGGGTTATATTTGCTGGACCTGTAGACTCGTTTAAAAATAGCCAGGGTGAGGTCAGTAGTATATTCGTATTTGACCCAGACGGTATCCTAGTCCAGTTTGATAATGGCGGCAGCGCCTGATCACTATTTTTTAAATATGGAGGAAATGTTATGCCATTTGGAGGAAACGATTGGCTAGCCCTTACTGAAGAACCGGTTATTGAACCAGATCTTCCAATATGTGACCCCCATCATCATTTTTGGGATCGTAGACCAGAGAGAATCCCGTATCACAGGTATTTGCTACATGAGCTAGCTGCCGATATAAACGGTGGGCACAATGTTCGCTCGACCGTTTTTATTGAAGCTAGGTCGATGTACAGGGCAGACGGTCCGGATGAATTAAAACCTATTGGAGAAGTTGAGTTTGTTCAGGGATTGGCTGCTGCTAGTGCTAGTGGTTTGTATGGGTCAGGTCGTGCCGCAGCATCAATTATCGGTCACGCTAATCTGAATCTTGGAGATGGAGTGAAGCCGGTACTGGAAGCACTGCAGGCTGCTAGTCCGAATCGTTTTCGTGGGATACGTCACTCGCTTACGTGGGATCCAGATCCTGAATTGGAAAACACTTCCGCGTATAAACACCTTGGTGAAGAACAGATGAGTACTCCCAAATACAGGGAAGGGGCTCAGGCCCTGGCCAGTATGGGACTGACACTGGAAGGGTGGGTATATTTCCATCAACTTCCTAGGCTTGCTGAATTTGCCAAATCGGTTCCTGATCTGACAATTATCCTTAACCATATAGGAGGATTAGTCAGAGAAGGTCATTATGAGACTAGTGCCGACGAAGTAGTTGAGCTGTGGAAGAAGGGTATAGCAGCTGTGGCTCAGTGTCCTAATGTAGTGGTCAAGCTCGGAGGCCTTGGAATGCCAAGAAATGGATTTGATTGGCATCTCAGGGATATCCCGATTGGATCAGAAGAACTTGCATCTCAGATGTCTCCTTTTATAGAATATTGTATCGAGCACTTTGGCACGGACAGAGCCATGTTTGAAAGTAACTTCCCTGTCGACAAAGTTTCTTTCTCGTACAATGTGATGTATAACGCTTTTAAGATACTTTCCAAGTCATATTCCGCCGGTGAAAGGTCTGCAATGTTCCATGATAATGCAGCCAAAATCTATCGAGTCGAGTATTAGCCTGGAGTAGGACCTATCATTGCTGGAATAGCCCGAAGAACATTGTCGATGACTAAGCAGGGCTAGTGGACGTTTATAAATGAAATTTGGATTCTTTACCCACATGCCCTGGCCAGAGGACACTAGTCCCGACCGGATAATTGGGAATACTACAGAACAGATTCAGTATGCTGAATCATTGGGATTTTATAGTGCCTGGCTGGCTGAGCATCATTTCACCAGATACTGTATGGGAGCTTCAACATTGGTGATAGCTGCGAATTTAGCTGCTCACACCAAATCTATTAGGTTAGGTACTGCGGTTCTGGTATCTCCTTTACATAACCCTCTTAGGTTAGCTGAAGATATTGCTACTTTAGATCTTTTGAGTGCCGGGCGTGTAGATGTAGGGTTTGGGCGTGGCAGTGGAGGGTATGAGTATCACGGGTACAATGTTGAGCGTGAAGGCAGCCAGAAAAAATTTCAAGAATCTATCAGGATATTGGAAGGTGTATGGACTACACCGGAATTTAGTTTTGATGGAGAGTATTTTCAGGTCAATAAAGTGAATCTTGTACCACCTCCGGTACAATCTCCCCATCCTCCAATATATATCGCGGCTACCAGAACTCCCGAAACCCTTGATTTTGCAGTTTCTACAGGTCATAACCTTTGTATTGCTGTTGTTCAGGATACTTCAGATGCATTGGATCTATGTCAGAGGTTTGCAGCTAAATCTGTAGATGCTGGGTTCAATGTTCCAGTGTCTGACATACCTTTTTTCAGATACTGTTATGTAGCTGAAACAGAACAACAGGCGATAGACGATACTAGAGAGCGTTTGAACTGGGTCGTCGACATTATGCAGTGGAGAAATAATATTCCCTCTGGGAGTGAATTGCACTTGAAAATAGAGGATTGGAGATCTTCACGTTCAGAACAACCTGCAACTTATGAATACCTTAATAAAAACAGAGCTGTTATCGGGACACCTGAACAATGTGTGGAACAAATCAATGAGTTCAGGAAGATTGGCATTGACTATTTTGGGTGCAACTTCGATTTTGGAGGTATGCCCCATGACAAGGTTCTTCGGTCAATGGATTTATTCGCTAAAGAAGTAATGCCTAAATTAATATAAGTCTAGTCGGATACGGGCTCCTCAGGTGCTTTGGGAGGGGTGGCAAATAATACACCGATTCCGGCTATCAGTACTGAAATTGCATAAATTACAAAAGGCCAGGAATAACTTCCGAAATAATCGAACATAAATCCGGAAAGGACGGGCCCGATTGCCTGCCCGCCTATCTGAGCAGCCATTGTTAAGCCTCTGATACTTCCTAAGTGTTCTCGCCCATAATAATCTGCCCATACGAGTCTTATTAGTAAATGTATCCCGCCTACCCCAAATCCTACTGTAAAAGAAGAAAATATGCTTGTGGGAATTGTAGTGCTAACTATGCTGGTAATAGAACCTATTGCTAGTATAAAGGCTGATCCTGCTAGTAAATATCTTACAGGTGTGCTTCTGCCCAAAGCCCCCCAGAATAGACTTGCCGGGATCTGTGCAATAGCGAAAGTGCTTGCTGTTAAAGCTGCCGACGTAGTAGGTAATCCTAGATTTATATAATGCGCTACCTGATGCAGGCTGATACCTGCCTGAGCCATTAGGCCTAGGCCCGAAAATATTGCGAGTATCCAAAAAGACCGTGTTCTGACAGCTTGATGGACGGTCAAATTGACTTCGTTAGACGCGGTGAGCACAGATCGATTGTTTGTACTATCGTCGTTATCTGATGAGGATTTTATAGGGTCTACTTCAAGTCCCATGTCTTCAGGCTTACGAGATACCAATATTAGTGACGGAATGACCCCAAGTGCTAAAGTCCATATTCCCAAAAATATCCAAGCTGTACGCCAACTCCATCCTACGATGAAAAGTTGTGCTATGAATGGCATCATAGCTAGACCTGCGCCTTTGGCGATTGAGTCGATAGCTAGTACCTTTGCCCGACGTTGAATGAACCAGTTGCTAAGGGCTGTAGGTAAACCTAGTTCTAAAGGCCCTGAAAAAATCATTCTTCCGGGTACATAAAATAGATAGAAGGCGACTGGGTTACTGACAAACCCTAAGCCGATGGCCAGCAGGCCTGTGAGAAGAGATGAGACTCCTATGATAGCTCCGCTACCATATCTGTCCAACCATCTTCCTAATATTGGTGAAGTGACGACTGCACATAATCCACCAAGGCTCACAGCGGTGGATAGCATTCCTCTAGACCACCCTAGTTCACGTGTCATTGGCTCAACGA
>CAZVRK010000037.1:8290-12983 GCA_964629875.1 uncultured Dehalococcoidia bacterium | reverse complement strand
GCCATACCCGATTCGAGGTCAACCCTCCCTCCGTCATCCTTTTTCCTTGCCGCATCGTATGTCAGCAACCTCGCGGCTTGTATTTTTGTGGCCATATCAGCAAGCTTGGTTTGTATGGCCTGATGTTGGCTTATAGGTTGCCCAAAGGACTCTCTTTGCTGAGAATAACGGATAGCAGCTTCAAAAGCTGCTTGAGCTACTCCTACTGCCCTTGCTGCTACATTTATTCTCCCAGTCTCTAATCCACTCATTACTTGGCCAAATCCCTGATTCTCCTCACTGCCTATTAGGTTCTCTGCAGGAATACGGAAATTTTCAAAAATAAGTTCGCAAGTATCAAGACCCCTATACCCTAGTTTGTTTAACTCACGACCGACTTTAAACCCTGGATCACCTTTCTCAATAACAAAGGCGCTTAAACCACGATGTTTAGGATCTGCGCTTCGATCAGTTCTAGCTAACAGGCAAAAAGCATCACCATACTTTGCATTAGTGATAAACATCTTACTTCCGTTTATCACATATTCTTCACCGTCTTTATCTGCAGTAGTTTGCAGGTTAGCAACGTCAGTACCACCGCTTGGCTCGGTTAAAGCGAGACCACCTCTTTTTCGTCCACTTGCTAAATCTGGAAGGAATTGTTGTTTTTGTTCTTCGCTTCCATAATGGTTGATCACATACGCAAGGATATGATGGGTCCCTATAGCGCCACTAATGCTCATAAGACCCTTGCTCAGTTCTTCAAAAATATGGGCAAAGGTTGTGTAATCCAGTCCTAATCCTCCATATTCCTCTGGTATAGTAATACCAAATAAACCCAATTCCTTCATTTGATCTATTAGGTCATGTGGAACTATATCCTCTTCATCTAACTTAGCAGCTACGGGTTCTACTTCACGCTTAACGAAATCCCGTACCATATTTACAATCTGGACTCTCGCTTCTTCTGGTGTTGCTGTCGTCAATGAGAACCCTCCTAACCGGTAATTGCCAATTCATATTATTTTATCTCGAAAAATTCGAGATGGCTAACAAATCCCGATAATCCTATAATAAAGAAACAGACTTTTACTAATCATAGAAATCAAAAAGATCAGAATGGAGACCCAATTATGGTAGAAAAAAGTCAATTTGAACGTATAGAAGAGTTGCGAGAGGCGCTAAACTATCATAACCATCTCTACTACGTCTTAGATAATCCATCTATTCCAGACTCCGAATATGACCAAATGATGCAAGAACTAGTATCTTTGGAGCGCGTGTGTCCTAATGCCATTGACCCTAATTCCCCGTCACAAAGAGTTGGGGGAGAGCCGGTATCAGGATTTGAACAAGTTGCTCACGATATCCCCATGTTGAGTCTAGGCAATGCTTTCGATAAATCTGATATGGAAAACTGGTTGCGACGTGTCAAAGGACTAGTGAATAATGAGATTTTCACTTTAATGGCTGAATTAAAAATAGACGGTCTCGCCGTGAGCTTAATATACGAGAACGGGTTACTCGTACAAGCATCCACAAGGGGAAACGGATCAATAGGAGAAGATGTCACACAAAATATCAAAACTATCAAAAGTATACCTTTGAGACTTTCAGGAGACTTTCCTCCACACTTGGAAGTTCGGGGCGAGGTATATATGCCCATTGCTAGTTTTAAAAAACTAAATGAACAAAGAGCTGCTAGCGGAGAAAGCCTTTACGCAAATCCAAGAAATTCAGGAGCTGGTAGTATCCGCAATCTTGACCCAAAGGTTACAGCGTCACGTAATATGCAAATATGGGTCTACAGCCTTATTAATAACGACGGATTATATAAACCCGACACTCATAGCCAATCTCTGGAATGGCTTAAGACTTTAGGATTTCGAGTGAATCCGCATAACGCACAATGTACTTCAATTGAAGATATTGAAGCATATCATCGCGAATGGATTGCAAACCGTCATAACCTTGGTTATGAAGCCGATGGTGTCGTAGTTAAAGTAAATGAATACTCTGCCCAGGATAGAATGGGAGTAGTCGGGCGAGAGCCGAGATGGGCGATAGCTTATAAATTTCCCGCTGAACGCGTCATAACGAAGCTTCATTCTATAGGTATAAATGTCGGTAGAACCGGCAGCTTAAATCCATACGCTGTTTTGGAACCCGTAATCGTTAGTGGAGTTACAGTTAAAAACGCATCCTTACACAACGAGGAAGATATCCTACGAAAAGACATTAGAGAAGGTGACTGGGTTACCATTGAACGAGCGGGCGAGGTTATACCACAAGTGATAGGACCAATACTGGATCGTAGAAGCGGCAGTGAAATGTCTTTTAAAATGCCATCTCACTGCCCCATATGTACAAGTCTGATAGTAAAAAACACGGACGACGCCATGCATCGGTGTCCAAACGTTAGTTGTCCTGCCCAATTCTTGGAGCTCCTAAAACATTTTGTAAGTAAAGGGGCGATGAATATAGACGGACTCGGTGAGAAATGGTGCAATATTTTGATAGAACAAGGGTTAATAAACGATATTTCTGATTTATATAAACTCAGAAAATCTGATCTAGTAAATTTAGAAAGAATGGGAGATATCCTCGCGACCAAGATAATCACAAACATTGAACAAAGTAAGACAAATACATTGGCAACGTTTCTATATTCTTTAGGAATATTTCATGTGGGTACAGAAGTCGCAGAGTTACTTTCTGCAAGATACGACGATCTATCCAATATTATGGTAGCTTCTCATGAAGACTTAATGGCTGTTCAAGGGATTGGCCCCAAAATTGCCGACAGCCTAGTCAGCTATTTTGCAGTTCCCAACAACCGAGACATTATCGATAAACTCCTGAATCTAGGGATAGAACCCAGTAACAACAGAACATCCACCATAGAATCCAATTCACCTTGGGTAGGATTAACATTCGTCATAACGGGTTCGCTAAGTAGCATGACTAGAAGGGAAGCTGAGACCCTAGTAAAATCACTAGGAGCGTCCGCAACCTCTTCCGTTACTGGAAAGACTAATTTTCTGGTTGCAGGGGAATCTCCTGGATCGAAATTAAAATCAGCAGAAACCAACGGTATACCTATACTGTCAGAACAAGAATTTAATAATCTCTTGTCCAACCCGGAGAGCATTTCCGACCAATCGTAAATATAAGGCACATTTAATAAATAATGAAATTAATTATTGGACTAGGAAATCCAGGATCTAAATATGTAGGAACTCGCCATAATATCGGATTCAGAGCGTTGGATTTAATATCGTCGAGATGGGAAATAAAGCTTTCTGAAAAACGTCCCAAAGCAATCTTGGGCATCGGTAGCCATCTAGACCATAAAGTGGTTCTGGTTAAACCCAGAACTTTTATGAATAATAGTGGAGAAGCTCTCCGCTATTTAACAGATCGATTCGGTATAAACCCTAGCGACACATTGATTATATATGACGAAATGGCATTGCCCGTGGGAAAGATCAGACTTAGAGCCAGTGGAAGCGATGCCGGCCATAACGGTATAAAATCGATTATATCTGCACTTGGAACAGATCAATTTCCCAGATTACGGCTCGGAATTGGGCGTCCGGAGGAAAACTTAGACCAGATATCACATGTGATAGGCAAGTTCTCTGATTCTGAATCTCCATTAATCGCCAAAACTGTTGCTACTGTAGTCGACCTTCTAGATACGATGTTTTTAGAAGGTCTAGATAAAGCCATGAATGTATTCAATTAGAATAACAAGCACAATCTGAATCCGTTATAAAACAGATAAATACCTTGTTATCTCATAATCTGTAACTGTGGCTCTATACTCATCCCATTCGATTTTCTTGTTCTTTATAAAGCTAGAAAATGTCTGATCCCCCAAAGTTTCTCTGAGGAGCGAACTATCCTCAGCAATGGCCAGCGCCTCTCCTAAACTTCCCGGAAGCGTCCGTATGTCTCTGGCAGCTCTTTCTTCCGCAGTCATAGCGAAAACATTACCTTCAACTGGCGTCGGGATCGGATATTCTAATTCAATACCTTTTAGCCCAGCAGCTAACATGACACTAAAAGCCAAGTAAGGATTACATGCCGGATCTGGAGCCCTGTACTCGATTCGAACTGAGCTATCATACCCAGGTTTATAAGCAGGGACTCTTATAAGATCTGATCTGTTAACAGCGGCCCATGAAATATATACCGGAGCTTCATATCCTGGAACCAATCTCTTATATGAATTCACCCACTGGTTCGTTACTAACGTGATCTCGGGAGCGTGTCTAAGAAGTCCTGCTATAAATCTCTTCCCAGTCTCAGAAAGATGATCCCCGTCTTCTTCATCATAGAAAACGTTTTGGTCACCTTTGAACAAGGACTGGTGTGTGTGCATGCCAGATCCATTAGAGTTTGAGAATGGTTTTGGCATAAAAGATGCATACGCTCCTCCCAGTTGAGCCATCTCTTTGATAACTAGTTTAGCTGTCATAACACTATCTGCCATTGTTAAAGCATCAGTGTATTGAAGATCTATTTCATGTTGGCTATTAGCCCCTTCATGATGTGAATACTTAACGGGTATTCCCATATCTGACAAATTGAGCACCGTATCTCTCCGCAAGTCAGCTGAAGGATTACTAGATTGTTGGTCGTAATATCCAAAATTATCTAAAGGCTGCACAGATTCTGAATCTTTTAGGTAGAAGAACTCTAGCTCCGG
>CAZVRK010000037.1:3370-8190 GCA_964629875.1 uncultured Dehalococcoidia bacterium | reverse complement strand
ACACAAGCGTCATAACCTTCACGCATCTGCTTAGTGGAGAAATTAGTGTGAGCTCCTGCTCCATTCCAATCACCCCTGACTGGCTTGGGATCTAAAGTAGCGCTCACATCAAATTCTTCCGCAATTCGGTATAACAGCCACCGAGCTACCCATAGATGATCGGCTACTGCCGGTGCTCCAATAGGCCCAATCTGGAATTCCCACTGTCCTGGCATGACCTCACCATTAATACCGGCTATTTGTAGACCAGCTTCAATACAGGCATCTAAATGAGCTTCAACTATCGGACGTCCAAACACTTCATCTGATCCTACGCCGCAATAATAACCTCCCTGAGGAGCTGGAAAGCCGTTGTCTGGCCAACCCAAAGGTTTTATACCATCAAAATACGTATATTCTTGTTCAATACCAAACCACGTGTCGAAAGAACCGTATTTTTCAGCTGCAGCTGCACACGCAGACCTATTGTTAGATGGGTGCGGAGTCATATCAGTAAGTAAAACTTCACACATGACTAGTTTATTGTCCCCACCACGAACAGGGTCAGGACAAACAAATACCGGGTTCAGTACACAGTCTGATGCGTGACCTTCCGCCTGTTCTGTACTTGACCCATCAAACCCCCAAACTGGTGGTTGTTCTCCGTCAGCTATCACTTTACCCTTGGAGCGTAGTTTAGCCGTCGGTTTTTGACCATCTATCCAAATATATTCAGCTTTATAGCTCATTACTCAAACTCCTTGTACCAACATAATTTTTTTCCTATTGTTGCCATTGTTTTTATAACCCATATGTCTGGCCAGCAAAAAGTACCGGCCAGACATATGCATTTGATCTATTTTACTTGCTCGTCAGGCAAGTCGCTACAGGTAACAGGCTAAGCCATATAAGCCTCTTCACCGTGCTGGGAAACATCCAATCCTGCTCTCTCTTCTTCCTCAGATACCTCTAGCTTCAAAGTGAACTTAATGACTAACAGTATTATAGCGGTTACTACGAATGAGTATGCTATCGTAGCTCCAATGGCGATAAGTTGAACGTTAACTTGGGCCATTCTAGTTACTCCCTCACCTAAGGCCCCATAACCCCATCCAACAAACAAACCAGTAGCGATGGCGCCCCAGATGCCACCCATACCATGGACTCCAAATACAGCTAGAGCGTCATCTACTTTGAGTTTCGCTAAAGCTACTATAGCTACGTAACAAATTACTCCTGCTCCGATACCAATAATCAAGGCAGGCATTGGGCCAACAAAGCCTGCCGCAGGTGTGATAGCAACTAATCCTGCCACAGCTCCTGTTGCCGCTCCTGTTACACTGGCTTTCTTCGTTTGTATCCAAGATATGATTACCCATGTCACTAATGCGGCCGCTGCAGCAGTATTAGTCACGACAAAAGCATTAACTGCTAGGCCGTCGGCAGCTAGGGAACTTCCCGCGTTGAATCCGAACCACCCGAACCATAGTAATCCAGCTCCTAAAACAACCATCGGCACGTTATGAGGAGTACCTGCGTCACTACCGAATCCCAGTCTCTTTCTAAAAATAATTGCTGCAGCCAATGCAGCTATACCTGAGTTAATGTGTACAACTGTGCCGCCAGCAAAGTCTAGGGCTCCCATTGAACCGAGGAAACCTCCACCCCATACCCAGTGACATACAGGCGCATATACGAAAGTGACCCATAACACGATAAATATCACGTACGAACTAAACTTCATACGTTCTGCAAAAGCTCCAGTTATCAAAGCCGGAGTGATAATAGCGAACATCGCCTGGAAAATCATCATTAGCTGATCAGGTATAGTCAGACCATGAATTGCATTACCTTCAGCACTAACTCCTGCCAAGCCAAAGAAATCCAGGCCACCAACAAACGTGGAGCCAGGTGCAAAAGCCAAACTATATCCCCAAAGAACCCAGACAATACTTACCACACCCATCGCCATTAAACTATGCATAATGGTACCGCTGGCGTTCTTACGACCAACTAACCCGCCGTAGAAGAAGGCTAGTCCCGGTGTCATAAGTAACACCAGAGCGGAACACGCCATCACCCAACCTATATCTGCTCCAACCATAGTTATTAATCTCCTTTGATATATCTCAAGTTAGAATGGATCTTCGCATTTACTTGTTACATAGAATTTACAAAAATGTTAAATTTGTGTTACATAATCAGATTTTTAACTAGAGAGGTACCTTATGTCTGGTATATGGCCTGGCAATATAAAATGCGTCGCAATGTTAACTTTTGACGTGGACGGGATGTCATCATGGATACGAAGAAACCCTGATTACGGCAATCTTCCAAGTCTTATGTCTATGGCCGAGTACGGTCCCAGTGTTGCTACACCTCGAATACTAGACATACTCGATAGTCATGGCATCAAAGCCAGCTTCTACATACCTGGATATGTAGCTGATACACATGAACCTTTGGTTTTAGACATATTATCAAGAGGGCACGAGATAGGTCATCACGGCTATATGCATGAAGCTCCCGCCAGCATGACTCCTAATGAAGAAGAAGAAGTCCTGGTAAAAGGTATAGAAACCATCAAAAAAATCACAGGGCAAAGGCCCTATGGATACAGATCACCCAATTGGGAATTAAGTCCTAGTTCGTTACCGCTGCTCGAAAAGTACGAGATGATATATGACAGTAGCTTAATGGGAGATGACGCTCCATATATCCTGGATCAAAAAGTGAACAACCAACCAATGATCGAGATTCCAATACACTGGTTATTGGACGACGCACCAAACTTTGTATACGCACCTTCAGCAAATCGGTTAGGTCCGATGAGAGGCCCTGACGAAGTCTATGCTAACTGGTTACGTGAATTTGAAGGTCTATACAGATATGGTAGAGCATTTACATTAACCATGCATCCGCAATATATCGGAAGACCTGGTAGGTTGATGATGCTAGACCGACTAATAACAACTATTAAAAGTTATCCTAATGTTGAATTCAAACGGGTCATAGATGTCGCTCAATTGTGGAGAGACAAATAAATAGGGCATATCAGAACGTGTATCTAAATCTTTTGATATATCTGCAAGCGACCCTTACAGGAATCCACTATGAATATATGTCCCGTTTTATCTACCTGAACCGATCGTGGCCGATATAATTTGCCCTCTCGTTCAGGGTATTTTGCTGTTTGCCGAAACCCTTCCATTAAAGGATTAGCGTTTAACAACTGCGCTCCCCACTTTGACATAGTCGCATCACCAGTTAGTTCAACTAGATAAGAACCTTCGGAGTCAAATATCTGAACTCTATCATTATGCCAATCTGCGACATACACTAACCCATCTTCATCAACGCATAATCCAGCAGGACGATTGAACTGACCTTCATTGCTGCCGTGTTCACCCCATTCAAGAATATATTCACCGTTCGATGTGAATTTTTGTATACGATCATTTCTCCAATCGCTAACGTAAATTTCTCCTGAATGATTTACAGCAATCCCCCAAGGCATATTAAATTCGCCTGCCCCAGTACCATGAGAACCAAAAGAATCTATATATTCTCCCTTAATGGTAAACCTTTGGATGCGGCTGTTACGAGCGTCGACTACTAAGAGATTGCCTGATCCTTCAAATGCTATCCCGGACGGACTATCAAATTCTCCCTCAGCAGACCCTTTAATGCCCCATTGAAAGACAAATGAACCTTCCATATCAAAAACTAGAACTTTTTGATTCCATTCATCAGTCACATATATTTCTTTTTCATTACTAATAGCAATCCCACAGGGCCACATCAACTGACCAGGTTCTTGCCCATAATCTCCAAATTCGCCGATCCAATCCTCATCGACAGTACATATCTTTACTGAAGGGTTATTATGAACTGACTCTCCTCGTTGTAGAACAAACAATACTCCATCATCAGCTACCGCCAGATCAGACAAATTGCGGAATGCACGACCGGCGAAATCATCCATCCCTATAGTGTGATCATATTCATAATTAACGAATTTATTAGTAATAGTCATATAACTGTCCCTACGCAAATTGGAATTCTCGAGTGGCTACAATCAATTGAAGCATTTCAGCCACTCTCATCTCGAACATTTCCATAGATTCATCTATAGCCAAATCCATATCCCCTAGAACCCCCGCCTTATCGACGAGAGTATTTCTAGTCTTATCTTCCAAAACTAACGGGCCCACCAGGTCAAGACATGAATCAACAAGGTAATCAGGGGTAATATGGCCCGACTGTTTGGATATCCGTTCGATAATGTCCTGCACGCCTTTTTGCCCTAAATCCCCCAATTGATCAGACGCGAAATTCACTCTACCCACCAAAGACCCACTATCAATCCACTCTTTACCAGTGTGCCACCCTTCTACTGTAGGCGGGTTTAGCAATTCCTGACCCATATACTTTGATTCATAAGCTACGTCTAACAAGCCAGGTTTTGGTTCTTGGTAATCACCTACCAAACGAACAACACTAGCTACCACTTCCGCAGGGCTCTTCACCTTTTTGTAAAAAGCCTGTTTAAAGAAATCCGAGTTTAACAAAACCCTCATGACGGACCTAATATCATAGTTAGAGTTCATATATTCTTCGGACAGTTGGGCAACAGCATCCTCTGGAGCTGGATCATCCGACACAAAGAAATGATATAGTTTTTCGGCTATAAAACGACCTGTAGCAGGATGCCTAGCAACGATATCTATAATATCCTCACCATTAAAACGTCCCGTCTCTCCAAGAAACGTTTTTTCGTCATCGTCATGGTCCTCAGACCTATATTCAAATTCCATAGGGAAAGGTCCCCAAGGATATCT
>CAZVRK010000037.1:0-3270 GCA_964629875.1 uncultured Dehalococcoidia bacterium | reverse complement strand
CGGTACAACCACCAAGCATTGGTAGGGTCCGCATTACGTAAATCATCTATATCAATATAGTATCTGGTGACGATATCCTCATCGAGCCCATTGTCTTCACTAGGATTCAATAGCCATTCAACCGTCTCCGAATATCCTTGTTGGCAATAGTTTTCAAGTTCGTTGCGTCGTGCTCCAAAACCAGCTCTTCGCATTAAGTGGGCCATAAGGGGAATATTGACCGATTCAGACATTGTATCCTCCTTTTATTTCATCAACAGTCTAGTTCTGAGATATAGAGCTCCCAAAACCGGTAGTCTGTTCGCTCACCAAAAATGTAGCTTTGTCTTTACCGCGAATAGTTTCCAGATCAGCATCAAACCGTTGGCCCCCAAATGCACCCAGGATCTCGTATTTCTGATCCGTATAAAGTTTCCCGTCAAAACTAGAGCCTTTAACTAGCCGTTCGTCCTCGCCTTTTAGGTACATCTCAACTGCCTGAGTCATAAGATCTTTGACATCTTCCTCTGACATATACGATGCTGCCCTGAGGAATACATATCCCCACCGAACTCCAAGATGTTCTAACAATTCCTAGGCACCTGCCATTTCTCATGATATACGGCCTGTCCACGACCATTAAGTACAATTACACATTTGTTATTCTAGCGTTACACACACAGAGTTCAAGTGATAAGAGATGAATTCCGACCCTATTTAGGATAATTACATCCCAATAGTCATAATCACGAACTAAAAGTTATAATAACTTTATTAGATTTAGGGTAATTGAGCAATTATATGTGCGGTCGTTACGATTTAAACGCTAATGCTAATCAGCTTGCTTTCCACTTCAATTTGGATGAACTTACGATAACAGAAGTGACTGCTGCAAACGCAACCTTCCCAAAATACAATATTTTCCCTACAAGCGATGTCCTCGCAATAGTATCCGATGGAGACACTAACTTTCCCAGATGCATGGGATGGGGACTAGCACCATTTTGGATTAAGAATATAAATGATCGGGCTAGAATGATTAACGCCCGCTCAGAATCAATTACCGAACGTCCCGCATATAAGAAGATATTTCAGGGACAGCGTTGTCTTATCCCTGCTACAGGATTCTTCGAATGGCAGAAAACTAGCAGCAAATCCAAACAACCGTACCGTATAACAATGGAATCAGATGAAATGTTTGCATTTGCCGGTATTTGGGACCACACAACCTTGAAGAATTTCCCGAATCTTGGGCCTATAACATCATGCTCCATTATCACAACATCGGCCAACTCACTAATGAAGCCTATCCACGAACGTATGCCTGTAATTCTTCCCAAAGACTGTTACCACGACTGGCTTAATCCTCATAATCAAAACATAGAACAACTCCAGGAGATGCTAATACCCTTTGACCCAGAGCTAATGCGGTCTTACGAAGTCAGCACCCTGGTGAATTCGCCCCAAAATGCAACAAAAGAAGTTTTGGATCCGCTAATAAACTAAACCTCTATTACAATTACCCACATAGGGGTGTCGCCTACTTGATATGTGGCAATCTGTGTTAATGTTCCTAACTCCTGATCTATTCGAAATCCAAGTAGATTTCCCGTCTCTAGTCCACCAACAAACATAAAGTTACCTGTAGGGTCCACAGTAAATGCACGAGGCACGGGATCTGAAGAAGTCCATCCTGTAGCAGTCAACTCGCCTGTGACTTCATCAATGATAAAAGACGCAACAGTGTTGTGCCCTCTGTTTGGCACGTATAGAAATTTTCCATCCGGATGAATCTGAATTTGAGAACATGAATTCTTACCAGTATACCCCCCGGGTAATGTCGTAACGGTTTGTCTCGCATTTAATAGACCAGTATCGGTGTCAAGATCATATGCGGTAACACTACCGCCTTGCTCGTTGCTAAAGTAAACGATGTCTTTCGTCGGATGGAAGCAAAAATGCCTAGGTCCATCCTTGCCATTAGGACTAATGCGTGCCGGATTATTCGCTACTATATGGCCTGTATTAACATCAAATTTGTATAAAAAAATCGCATTGATAGCCGACTGTTTCTCTGGCGCAAGTTGTAGCAACCCACCTGAACCTTCGGCAATATGAGGCAGAAAAGCATAGCGATTAGACGGGTCAGTCTGAAAACAATGGGCACCAGAGTTAGTTGGAACCCATTCTATGGCACCACCACCTAATGATCCTGTATCGCTAATAGGATGCACTGCGCAATAACCTGCTTGATAATAGGCAGACAACAAATATTTACCTGTCTTGTCTGTAGACATGAAACAAGTCTCTTCGCCTACATCGACATGTCCTGTAGGACTAAGGTCGCCAGTGTTAACATCTATTGCAAAACTTGATAACTGCTTTGAGTTACGCTGCCCCACATACAGAACTGTATGATCAGGGCTAACAGTTAGGGGAGCAGGGCCTCCATTGACAAGAGTATCTCCTGTTTTTTCAAGTGAACCCGAATCAGCGTCCATCACGAAACGTGAAATTTTGTCATCACCCTGGAGTGATACGTAAGCGTAATAAGTCATTTTTCCTAGCTCCATTAAGTTATTATTATTCACATATAGAGAATCCGTGCTAACAATCTATCTCTTAGGAAGCGGGTGATCCTGATTAGCAGGTTCCATAGCTGTACCTATTAAAGTGCAACTTAACATGGCATAGTACCCCATAAGTGCCCCTATAGCTATTGTTCCCGATTCACCATGTCTAGCCAAGACCCTATCAAATGTAGCCTGGTCTACTTTGTGAGATCCCAACACTTCACGACCATACTGCACTATTACCGCCTCGTCTTCCGTAAGATTATCCAAATTCTTAAACGCACCAATAGTGTCTATTGCTTCTAATCTTACCCCTGCCTTAAGCCCTGAATTTGTATGTGAAGCCCAGACATATTCACAATCCATTTCCCTTGCCGATACAAGTATTGCCAATTCAACATCATGTGCCGACAAGCCAGATTTGTATAACAATACATCACTAAGCTCTATTGAACAGCGAGCTATATCCGGAACATACATGTGCATAGACTGAGGCCCATTAATTCGCCCCCTGGACTCAACTATCGAGTCAAAAGCATTCAAAGATTCCCCAGATAGTTGGGTTCTTTCAGTGATTGGAGTTAATCTGGGCATAAGCTCACCTCTAAATATTTACCATCGCCAAGAGTATACCTCAATATGAAAAACCCCTATCCTGTGTTTGGATAGGGGTTAAATTTATAAATGGAGCGGAAGACGAGATTCGAACTCGCGACCC
>CAZVRK010000036.1:0-13189 GCA_964629875.1 uncultured Dehalococcoidia bacterium | reverse complement strand
GGATAGGGGTTAAATTTATAAATGGAGCGGAAGACGAGATTCGAACTCGCGACCCTCTCCTTGGCAAGGAGATGCTCTACCACTGAGCCACTTCCGCTCGTACGGCACCTGCCGATAAAGGTGCCGAGGGACAGACTCGAACTGTCGACACCGGCATTTTCAGTGCCGTGCTCTACCACCTGAGCTACCTCGGCTAATCAAGTTAATATTAAAGCCCACTGCTTGGGCACTGTCAAGGAATCCAATTGTTACCTGCTCAGAAGACCATGCGGATAACAGATCTGAAGATATTATGTTTAATTGATAACCAAACACGCTGCAGAGTATAATACACATAATATTCGATCTATTTCCTACGTTATCTTGGGAGGGAAAGCATTATGGTTGAAACATTAACTGGAACTTTTACTGTGAAATCAGGACACGCCCAAATGTTGAAGGGCGGCGTGATCATGGATGTTGTAGACGCTGAGCAGGCTACTATAGCTGCTGAAGCTGGAGCAGTTGCAGTCATGGCACTTGAGCGAGTTCCTGCTGACATACGAGCAGATGGCGGGGTAGCACGTATGAGCGACCCTACGAAAATAATGGAGATTATTAACGCCGTAAGTATTCCTGTAATGGCAAAATGCCGAATAGGACATTTTGTAGAAGCACAGGTGTTAGAAGCACTCGGCGTAGATTATATCGACGAATCCGAAGTATTAACTCCCGCAGATGAGAAGCACCATGTCTGGAAACATGACTTCACAGTACCTTTCGTATGCGGGTGCAGAGATTTAGGGGAAGCATTAAGAAGAGTATCAGAAGGCGCAGCGATGATCCGTACTAAAGGGGAAGCAGGGACCGGAGATATAGTTGAGGCTGTACGCCACATGCGGACCGTTCAAGATGAGATCAGAAAGCTGCAAACAATGCCAGACGATGAACTAACCGTAGAAGCTCGAGATCTAGGAGTAAGCCTAGAACTGCTAACTCAAACAAAAGAGCTGGGCAGAATGCCGGTTGTAAATTTCGCCGCCGGTGGGGTAGCAACCCCCGCAGACGCTGCCCTGATGATGCAATTAGGAGCAGACGGTGTGTTCGTAGGGTCCGGTATATTCAAGTCAGGAAATCCTGACCAGCGGGCCAACGCCATTGTCCAAGCAGTGACACACTACCAGGATCCGAAAATTATCGCAGAAGTATCTAAAGACCTCGGAGAAGCTATGGTCGGGATTAGCGCACGAAGCATCCCTCAAGATCAACTGCTGGCCCCTAGGAGCATATAAGTAACCAATACACTGATTTCTGTCTCATAATAAACATATGCCAGTAAACGACATAAGAGAGAAAAATTTAGAAGTAGTTGAGGCACACTTTCATAGTGAAGAACTCAACGAAATCGAAGCTGCATTAGAACTATATACCGACGATATTGTGTGGGAAGCTCCGGCACGCGGGCTAAGATTTACTGGCAAAACCGACGTGGCACAGAATTATTACCAAATATTCGGTTCCGTCAAAGATGTTTCTTTCATGAATCTGGATAGATTTGCCACAGAAGATCGTGTTACTGACGACAGCATAGTAAAATTCACTATTATTAAAGAAGGGTATCTACCATTCCAAATCGGGCAACAAGTAGAAATGAGATTAGTTCATATATTTGAGATGCGTGATGGTAAAATTAGCAAAGAGATCGCATTTGAAATGCCCAGAGCCATATAAATAGGCTAACAATATTTAAACATCAGGTTATACGAATTTGTTAATCGGTGTCCTGGCTATCCAGGGTGACTTTATCGAACATATTAATATACTCCAAACTCTAGGAGTCGAGTGTCGTGAGATCAGGCTCCCAGAACAGCTTTCTGACGTTGACGGGCTAATCATCCCCGGAGGCGAAAGCACAACTCTAAGTCGCCTGTTAACCAGATATGATTTAAGAGAACCAATAAAGCAGCTTGCAACCGACGGTAAACCGCTGTGGGGCACATGTGCCGGCATGATCATGATGGCCAGCGAAATTACCGAAAACGATCCAGTACCATTAGAGATTATGGACATCGGTGTACAACGTAATGCTTTCGGACGACAAATTGATAGCTTTGAGCAGGGCTTAGAAATCACAGGCTTTGATGAAACTCCATACCATGCTATCTTTATAAGAGCACCAGTGATCAAACGGGTCGGGAGCGGGGTATCAATTATGGCTTCCCTACAGGATGGTCGACCAGTAGCTGTACAACAGGCCAATTTAATGGCCACCTCATTTCATCCTGAGTTAACAAAAGACTCAAGATTTCATACTCATTTCCTGAATCTTAACTCAAATAAAACGGTTAATAGTTGATGATTACCTTGAATCATACTATCACCGGATACTGCTCGGGCGAATTTTGGCATAATGGAGAAAGCTCGGATATATCGGAAAGATATGAAATCATCGAAATCTTTCACACAGAACCGGAGGGATAACGTTGGTCACCACCGAAGAACTAATCATCTCTGACCTTGACTCTCTACTTTCAGCACTACCTGAACGAATTCAAAATGCCATCCGTTCAAACGAACAGCAAAACGAATTACTGGAGATAGTCATGGACCTAGGTAGAGTCCCAGAAGCCCGGTTTGTTTCTGGCGATGTAATTCTTGATGATACGGTAGTAGAAAGAAACGATTTAGAAGATCTCATAAATAACATTGGTAATTTTGGAAAAGATAATCGCGCGGGTATCGAGCGAACCCTACACCGTATTTCAGCTATACGAAACCGCAAAGGCGAAATAGTGGGCATCACCTGCAGAGTGGGTCGCGCGGTGCACGGGACTATTAAGATTATAGAAGACTTGGCATTTTCCGGGAAAAATATATTGTTAGTCGGTAAGCCCGGAGTAGGCAAAACCACAATGCTAAGAGAAACTGCTCGGGTATTAGCTGATGAAGCAAAAAAACGCGTAATAATCGTAGACACATCTAACGAGATCGCAGGAGATGGGGATATACCACACCCTGCTATAGGACATGCACGAAGAATGCAAGTTGCTACACCCGCAAATCAACATGACGTGATGATAGAAGCAGTTGAAAACCATATGCCCGAAGTAATTATCATTGATGAAATGGGTACCGAGAGAGAAGCTGTAGCAGCCAGGACCATAGCGGAACGCGGGGTACAATTGGTCGCTACTGCCCACGGAAATACCTTGGATAATCTAATACTAAATCCAACACTTTCAGACTTGATTGGAGGAGTACAAACAGTAACTCTCAGCGATCAAGAAGCCAAATTCAGAGGAACTCAAAAAACTGTTCTGGAAAGGAAAGCTCCACCCACATTCGACGTTATTGTAGAGATACAAGGATGGCAACAAGTAGCTGTTCACGATGACGTAGCCGATACAATAGACCAGGCTCTGAGAGGATATCAGATTATTCCTGAAATACGCCGACTAGACGAGCAAGGAAACGTAGAACGGACACAAGAAGCGCCGCGCCAGAGTGAAGGAACTCCGGGAGCGTGGTCTCCTACAATGACATCTGGTAAGAAAATGGAGGCGCAACAACCTCCCTCACAAGAAAGAAACAACGATATATCTAAAGACAGATATCTTGATGAAAAGATATTCATGTTCGGTATTAGTAGGGACAAATTAGAGGCCGCTCAAGCCGAAACTGGAATAACCATAGAAACCTCCAACGAATTGAAGCGAGCTACATTAGTTCTGACCACTAAGACTCACTACCGAAGAGGGGCTCAACTGGTCAGAGTAGCCGAGACCAGCGGCACCCCAGTATATGTCCTAAGAAAAAACACCATGCCTCAAATAATAGACTTTCTGAATACCCTTGCCAGAAATAGGGGTATAGACATTAGAGTAACCGGGGGAACTCCTGATACAAGTGCTCCATCGTCTAAAATCACTATAGAAGACGCCATGCAAGAAGCTGAATCAGCTGCCCAGAAAATCCTTGAGGGAGAATTCAGTGTATTGCTAACACCACAACGACCATATGTACGAAGACTCCAACATATGCTAGCGGACAAATTTAGCCTAGCATCAACCAGCAAAGGTAAAGAACCTGAACGTGGAGTTTTAATATACAAGCCATAAAAGGAATAGTTTGTCTTTACATTTTATGAAAATCTCAACCCGTACAAAAGGAGCCGTAATTGGCTTTCATAGTTTTTGAGGGCGGAGACGGTTCTGGGAAAAGCACCCAGATCAAACGTCTAGGCAGTAGATTGGTGCGACGAGGGCACCCATACGTATTCACGCGGGAGCCTGGCGGAACACCTCTGGGAGAACAGCTTAGAAAACTACTCAAGACACGTACTGACATAAGTCCATTAGGGGAGTTACTGCTATTCACCGCGGCTAGACAACAATTAGTCAAACAGATCATTAATCCCGCTATCCATTCGGGTAAAAACGTAGTATCCGATCGATTTACCGCTTCTACCATCGCATATCAAGGCTACGGCAGAGGACTGGACATAACCAATATCATAGCGCTCAACAAATTAGCAACTGGAGACATAGAGCCTGACTTAACCATATTGTTAGACATATCGCCTGAAATTGCTTTAACACGCATTACAGAACGGAAAAGGGATGCCTTCGACAACTCAGAGTTGTCTTTTCATAAAAGAGTCCACCAAGGCTTCCTAGAACAAGCACAAACCAATAAATCCAAGTGGCTAGTCATAGACGCCACTAGTCCGGCAAACCAACTGTCCATGGAGATATGGAACAAAGTAAAAACCCTCCTGTAAACAGGAGGGTTTTTACTTTGTTAGCACCTATTGAGACTAGTCGTCTGCTGGTGCGGCTACGGCATCAACACTCTCGATCTTCTCCGCGATTACTTCCTTCATCTTCCTTACGCGGGCCAAATCTGGATAGGTGTTACCTTCAGCCTTCTTGTCGAAAATTTTCTCACCATCGAGGAATACTTCCATTATTCCCTGTCCTCTGGGTGATATAGTTATTGCTGCATCAGGTCCATAGGCCCTGAAGAATTCATTCGCCATCCACGTGGCGGTAGCGTGGTGCTGTCAAGGTACGCAGTAAGTGATCTCGAGCTGTACTTTCCCTTCCATAACAATTCCTCCTAGTCGGGATTTTCGAATCCCTCACAATATATCAGAAATCCATGACTACGTCTATAATTTCTGTGGGTGGAAATATTTACTTGTATATCTTGCGGGGTCCAACAGTTTTCATATAACCAGCGTAGTTATGCAATGACTCTGGGATAGAATCACCTCCAAATTTCTCCAATAAGGCATTTGCAAGAACTAAAGCTACCATTGCCTCACCAATCACCCCTGCTGGCGGAACTTGGCAAACATCTGATCTTTCAAAATGAGCCTGCACCGGTTCTCCAGTATCAAGATCAACTGACGGCAAAGGGTTATGAAGAGTAGCTATTGGTTTTATAGCAAACCGCGCTACTACTGGCATTCCATCGGTCATCCCGCCTTCTATGCCACCCGCTCGATTCGTCTTTCGTTGCCAAGGATTATCAGGATCAGTAACCGGCTCTATCACATCCTGAACTTTTGAACCCCAGTCACCTATCACATCCCATCCAGGTCCTATTGAAACTGCTTTAACCGCATTTATGGACATCAACGCCTGAGATATCAGCCCATCAATCTTACGGTCCCAATGTACATGTGACCCCAAACCAATAGGCACGTTTTCCGCAATGATCTCCACGGTGCCACCGACAGTATCTCCGGCATCTTTAGCCGAATCTATTTCAGTAATCATCTTCTCTGCCGCACTATTATCAGCACACCTTACAGGAGATTGTTCCACTGCCTCCCAATCAATATCATCTGAGGATTTTGCCCAGACGCTACCAATTGAAATGACATGGCTCCGCATCTTGATGCCAAATTCCTCGAGAAATTTCATAGCTATCGCCCCTGCAGCAACTCGAGCGGCCGTTTCACGAGCACTCGCCCTTTCCAAAGAATTTCTAACATCGTCAAAGCCATATTTCATAGTACCAGGCAAATCTGCATGACCTGGACGAATCCTAGTTACTCGCCTATTTCTACCCTCTTGAGACGGATTATCAATATGTTCAACTGCCATTGCTTCAGTCCAGTTGGCCCAATCCTTGTTTTCAATAACCATACCTATTGGACTGCCCAACGTCTTTCCATGTCGTACACCAGACATTATCTGGGCATGATCTTGCTCAATGAGCATACGCCCTCCTCGACCATACCCTTTCTGTCTTCTGCCTAAGTGAAAGGCAATGTATTCTTCATCTATAGGTAGTGCCGCAGGTATACCCTCAACAATTATTAATAACCCTTGACCATGAGATTCACCTGCCGTAAACCAACGGATCATGCTGTTCCCTCTTCCCTTATTAATTAATAACCTTAATCTAGATTTTGCGCCATATCTTGGATAGCCTTGTCCGCTGATTCCAGCATCACATCTACTGGGGCGGGTCTGTCAAACCACAATTCGAATGACGCCGCTCCCTGATAAACCAACATTTTAATCCCGCTAATCACAGCAGCCCCAGCCTGTGCGGCTTCTTTTAATAACTGCGTTTCAATTGGATTATACACCAGGTCATACACAACACTATTCGGCGAGATTTGTTGCAATAATAATGGAGACAACCCGAACTCAGACGTATGGGCCATGCCCACAGAAGTACAATTGACAATCAGTTCTGACTTGACTGCTGCGAGAGATAGCTCTTGCCAATCGAGTGATATTGCTCGAGCCGATACCCCAAGTCCCATAGACAACGTCGATAACGATTGAGCCCGAGAGAGAGTCCGATTGGCAATGATAATGTCTCCCACAGATTCATTCGCTAGAGCTCTTACTACACCTCTAGCAGAGCCACCTGCACCTATTATCAATACAGTTTTACCCTGTAGATCAAATGGCTGGTTGTGCCTAAGACCTTTAATAAATCCGATTCCATCGGTGTTGTATCCATACAATATCCCATTACGATTGACTATGGTATTAACTGCACCAGCTTGTAGAGCCCATTCGTCAACGTGATCAAGCAACGGAAGTACGGATTCTTTATGAGGAACAGTCACATTTATTCCCTGGATACTAGGCGACCGCAGTCCATCTATGAATGTATTTAAGTTTTCCTCACGAATCTCCCAAGTAGAGTATGTAGCATCAATGCCGATGTAATCCAACGCGGCTTGTTGGAATACCGGTGAAAGAGAATGCCCTATCGGAAACCCTATAATTCCTAGTTGTATAGCCACACTTCTCCTCGAGATCATGTACCAAGCAGACTACACCATTCTAGGTATATCACTGCAGATTCATCACGGTATATTATAAAGAGCTAATCGGAGATCTGAGAAATAATTTCTTGTAATCGGTCTATCTGATCAGATATGGTTTGCAACCGTTCTTTCTCAGCCTCTACCACTTCTGGGCGAGCCTTTGCAACAAAGTTTGGATTTGAAACGAGTTTTTCAACTCGTAACTTATTTCCCAAGGCCTCATTTAGCTCTTTGGTAAGTCTTTGCTCTTCGTGACCCAGATCGACCACACCTTCTAAAGGGATCCTTATAACCAGGGGATTTACCACTAAAGTTATGCTTTTTGCGCTATCACCTGTAGAAGCGTCCACTATTTCCAAAGGTTCAACCCTAGATAACGACTCAATTACTGGTGCTTCAATACGTAAAACATCTGACATTCCGTTCGCTTCAATGACGGCTCTCAATTTGTTGGAAGGCGCTATCTGCAGTTGGGACCTTGTGTTACGAATAGCTCTGATAGTCTGCATAACCAACGACACATCACGTTCAGCGTTTGTGTCCTGATGGTCTCGATTTTTTTCTGGATATTTGGTGATCATAATGGATTCTGGCGTTCCTGTAGGATATTCTGCTACCCCTACCAAAGTCTGCCAGATTTCTTCAGTTATAAATGGCATGAACGGGTGTAACAACCTCAATACCGTATCTAAAACATATACCAACACCTTGATCGGAGACGGTTCTGAATCAGACCGTAGCCGTATCTTAGCCATCTCTATGTACCAGTCACAATAATCATTCCAAACGAAGTCATACAGTCTTTGCTGTGCTTCCCCAAGTTCGAAATTGGTAAGAGATCGATTGACGTCATCAACCACGGAATCTAATCGACTCAAAATCCATCGATCCTCAATATGATCAATTGATTTCACATCATACCAACAGTCCAAATCATGTTTGTCGTTTATATTGCTTACAACATACCGCGAGGCATTCCACAGTTTATTTGCAAAATTACGAGACGATTCCAGTTTCCCATCAGTCAATCGCAAATCATTACCGGGGGCAGTTCCAGTGGTGAGGGCGAATCTTAATGCATCAGTACCATATTGCTTTATAAGATCTAGAGGATCCAGAGTATTGCCTCTTGTCTTACTCATTTTTGCACCATCTGCATCTCTGACTAATCCATGCAGGAACACTGTTCTGAAGGGTATATCTCCAGTATTCTCTATGCCCATCATTATCATTCTAGCTACCCAGAAGAATAATATGTCATATCCAGTCTCCATAACCGAACCGGGGTAAAAAGCTCTTAAATCATCAGTGTCATTAGGCCATCCCAGAGTTGAATGAGGCCATAATCCAGAACTAAACCAAGTATCCAGAACATCTTCATCTTGACGTATATCAGAGGAACCGCACTCAGGGCAAATATCAATATCATCTATTGAAACGATTGGTGCTACGCACTCATCACAATACCAGACAGGTATACGATGACCCCACCAAAGTTGCCTGCTAATACACCAGTCCCGTATGTTTTCTAGCCAATTTAAATAAACGCGGCTAAATCTATCGGGAACAATCTTTATATCACCGTCCAGAACAGCCTGATATGCACGTCCAGCTATACTGGTAGTATCTGTATGGTCTCCAACCTTCAGAAACCATTGAAGGCTTATCAAAGGTTCTACTACTGAATCACATCTCTGACAATGTCCAACCGAATGATGAAGAGGTTCAATCTTCTCCAAGAATCCTGCTAATTCCAGATCTTCCACTACTTTCTTACGACAGTCAAATCGATCCAAACCTTCATATACACCGGCTTCGTGATTCATACAGCCATCAAAACCTATCACTGTAATAATCGGCAGACTATGCCGTTCACCAATATCAAAGTCCACTGGATCATGACCAGGAGTAACTTTTAAAGCGCCAGTACCAAATTCAATTTCTATTGACGTATCCGCGACTACAGGGATAGTTCTGCCAACAAGCGGCAATTTAATATTCTTACCAACGACAGAAGCGTATCTATCATCCTCTGGATGGACAGCTACACCGGTGTCACCCAGCATAGACTCAGGCCGAGTGGTTGCAACTACTACCGATGATCCTGATTCATCATCCATTGGATATCTGATATAGAATAAATTGCCCTCTTCGTCATTGTATTCCACTTCTAAATCAGACAATGCCGTGGAACACCTTGGACACCAATTAATTATGCGTTCGTGCCTATATATCAGTCCTTTGTTATACAGGTTAGCAAAGGTAGTTCTAACAGCCAGAGCTGGGCCATCATCCAGAGTAAAACTACTACGTGACCAATCACAGGACGCGCCCAGTCGTTTCAATTGTTCATTGATAGTATTACCGTATTGGCCCACCCATGACCACACTCTATCTAGAAACGCCTCTCTACCCAAATCCTGTCGAGACACCCCTTCCTCGGCCAATAGACGTTCGACAACCCATTGAGTGGCTATACCAGCGTGATCTGTGCCAGGCAACCAAAGGGTTGAGTCCCCCAGCATTCTATGCCAGCGAGTTAAGGCATCTTCAATAGCGGTCGTTAATGCGTGTCCGAGGTGCAGTTCTCCTGTAACGTTGGGCGGAGGCATGATGATACAAAACGGAGATTTACTCTGGTCCAATATGGGAGAGAAGTAACCGGAATCTACCCAATCTGAATATATTCGCTCTTCAACTAAAGACGCATCATATGATCTTGCCATTTCACCCTTAATAGGTGGCATAAACTATCCTCTAAGAATATAGCGTTCCTGAAACCTCTTACATAAACACTATAATATATTGTTTAAAATCTTATAGAATCGCGACAAATGAAAACCAAACCGTTCTGCAACTATTATAACCCGTAAGCTTGCTTGTAACTCAGGCTCATCCGGCGTTTACCCGTATCTATTTCCAATATCTTAACCTTTACTTTTTGACCCTGATAAACGATCTCTGAAGGATTACTCAGTTGCCTTGGGGATAATTCAGATATGTGGATTAGGCCTTCAACCCAGTTTTCCAATCTAACAAAAGCTCCAAAATCAGTAATTTTACTTACTGTACCTTCGACTATATCACCGTCTGAATACCGTTCAGGAACTGATTCCCAAGGCTCAGGGAGTGTTCGCTTGAGACTCAAGCTGACTCTCTGGCTCTCCATGTCTATTTTCAATATTTTGAGTGTCAATTCATCCCCAATTGATACCACATCGCTGGGGGATTTCAACATTTGCCATGACAGTTCAGATATCGGAACTAATCCGTCCGCGTCTCCCATATCTACAAAAGCCCCAAATCCTCGTATAGTCTTAACCCGTCCAGTAACAAGATTGCCTTCTTCCAAGGATTCAATAAAATCTTTTCTCGCTTTATCACGCCTAGACTGCCACAGCGCCCTTTCTGATAACACCAGCCTTTCATTTTCAGGATTTATCTCAAGAATATTGAATAGAGATGCAGTTCCTAACCTGCAAGAAAGGTCTTTTTCATCTGATCCAGGGGTAGGTGCAACATGTGATATTGGAACAAAACCCCTCACACTGCTCACTTCTACTTCTAATCCCCCACGATTGTGCCCCACTATTGATGCTTCTACTGTGTCACCGTTGGACATATGATTTTGTAAATCTACCCACAGTTTGGCGCGCCGTGCTAAATCCAGAGATAATTCAACATATTCTCCACCCTTAAGAACAGTGGCAGCAATCTTATCACCAATAGTCATTTCAGATAATTCATCAGTAGATAGTGTTCTCATCTGACTGTGGGGAATCAACCCTTCACTCTTAAGGCCTATGCCAATTGTGATACCTTCATCATCAATATGGACAATTTCGCCTTCTACTACATCCCCTCTTCTGTATATCTGAGGAGTAAAGGCTTCAAGAGGCAAGTCAGCCATATCCTTTATATCATCAAAACTAGAATCCAACATTCACAAAATCTCCCAGAATCAAGGTGCCCGATAGGCCTCATGATATTCCATACTTTGACTTGGCGGCAATCATAAAACTCTACGTAATGGAACTAATTGTAGGCAAGCATTAGCCTGAATAACTGTCTATATATTCCCAATCAATGAACTCAGAACGGTGCTTATCAATTTGTTCGAGTTTCAAAATACCTTTTCTCATATCACTAGCGATCCTAGCAGGGTCCCATATATGCATGCGGCGTTTAAATAATGAATAAGTAAACTCTTTGTAATCCGACAGTGACAGATTTACAGAATTGGATTCACTATCATGAAGATCCTTAGATTGTGCAAATTCATTCAACAGTGCTTGCATACTTTTGTTGTAAAGGAAACCGAAAGCATCCTCAATCAAATCCTCAGTATCCGGGTAACACAGAGCCCTATGTCTCTTGCGTACTTCCTCTTCGACAGCTAACTGCAGCGTTTCTTCTACCACCACCCCATACCAGTAATTCAGATATGCACGGTACTTTGTAGGACCTATCAACGTTCGAAAACTATCTCTATCCACATAACTGGGCATGATACCTCTGAATACTAGCTCTTCGTATTCATAATCACCAACGTAACCATTCATTTCTATTAACAAACGTTCCGCAAGTAGTAACCAATCAAGTGCTTCTCCGTGGATCAAGTATTTATACTTTCGGCCGTCTATCACTTCCTCTGGCAACGTCCATAAACCAATAGCTTCTAGTAAAGTTGTCGTCCAATCATTTCCCAAAGCCAAAGATTTTCTAATATGCAAAATGGGACCACTAGCCCCTCCTACAATTGCGTCCTCTTGTGGATTATTAGACCGCATTCTCGTTAGCTGTTCGTGTCCAGAATATAGCTGTCATATATGTTAGTACGCTCCGATTTCGGTGCTGATAAATAACTGGTAAATGTCTCCAAACCCATTGTATTCACCACATGCCTAGTAGAGCACCCCGCTCTCCTTGCCACTGCAATGCCATATTTCCTCTGGGAAAAAGCTGTTTTTTCATGAGCATCCGTATTAATCGCTAACGGGACACCCATTTGCATAGCCAGCCTTGCATGCGTATCTTTTAAATCCAACCGCTCAGGAGATGCATTTATCTCAAGAACAGTCCCTGTGCGCCTTGCTTCTTCAAAAACCTCTTCGATATCACACTGTATCGGAGGTCTCTCGCCTATTATCCTGGTAGTCAAGTGTCCAACTATAGTTACAGCTTTATGATTCATAGCAGTTATTAATCTTTGTGTCATTACCTGATGATCTTGTCCCATAGCAGAATGTACAGAAGCGATAACTATGTCGAGTTCATCCAATAGGTCATCTGGGTAATCCAAGGTCCCATCTGCCCTTATATCTACTTCTGAACCAAGAAGTATTCGGATAGAGAACTCGTCTTGTAAAGCTCTAAGATTCAATAAGCGTTCTCGTAATCGGTTTACAGACAATCCTCTAGCAATTCCCAAGCCAGCAGAATGGTCCGTGATAGCGATATATTCGTATCCCATATCGCTTGCAGCCTGGATCATGGACTCAGTACTATCATTTCCGTCACTCCAATCCGTATGAACATGAAGATCACCTCTTAGATCTGTCTCGGTTATCAACTCACATTCCACTGAATTTTGTGCCCATTCCACTTCAGATAAACCTAATCGAAGTTCTGGGACGATATATTGCAATCCTAGTCTATTATATAAAGAAATTTCGTCAGGAAACGTCTCCTGAATACCGGTCTGCAGATCTGTTATACCATATTCATTTACTGACAAGCCTTTCGTTTTAGCGTAATCCCGTAAGCGAATGTTATGTTGTTGGCTGCCCGTAAAATATTGAATCATAGCCCCCAATGCAGGGGTATCTGCAATCCTCAAATCTACTTGCATACCGGAATCAATAATGACACTACTTTTCTTGTCACCGTAAACCAATACTTCAACTACAG
>CAZVRK010000035.1:0-13328 GCA_964629875.1 uncultured Dehalococcoidia bacterium | reverse complement strand
TGTATTAGTATGGCTAGGCCTATCGTGGCGAACCCAAGGAATGCGCAAGAAACCGATGTTGGTCCTATTGCTCCCGATACAGCGTGTAATGCTTCTACTAGCCCTTGCGACGCCGCATTGTTTGCTATACCAATCAGAAGACTTATTTCTATGAGCTCTCCCGCAGCACCAATAAGAATAAGGATAAAACCAAGTTCGGCTATATGGTAACCGGAACCTCCGGACATCCTATTTTTAATCGCGTTAATACCGACAGTCCTCAATAATAGTCCTAACACTGCCAATGACAGGCTTATTTCAGACCATAGGACATTATTGCCCAACGAAGAGCTTAAGGATTGTGGATCAGATGGGTCTGCGGAGCCCATTGGTCCTACTAGAAAAAACGCGATCATCATTATGGGCCCGACTATCAGTGTAATCCCAGTCAAAGTACGTGAGCTCATGACTCTCCTCCTACAAATCTATATAAATAGTTCCAAGGATGAATTATAAGCAGAATGGTTTGAGATAAGTGTAGGTAACTTATTAACCAATTTGAAAGAGATTATGTTTACATGATTTAAATGATTCTGCGCCGGACATCGATAGAACCTTACCCGACGTATATAGAATGAACCATTCGTAAAACGATGTAGTTTTAAAAGCGGGTGAACCGCATGGGGGGGGTGGTCGTCGATTCGAATCCACATCCCCGACCACACACTGTATGTATTAAAAAGGGGGCCCTAAGGATAGGACCCCCTTTTTAATACATACCCAGTTTCATGGAAATACGGTGCACGTGCAGGCACTTAGATTTGGTTGGCCTACAATCACTCTAGTTGTAAACTAATATACTCCGAGCAACTTCTCCTCTACCCAAAGCATCATAAGCGATATTGATGTCATCAAGCGGATACCTACGACTAACTAACGAATCTACCTTAAGTTTCCCAGACATATACAGATCCACCATCTTGGGGAGATCGACCCATGGTCTAGCTCCTCCATACCACGATCCTATGATAGATTTTTCAGTTCTCGGCAAAGATAAGGCGTTTAACGTTAACTCATCATCTTCAGCGGCCATGCCTACTACTGTCGTGACACCGCCAATACCAGTAGATTCATACGCCTGGAGAATAGTCTTCGAATTTCCAATTGCTTCAAACGCATAATCAACTCCACCGTCTGTAAGATCATGCACTTTCGCGGCTGTGTCACCACTACTTGCGTCAATAATATCCGTAGCGCCAAACTCTCTCGCATAGGCAAGTTTATTCTCTAGCATATCAACAGCTATTATTCTCCCTGCACCAGCCAAGACAGCTCCCTGTATTACATTAAGACCGACCCCGCCACATCCAATCACTACAACACTGCTACCAGGCTCCACTTTAGCAGTATTAATTACGGCACCCACTCCAGTCATCACTGAGCACCCAACTAAACACGCCATATCCAGAGGCATATCATCGCGTACTGGCACAGCTCCAGATTGTGGAACTACAACATATTCTGAGAACGAGGCAGTTCTCGCAAAGTGATTAATATCTTGATTACCCTTGTGTAACCGAACCGTACCATCAAACATAGCCCATCTGTCAGTATCAGCCCCATTGCAAAGCACTGGCCTTCCTACGGTACAATATTTACACCAGCCGCAATTCGGCCTAAAGTTTAAGATCACATGGTCGCCAGGCTTGCTCATGGTAACGCCGGGTCCAACCCTCTCTACTATACCCGCTGCCTCATGCCCTAAAACCATGGGAAGCGGAGGATTCCACTCTCCTTTCATTACGTGGTAATCAGAATGACAAACTCCTGCTGATGATAGACGTACTAAGACCTCTCCTTCTTTCGGATCATCAAGATCCAACTGTTCCACCACTAAAGGAGTATTAGCTTCATATAAAACTGCTGCTTTTACTTTCATATTGTCCCTCTTTAAGATTCGGGTGTATGCTACGAGATTATACTCCTATTGCTGATGATTCATCCAACGGGTATTTACGCATACCATGGTCGAGAAAAATGCAGATCATCCATATAGAACGATAAGACTCGTATGACTAAGCTTGCAGACTTACAAAAAACGATCATCGATTGCCAACTATGCCCGAGATTGATTGAACATTGCACAACAATCGCCAGGGACAAGCGGCGTATGTATATGGACTGGGATTACTGGGGAAAACCTCTCCCATCAGTCGGCGACCCAAAGGCACAGTTATTAATCATGGGATTGGCACCCGCAGCGCATGGAGGAAACCGGACCGGCAGAATGTTTACCGGGGACAGAAGCGGAGACTGGGTATTTCGGGCGCTTCACAAATTCGGGTTTGCCAGCTCTCCAGATTCTCAACATCGAGACGACGGCATGATTATAAAAAATGCCTATATCACGGGAGCTTTAAGATGCGCACCTCCACAAAACAAACCTACTACCGCTGAACTTGCAAACTGTCAAAGCTATCTGTTGCAGGAAATCCATCTTTTATCCAATGTAAAGACTGTCATTGCTTTTGGGAAAATCGGATTTGATACATATCTACGTGCATTGAAGGAGTTAAATATATATCCCAAAGCGCCACCTGCAAAATTTGGGCATAACCTAAAATATGATTTGTCTAATGAGACCACCCTGATAGGGTCCTATCATCCTAGTCAACAAAATACTCAGACGGGGAGACTTAGTGAGGATATGTTCGACGATGTGTTCCGCACCGCTTTAGATTACTTAAGTTAACAAATCATGCTCAATGACGTGCTTCCCAATGTTGTTGTATAGCCGTTAACTTAATATAATATTGATAATAGACTTAATAATTAAGGATTGTAATGCAAGATTCGCAAAGCCAACCAATATACTGGGACAAACACAGAATACCCGTAAATATAACGATAATATTTTCCCTAGTAGTAGTAGTATTCGGTATAGTGCAATTAACTCAGGGAATGGCGGGAAATATAAGTCCTGAAATATTAATCATAATGGGACTACTGGTGGGGGCGTATTCCTGGCTTACCACCCCCAAAATATATGCCATATATCCTAACGCGCTTATCGTAGCTTATGGTCGACCACGTCGTAAGGTCGTATATTTCGACAATATATCCGAATTGGACATGAGACAAAGACACTCTCCGGACAGACTTAGAGTAATACAAACGAACGGTAAGCGAGTAGCAATAGTTGCTAAAGACCCGGAATCATTTCACGACCAACTAGAATCAGCTTTAGCCTCTTTTAGAGGAGTTAAAATAAACTCAAGTAACGTTGAAATAGATGAGACGCAGTCTCTTAATGGCTCAAATCACGTTGAAGTGCCCAGCGACCCGCAATCTAATGATGACCCAAATGACTTCCACGATAAGGGATAGACTGCTTGGGTAGTATGAGTTAAGTTACCCGGAAAATTAATATATAACTTCTTGTTCTATTAGCTTTTCGACTTCAGCTTCAGTCAAACCTAACAACTCTTCGAACACGGCCAGATTATGCTGGCCTCGATTAGGCTGACCGGTGACAGATGCTTCTATCTCTCCGTCGAATCTCCAGGGGACAACTGGTAACGAGTGCGTTGTATGCTCATCGTCTTCTTCTAGGTAATCCTGGAAAAAATTCCGATAATCCCAATGATTGTTATTATTCAATTGCTGAACCGTCTGGGTGTTTCCAGCCGGAACTCCTCTATTTTGCAGTGCCTCCATAAGGTCAGACGCATCCCAGATACGGGTATATTCGCTAATAGATATATCCAGTTCATCATGATTTGAGTGCCTGTTCTCGACAGTATCAAACCTACTGTCCGTCTCCAATTCAGGACAAGCTAACACAGAACACAATCCCCTCCACTGCACATCGTCTTTGATACTAATACCAATCCATTCATCTTCACCAATACAGGGATAATTACCTTGTGGGGCATAATGAACATCACGATTCCCTAATGGACCATTAGTCCTTTGATTCATCCCGTAGTCTAATATTACTTCCGGTAACAGCATAGTCGTAGCTTCTGCCATTGATACATCGATATACTCACCTTTACCTGTCTGACGAGCGTTATGTATAGCTGCATTTATCAGGAATACTTCCATAATTCCCACCATAGGATCAGTCCATATACCGCTTACTAATTCAGGTTCTCGATCAGGATAGCCTTGCAAGGAGCTCCATCCCGTAAAGCACTGCACTAAAGTACCATATGCCACATGTTTCATATCAGGTCCAGAATGCCCCAATCCTGCAGAAGAAAGCATAACTATTTCCGGTCGTACACCACGAAATGCTTCATACGAGAGTCCCAATCTTTCTATAACTCCAGGAGCAAAGTTTTCCACTACCACATCACTGATACTAGCCAAGTCTTTTACTAGTTGAATGCCTTGAGGATGGGAAAGATTCAGAGTGATACTTTTCTTAGATTGATTTATAAAATAGCTTATGGTCCTAGCCCTATATGGATCCGGTCGCCGGCCGCTCTCAATACGGATAACATCAGCGCCCATCGCGCCAAGATAGCGAGTGCATGTCGGCCCTGCAATTTGCCAACTAAAATCAACTATTCTCACTCCGTCGAGAGCTAATCCATTCATATGTCTATCCTTATACAGCCGTTTAACCAGCCTCGATTCGGACACCCTAATACAACTAGGTCTCCGGTGTATATACTGGCCTGGGCATTTCGTATACATCTGCAGTGCGGCAATACATACTGCCTGCAAGACGACCTGTCGGTTTAAGCAATTGATGGTTTATCCTGTGGCCGTCTATAATATCGTCTCGTACATGCATCATCACTACCTCGCCTATGACTAGGCCGTGCTGATGCTTCTCACTACCTAAAGGAATAACTTGATTTAATCTACACTCCATATTAACTGGAGATTCCTGGACTCTCGGACATTTGACTAGGTCAGAACTAACTGGAGTCAATCCTGCTAAATCAAATTCATTTACATCTTCAGGATATTCTGCAGCAGTTATATTCATTGCTTCTGCAATATCATCTACAACAATATTAACAACGAACTCGCCCGTTTCCTCAATGTTAGCCAAAGTATCTTTGCGTTTTATTCCCGTATGCCGAGAAGACGAAAACACTATAGTAGGTGGATCATACGCCACTGCATTAAAAAATGAATACGGGGCAAGATTAACAATACCATCAGATGACATAGTAGAAACAAACGCTATGGGACGAGGAACTATTACACCTGTTAGAACTCGATAAAAATTATCAAAAGTAGAAGGTTCTAATTTCACAATAACGTCCTATTTAATAAAATCTTGGTTATGCTCGCCTAGCAACGGTGCTCTATCAATAACAACTCTATCGCCAGATGATAAATGAAACGGCCACCCAGGATACTTCAATTTTCCAGCTACAGGATGATCAACATCAACAAAAAACTCTCTCGCCTTGAACTGTAATGAATCAAACAGGTCAGCAGCTGTATTCAAAGGGAATGACGGGATCCTGGTAGATTGACACATCCTGTACACATCTTCTTTATACTGACTCGACGTCCAACTTATCAATAAGGGCTCTAATTGATCCCAGTAGTCCAGCCTACCCTGCTCAGTAGCAAACCGATCATCTTCCGACCAGTCAGGAGAACCCATTATTTCCACCATACGCTCCCATTGATCTTGCTGGCGAGGTGAGATCCCAACATAGCCATCTTTACAGGGTAGAACTGCCAGCAAAGATGTTTTGCCTGCGCTTGACTTACTACGCTGCTTCCCCTGAACACCAATAGCGTAAGCTGCCAGCGGGGTCTGAGGTAACAATGCTAGAGCTTCAACCTGAGATAGATCTACATGGCATCCCTTCCCATGCATGCTCCTCCTATTCAGAGCTAATGCAGTAGCAGTAGCGGCGCATACTCCGCCCAGAAACTCTGCCTGGTGTGCTCCTAACTGCAAAGGAGGTTGCTGAGAAAGATCATCCACAGGGCCAGGATGTTCCATAGAATGTCCACTAAGGTTACTAATGATCAGATTAGAAGATTCATATTTTGCCCATGGTCCAGATTGACCATAAGCGGACACTGACGTCATTATTAGGCCCGGGTTATCCTTACTTAAAGATTCGTATCCTAGACCGAGATCATCTAAATACCCTGGGACGAAACTCTCTACGACTATATCTGATGACTTAATAAGATCACACAGTATTTTCTTACCAGTGTCTGTCTTAATATCGAGCATCACTCCAGATTTGTTAGTGTTAACACCTAAAAATAGGCCACTCGCCTCAGTGTCGGGCACATCATCAGGAAATGGTCCCAGAGTTCTAGAATAATCACCTTCAGGAGGTTCAACTTTTATAACAGTGGCACCTAGATCTGCAAATAACTTCGCGCAAAATGGCGCGCTAATCCCCTGACCCAGATCGACTACTTTTAGATCTCTAAACCAATCTACAGACAAAATACTATCCTTGCTTGTTATTTCATTTATCTATTTAAAACTTCGGTGTCAGCAAATTCTAGTGTTGCCGATCTAACCAGTCAACAACTTAATAATGTTAAGGATATCTGAATTTTCCTTTTGACAATCAATAAACACACTGTTATGTTTTGAACGGATTTTTGCAAACGACGAATAAGTAAATCAGTTTGCAAGCCTAATCCCCTGAAAAGCTGTAGGTGAGTTATGGACTGGACAGAAATCATTATAGATTCTCTAAAACAATCAGATACTTCTTTAATAGCATATGTACCAGATATATCTATTGACCGGGTGACGAGCAAAATAGATGAGGACCCTTATTTTCACCTGGTTTCTGCTACCCGAGAAGAAGAAGCAATTGGTATAGCGGTAGGCGCATATGCCACTGGCAGAAACTCAGCGGTATTCATGCAATCTAGCGGATTCGGGAACAGCATCAATGCTATAGCGAGCTTATGTATACCTGCTCGCACGCCAATCCCAATTTTCATGAACATGCGAGGCGGACCTGGAGAATTCAACATAGCTCAAGTGCCGATGGGTCGGGCTACTCGACCAATACTTGACGACCTAGGACTGGTACATTTCACACTAGACGACGAATACAATATGGACAAAATAGTTAATGGAGCCATAAAACTGTGCCACGCCAACAGACAACCTGTTGCCATATGTATGACACAACTACTGCACGGAGGCAAACTTGCTTAGATTTGATGCGACTAAATTAGTATTAACACATGCGTCCAATAGCCCAATAGTAGGGAACCTCGGCCCTACTACCGACGAACTTTGGCATGCAGGACACAGAGACCGTAATTTTTACACGTATGGAAATATGGGACTATGCTCCTCGATAGCGTTAGGTATGGCAGTGTCTACCGACGAAAAAGTAATATCCCTAGACGGTGATGGTTCATTACTAATGAACCTCGGTGCCATAGCTACTATTGGCCGAGAGCAACCGCGTAATCTAGTAGTAATTGTATGGGACAACGAGCAATGGGGACAGACAGGCCATCAGGATAGCCACACAGCTAAAGGTACGGACCTTGAGCAGGTAGCACAAAGTTGTTCAATACGAAATACCGCTACAGTAAGGGATATAGAATCTCTAGATGAAGTTATGCAGAAAGCTATGAATGAAGATGGACCTTGGTTTATAGTTGCCAAAATAGAAGAACAAGGATATATGCCAGTGTCACCAATCGAACCAGAAATGACCCTGTATCGATTCCGAAATTCATTCGTAAGTTGATCTAGGGACAAACCCTACTCACGCAAACAAAACAGCGGGCCCGATTGGGCCCGCTGTTTTCATAGACTACTTGAAATCATCCTACTTTAAGTATTTATCGAACCAGCCTACTGTTCGAGAGAAAGCGTCGTTTGCTGCCGCTTCATTATAGCTCGCCCTATCATTGCAATTGAATCCGTGGCCGGCATCATCGTACGACTTGAAATCGTACGTAACACCGCATTCTTTTAATTTTGCCTCTATAGTTGCTACATCATCAGGTGTAGGATTCTGGTCTTGCCCGCCAAAGTTGCCCATCACAGGGATTTGAATCTGATTTGTCATATCTATTGGCGCTGGACCATCTCCGAATGGCGCCAAGATCCTACCACCATAGTAAACCGATGCTGCACTGAGACCTTTACAACTGGTAGCTGCCAGATATGCTATCCGGCCACCTACACAATATCCTACTATACCAATCTTTTGGCCATTAGTACGTCGGAACTGATCTCCCTGAGTCCATCGGATCACCTGATCTATGTCTTCAACTAATTGTTCATCGTCCAAGGCAGCCATATACCGATTAATGGCCGTTTGCATATCTTCTTCTGTGTAACCTAGCTGCGGATTTGGATGTTCTCTCCAATATAAAACAGGCGCTACTGCGACATAACCTGCAGCTGCGTATTGATCACATACTTTCTGTATATGATCGTTCACGCCGAAAGCCTCTTGAGCCACTATAACAACAGGAAAATTGGTCCCTGCACTCGGCAACGGATGACTAACATACATAGCCATGTCCGCACCTTCTGCTCCATGCATATCCTGATGCTCAGTCTCACCGGCCCATTTCAAATTCTCCCAAAATGATGGCATATCTAAATCCCTCCTCCTTGAGTATTAGAGCCAATACGCTGTATTGATGCCTGAGGTTCTAATAAACGCGCCCGAATTCCGCTCCCATAAGCACTGCTGAGCACGATTGGCAAGATTGTAGCAAAGCTAAAGCTAACATACAAGAGGCTATTAGGTTGGCCCAATCTATAAAGGCGAACTGTATTACTAGGTTAGCAAGTTACGTTCTGTTAAGCTTAAATATAATGTAATTAATATTGGAGTTGCTGAATGGCTGACATAGGATTCATTGGACTAGGTATCATGGGTGGCACAATGGTTGAACGACTAATAGCATCAGGGCACAACGTGATGGGATACAACCGAACAAAATCGCGTGGTGATCGGTTAGTAGACTTAGGTATGGTGCGAGGAGAGAGTCCAAAACATGTAGCCGAGCAAAATAGTTTTGTAATAAGCATGGTATCAAACACACAAGCACTCAAGATGGTAGTCGAGGGTGAAGACGGAATTTTATCAGGTCTCAAACCTGGCAGTATCTACATAGATATGAGCACTGTAGATCCTGAATATAGCCGCAATGTATCAATTAAAATCAAGACAACTGGTTCAAGCATGCTAGATGCACCTGTTTCGGGCAGTTCTGTCACCCTTGCGGCTGGCACATTGTCGATAATGGTAGCTGGAGACAAAGAATCTTTTAACATAGTCAAACCCATCCTGGAGGATATAGGGCCTACAGTTAACTACGTCGGCGAAAACGGATTAGCTCTAGTAATGAAAATAGCGACTAACATCAATCTTCCAGTTCAAATACTTACGATGGCCGAAAGTATTTTATTAGCAGAGGCCAATGGTATTCCGAGAGACACCGCTATAGAAGTTCTCTTAAACAGCGTCATTGCTTCGCCTGCGTTGAAATACCGCGTTCCATTAATGATAGACGTTCTAGCTGAGGCACTATTCGACGTAGACATGATGCAGAAAGATTTAAATTTAGCTTTGAATTTGGCTCAGGAATCTGATATTCCCTTACCTACGACTTCAATTGCTAATCAGCTGCTGACTTCAGCTCGTGCGATGGGACTAGCAAGAAAAGATTTTGCATGCTTGTACCAAGTCCTGTGCTCCATGGCGGGACGCTTAGAATAAAATAATTTAAAGGTCACTGATTAAGTCTGATAAAGCTCTCTTCGCCAAGTTTTTGGCCAAAGTAACCTTATATTCGTTATCAGGAAACGGCTTGGGGTCAGATATTGCCAAGTTCGACGCCTGGATGATATCGACGCTTTCAATAGATCTATTTTCCAGATAGGTTTCCATTTGTATTGATCGGTGAGGTGTAGGGGCTACACCTCCAAAACAAATACTGCATGCCTTGATTATCCCTGAAGAAACTTTTAGTGATACACCTACACTGACAAGTGCAAAGTCACCTGATTGACGCTCCCTTGCTTTAACATATTTACTAATCCTCCCAGACTCTGAATGATCTCTGGGAAGATAAACTGCGGTTACAAATTCATCTGGCCCTAGTACTGTCTCTTTCAATATGTTTTGAGAAGGCGAAACAAAGAATGAGTCAATGGGAATAATTCTAGTACCCATTGAGCTGGCAATTTCTATTCGAGCATTAAACAAGCTTAATGCTACTGCCGTATCTGAAGGATGAACTATGTAACACCGTTCTCCCTCAGTAATACATAGGTATTTGGTATGGCCTCCCAATGCATAGCATTTGTCACCACCCTTTTTTAAACAGGGAATCAGAGAATTCCTGTAATACCAACACCTGGGACGCTGATTTAAGTTACCACCAAGAGTGCCGACATTTCTGATTTGTGGGGTGGCCAACCCAGCAGCAGCTTCGGAAAGAGCTTTGTAATCCTTCTTAATAACAGGGGCAGAAGAGATTTCAGCAATAGTAACCATAGAACCAATCCGTACGTCTGTATCGGTAGCTGTTATGCCCTTCAAATCGCTTATTCTCGATAATCCAACGAGAACATTCGGTTGAGTCGTCCCATTTTTAATTTCAGACAATAAATCGCTGCCACCCCCCATTATTGAGGTGTTAACATCGTTTTTAAGCACTGAAACTACTTCGGTAACAGAAGCTGGTTCAATGTATCTGAACGTATTCAAACAATCCGCCTCTTATAATTCTAGTTGTACAATGCTCTAATAATTTTATCTGGACTGATAGGCAAACTATTAAACCGTACGCCGATGGCATCGTACACGGCATTAGCAACGGCAGCTCCAACGCCGACGGAAGGAACTTCGCCTAGAGCCTTTGCACCCATCGGACCCACAGGATCCACTGAGTCAGCAAATATCACTTGTATGTCTGGATAATCGAGTATGGTTGGACATTTATGCTCTAAATAGCTCCCATTCAATGTCACACCAGTATTCTTATCTGTCACCAACTCTTCAGAAAGTGCTAGTCCAAGCATTTGAGATATCCCCCCTTCTACCTGGTTTAAAGACAATTGGGGATTTATTATCACACCCGAATCATGGGCAGCCACATATTTCAATATATTGACATTCCCCGTATATGTATCTACTTCAACATTAACGAAATGCGCGCCAAAAGAATTTACAATATAGTCTGTGCTACCAGGATTCACCGTACTGACTGAACTTATGTAATCGTTGGTCATTAACGACGCCACTTCTTTGATTGTCATTCCTCTGTCAGGATCATTATTCACAGAAATACAACCATTCCCCACTACAAGATCTGATATTTCCGACTCTAACGCAGCCGCCGCTAGCTCCAGTAAATTGTCCTTTATAATATTCGAAGCCTTGATCACAGCTGTGCCTGCAGAAAACGTAGCCGTAGACCCGGAAGTGATGGGAGCATCGGGAGTTGATTGTGTGTCGCCAAATAATGTTGCTACGTCGGTGTATTCTACTCCTAGAACCTCAGCGCACATTTGGGATAACACCGTTGTCATACCTTCGCCAACATCCATAAGGCCACAGATCACAGTAATCTCTCCCGATTTGTTGACCCGTACTTCTGCTCCCGTAGGATAGCCAGGCCCCCCTCTATATATCATAATGGCAACGCCTGACCCATATTTTTTAGATTCATCGTCTCTTCCATTAGATTTACATCTGTTCACCCAATCAAAAGCTTCAGATCCTTTTATCAGACATTGTCCTAATTCATTACTAGAAAAAGGCACCCCTCCTTCAACGGGTTGGCTATCTATAATTTGATTATCTGGGGAGACCCTATGGCCTTGCTGGCCTTCGACCTTAACATGGTTTTTCTGGCGAAATTCAACTTGGTCCATTCCTAAGTGCTCAGCAACACGATCCATCAGAGTTTCGAGCGCAAAATGCCCCTGAGGTGCCCCCAATGCCCGGTACGACCCAGCCGTGGGGCAATTAGTATACGCAGGATAAGATTCGTATTTGACGTTCGGACAATCGTACAGGTAAAGCATGCACTGGCCCGTACGACGCGACATCTGAGGAGTAGAAGCCTGATAAGCACCACTGTTTAAAGTCGCAATACCGTGAATTGCGGTTATAGTTCCGTCCAGTTTAAAACCTATCTTCAAGTCGATATAAGAAGCATGTCGGGTACGACCCGCGACGAACTCTTCTTCACGCGAATATTCCAGTCTAACTGGAAGACCGGACCGCTGGGCCAATACAGCGGAAATAGCTCCTAAACGTGTCTCATCTTTGTTCCCAAAACCACCGCCTAGGAAAGGGCCGACTACTCGAATATTTTCCGAAGGTATTTGCAGAGCATTTGATAGACTAATTCTCTCTACATGAACACCGCGAGTAGACTTCCATATGGTTAAATTATCTTTTTCCCAATAAGCTAAAGCAGCTCTAGGTTCCAGCGCAGCTGCTGAATGAGCTGGGATATGATAAGAGTCCTCAAAAACTTCATCAGCTTCTGATAAACCCTTCTCAATATCTCCACGTTCTAAGTGTATTGGCTCTGGTATAGCCAAATTGCCGTTTTCATGAAGTTTTATAGCATCTTCTAGTAATGCTTCGTTCGGATCTAATGTAAACGGAAGTACTTCGTAACTAACTTTCAGCAGATCTATGGCCCGACGCGCAGTATCTAGGTCTACTGCAGCAACAGCAGCGACCTCATCGCCTACGAATCTAACCCGCGTATCAAGGATTAATAAATCGACTGCTAATTTGCCTAAAGGGACATCAAATGGAGTAATAATAGCCTTTACCCCATCCAATTTCTCTGCTTCAGAAGTGTCTATGCTCAATATGTTCGCGTGTGGATGAGGACTCCTGAGAATCGCGGCAAAAAGCATACCAGGCATTACCAAGTCCGCAGAGTACTTAGCATCACCAGTCAATTTTTCTGGGAAATGATGCCGATTAACACTGCGCCCAATTAACGAACCAGACATTGCGAAAGCCTTTAGCATAAGTACAACATCTCTGGCAAGGAAATGACTTTGCCAGAGATGTTGTACTTATGCATAGTTAATAACTCATCCCGCCAGTCATGGAAGGATATAGCCTGCTATAGAATTTTAAACATCATCTTAGAAGATCGCATGACTTCTTCACCAAAGTCATTTGCTACGTCACGCCAGACAGAATGTATGTGGTTTGCACCATTCTGAATATTAACGAACTCCACTACGAATGGACCACCATGAATCCGGTAATAATGATCATGGCTTCGATCTAACCCGCCGGCCCAGACAATCCTGAAGTCTTCCAAACCTTTTTCACGAACTTGCGCCATCTTCTCTTCTGCTAATTCAGGCC
>CAZVRK010000034.1:0-13621 GCA_964629875.1 uncultured Dehalococcoidia bacterium | reverse complement strand
ACAGTAATGTTATCGTGACCACCGGCCTTGTTGGCAGCATCAATGAGATCATTGCATATACTGTCCGGTTGAGCCCCCAGGATTACGGCAAGGATCTCTTCATCAGTTATCATGGAATTTAATCCATCAGAGCAGAGGAGTAACAGATCACCCGGAGTGATATCTAGCCTCAGCACATCGATCTCGACGTTTCTCTGTAGACCGATAGCTCTGGTTATCATGTTCCGGTTGGGGTGGAATCTGGCTTCTTCCGCGGTTATTGAGCCTTCATCAACGCGTTCCTGTACCCAGCTGTGGTCAGTTGTGATCTGGTGTATCTCTGAGTCCCTGATCATGTATGCCCTGCTATCACCAACATGAACCATAAAAAGGGTATCCCCCCGAATTGCAGCGAGTGTGCATGTGGTACCCATACCGAGCTTGTCCGGGTCTCTGCCCGCTACACAAACAGATTCGTTGACTTCTTTCAGGATCGTATGCAGGAATATACCGTATTCACTTCCCTCTATAGTGGCAGAGTCCTGTCCCTTCGTTCTTAGATGTTCCCGTATCCCATCTACTGTCATTTGACTGGCGACTTCACCTGCCAGGTGCCCTCCCATGCCGTCGGCCACCACCAGGATCGCGTCAGTACCAGCGGGTTGGCTACCCGCGTATAGGGCTAGTAGATCATCCTCATTATGATCCCGGACAAGACCTACATTGGTGGCTGAATATATGTTTATCAAGAGGTTCTGGGACTCCATATCTGTTTAGTCCAATCACTTATAGACGAACCAGCGCGGACAGTCAACACGCTTTGAGCACGAAATATATCTCAAATCCACCTTGGGTTGCATATATTCTACATTTTCCCGCATGTATTGCATAAATAAATCACAAAGATGGATAATATGTATAGGGATTGTAGGTTTTGCATAAAAGGAGGTGTTGTGATGGGGCGACCAAGGATACCTGAAACAGTAGTAGGCGAGATTGAAGACTTATATTTTAGAAATCCACAGCAGACAGCTACTCAGGTACACCGGGCGTATGAACGTCACAGCGGTTCTTTTGGCCTTAGTTACCGGAAGGTAGCCCAGTGCGTTGCTGGTGCCAGACAAAGACTTGATACTATAGAGCCATTCAACTTTCAAGAGTGGGTTGCATGGAAAAACGATATTGAATCTCCTGAGGAACGGCTTTATCTCTTACAGGTTAGGGAGATGTTACGTAGAATGTTTGGCAGCAACCTTTATGATCATCAGGCAGTGTGGGCGAAGCGACTCAGACCTGGTCTTATAGGGCTTTCGCTGGCATCCCAATGCATGATGATATGGATGTATTCCTATCGTCAGGTTATGGCGCATTATCTGAGATATGAGACTCCCAAAACCGATGATCTTGATGCTGTCTTGACATGCCAGCCATGGATGGGGAGAGCTAATGCGAACCGATTCCTGGTACCCGGAGAACCGCTGGATGTGCATGATTTTCCTAGTCTGGAGCAATACGAACTAATGGACATGTTTGCCAGGAATATATATCTTCATTCTGATGATGACGCTGTTCGGGAAAATACTATTCCACGAATAAGGGAAATCCTGGGCAAGCATTCAACATGGCATATTGATGAACTGAATCGTTTCAATGTTACTGAAATACGGGAAGCTCTGGCTCAATTTACTGCCACGGATGCTATGCCAAGTGACGCTCCATTCGCGTCCTTTTAGTTACTGCCAGGCCCACTCAGGTAGTTCTGGCATTACCTTAAAGAGCTTTGATTGCATAGACTTGCTATGAGATATATGGGTGTCTAGTGTATTCCAGAATGTTCTGGAATGATTCCTGACCTCAGTATGGACTAATTCGTGGAGTATCACGTATGTTACCAGTTCTGGTTGAACAAACATCAGGTTCTGATTCAGGTTTATGGAATCGTTATGAGAACAACTACCCCAGCGGGTCTTCTGTCTTCTGATTGTAACGTTGCTGTAGGGCAAGTTATGTAGCTTACTTAAGTGATGGGTCCATTTTGGTAGAATGTTCTTTGCCTTGATGTTAATCCATTTGTTGAAATACGAAGTACTCTCCCAATAACCTGAGGGTAGATTTAATGCCGTTATTCCCTGGTTTTCAGAATCATGGAGGGCTATTTTCCCATCTCCTGTAATGGAATAATTTATGGTCCAGACCTGATCGATTGACTGTAGGTTAATCTGAGACGGCATCTCTAATGTTGCTGAGGAGTCATATTTTAGCAGTGCGTTCTCGATCCATTTTTCATTTTGGTCGAGGAATTTGTAGATATTTGAAGCTTTAAATCTTTCGGGTATCGTAATTATTAGGCCCTCTATTGGAGACACTTTCATTAGCATATTGCGAGCTCGTTTGCTTCTGCGCAATATGTACGTCCAACTCCGGTAGGTATGTTTTTCGTCTGAACGTCGCATCTACATATCTAGGTGGTGAAAAATCTACTAATTCCAGGACTCCATTGTTGCCCTTTGGCGTGAATAGGCACAGTTCTCACAGGCTGGATTTGAACTGGGTAGATCATTGCTGTTCAATACTGATGTCATATCGCCCAGTTTTGTTTCTATCCAATCAGTATTCCATGAATATGGCACCAATGTCTCGGTAAAACTGATCTGCCCATTGAATTCGAGGGCGTTTCGATCACCATTGCATACATAGAAATACGCAGTGGATGATACTGGAAATCCCATTTTAGTCAGTAGATAGGCATAAACGTCCATTTGGATCTTGTATCCCTGGTGATATGTGCCGTTCAGGTATGAATCAGTGTTTACCGGGTAGTTACTTGCCTGCGATTTGTAGTCAACTACGATCAATTCCTCCATGTCTAGGTCAAACCAGACATCATCCACGCCACCATGCAGAACTATGTTTGAATCCTCTACCTGGTATTCCAGACCATGGTGTAGTGAATCTCTCCAGTCATCCATGTCAGGGTGGTCGTATGGAACGACATTATTGAGTCCGCTAAGGATGAATAGCCTGTGGGGTATTTGTTCGGCTCGGCATACGTCAAATTCTTTCTTAAGTAACAAGTCAGTAGTCTCATTCAGTGACCAGCCGGGAGTAGAGGGTGAAGCCAGACCTTTAACCCTGTCCAGATAGAAGCACCTGGGACACGACAGAAAGTCTGAAAATTTGCTTCGGCTGATACGGAAAGTCTCTGCCTGATTGGGAGAATAGATTGACGACTTTCGAGTACGGATTCCAGTCGCTTCAACTTCGTTACCTTTGCTGTTACGTTTTATGCTGATCATTTCCCCTCCCCACTTTAACTAGACCTGGGACTATCTAGGGGCATTCTTTTTCCCAGTCCTCCGGATTAGACCACCATTCTCCGTCTACCAGTATCCACTCCCTGGGAGACTTTGATTGTCCTAGATCAAGCGATTTACCCTGGTATGATATATCGATATATACCTGCCCTGCATTACCGTCAACGTTAGTTTGTAAGACTGTGAACTCTAAGAAGTCGTCCTCAGGAATACCTAGCATATGATTAAGTACTTTCATCCCTTTAACGTTCTTGTCCGTGTATTTTTCAATAGAGCAGAACTCCTGGAATTCAGGTAGAAAATAACCATGCACATCTGACCATTCTCCACGCGTGACATGGGCATAAACATCAGTGGCTCTATTATTGAGTTTCGTTTCAGGAGGGATTGCGGAACATCCCAAGATCACTAGGAAAGCCATTATTTGTATACCCAGCATTACTATTCTAGTGACCCTTATATCGTGCGTAAAGATTCTGGAATACAAAGCGCCTCGCATTTATGGTTAGTCTTTGTTTATCGACCGTTCAGCAGCCATCCGACAGGGGTATATCTTATCAGGTACTTATAGGTTATCAATCCGATGGCCGTAGTTATGGCGCAGGATATGAGGAATTTTAATTCTGGTGCCAGGTCATAACGGAAAAGATAAAATGTGGTTAAAGCAACTACTGGTAGATGCATTATGTAAATCCAGTATGACGAATCAGAAAGCCACCGAATGATCCGGATATGGTGTTGTAGAGTACGTTCGAATAGTCCTATTAGCCCTATCGAAAATAGTACGGTCGCACAGCTGCTGCTAGTTGCTATGACTAACCCCAGTAGTTCCCCTTCTTCGTTACTTTTAGGATTAGTTAGCGCTATAGTTGATGTAATTTGTACGATGCTACACCAGGCTGCCAACAGCAGATATAGGGAAAACACCCAGACAGTTTTTATCGTAGTGATAAATTCTGAGCGCCGATACAACCCGACTCCGAACAAGAAAAATAAACCGTGATATGCGAGGTCTGGGTAGTTTATTGGCCAGACCCATTTTGATTCTCCTTTTCCAAATATGTGGATTGCAATTAAGGATGTCATTACGAGGATAATCAAAATTACTGGTATCGGTGAATATATTCCCTTACCAATGGTTCTAATGAATGGTATTTTGAAAGGCATTATCAACATGAGTCCGTGTGCTAGCGACATAACTACGTAGAATATGCATAGATAGTATAGGAACCATAAATGTCCCAGAAAACCTGGAGAGTCAGGGAAGCCAAGAAATCCTGAGATGCTGAATTGCCCGGTAAATCCATAAGACCATATGATTGGGAGTAGGAATGCAGTGATTGCTCCAAATAGTATTAAGGGAGCAACTATCCTGTGTATGCGATTAATCAGGAACTCCCATATATTACGGCGAGCCATAAATAATTGTGCGAAGAACCCTGCCAGGATAAAAAATAACGGCATTCGCCAGGAGTGAATCACCGTAAATAGTATCCACAATATTCCTGATTGGGATTGGTCAGCAGGCCAGAAGAAAGAGATACGACCTAGATCAGACCAGTAGGGTATGGACGCATGAACCAGGATTCCCGTGAGCATTGCGAACGCTCTTAGGCCATCCAGACCATGGTATCTCTGATTGGTATTCATACTTAATCAGTAGTTTGGCCGCCGAGGTGATCCTTGACCACGATTGGAGTTCCCAGACCTGGGACCATTGGGCCTTGACTGGCTACTATTGCCACGTCTCTGATTTTGCTGTTTGGGGCCACTTTTCTTACCGAGAAACAGGTTGCCTTCCGTGAATTGTGAGCCATTTGATGACCTACCGTCAGGTCTACTGCGATTGTTATTACTTGCACTGGTTGTTGACGCGTGTTTGGATCTTGTATGGCGCCCGAGAAACCTGGGCTCAGTAGAACTATTCTCGGATCTACGGGAACTTGACCAAGGACCTCTGGACTGTTCATTACTTCTGGGACGACTACCGTTATTGGTACGTCTCGAGTTAGTGTTTTGTCCAGTTGTCTGGTTACCGTGGTTGCTCTGGTTGCGATTATTGTCTTGCATGGTGGAGCCGTCTTTCCTTGATTGTGGATGATGAGTTGAAAAATTCTCCAGATTGTTTTCCGATCTGGAAGATCTGTTTGCCCTTGACGGATTTCTGTCACCGTAGCTTCCGGTTCGTGAGTCCTTGCGTTCAGAGGAGCCGGTAGGGCTTTTTGAGTTAGTAGTTGTTTTTTTTCGTCGGACTGGTGTGTTTGAACTGGTGTTTTTGGAATATGACCTACTGGGATTTGAACTTCTTGTTTTTGATTTTGAGGTGCCCTGAGAAAACAGGTCTTCAGGATAAAAACTACCGTAATCAAAATCAGGCAGTCTGCGACGTTCGATAGGCTGGCCAAGTAATCTTTCGACTGATCTTACCATCTGAGCGTCGGTACGAACCGCTAGAGTGAATGCTTCACCTTGATTAGTGGCCCTGCCGGTCCTACCAATCCTGTGAGTATAGTCATCTACAGTTCCTGGCATGTCAAAGTTTATAACGTGAGTGACGTCGGTGACATCTATGCCATGAGCTGCGATATCAGTGGCTACGAGAATATCGTATCGGCCTCGGCGAAACCCATCCATAGAATGGTGTCTCTGAGACTGGGATAGATTCCCCTGGAGTTCAGCTGTTTTATGACCTTCTCTTTTTAAATCAGAAGCTATTTCTTTCGCCTTATATTTAGTCCTGGTGAACACAAGGACCTTCCCTGTCGGAGTTTGGTTGATGAGGCTGAATAGAAGGGGCTTTTTTAGCGAAGGAGTAATTGGGTACAGGGAGTGAGACACAGTGTCAGCGGGAGCTAGAGCATCTACCTGTATGGTCTTTGGATTGTTCAAAATCCGCATGGATAGGTCTCGTATCTCTTTTGGCATGGTAGCAGAATAGAACAGTGTCTGGTGTGGCCCAGTTATATCTTCGATAATGAGGCTTACGTCTGGCAGGAACCCCATATCACACATGGTGTCCGCTTCATCCAGGACTAACGTATCCAGCTTGTCGAGCCGTAAGTTCCCATCACGCATATGGTCTAGTAGTCTGCCAGGACAGCCGATAACTAAATCTACGCCCTGCCGTAGCGATTTAGTCTGGGGAAACTTGCTTACACCGCCATATATAGCTGATATTCGAATCCGTGTTCCGCCCGCAAAGGCCAAAGCGTCCTGATAGACCTGCTCAGCTAGTTCCCTTGTTGGAACAACAATCAGGCCTTTAATGTGACGCGATTTATCCTTATGTATCTTTTGTAGCACTGGGAGAAGGAACGCGGCTGTCTTACCTGTACCCGTTTGGGCTAGGCCTAGGACATCGTGACCGGCTAGTGCTTCTGGTATGGATTGCTCTTGTATTGGGGTTGGTTCAACAAACCCCTTTCGTTTGACCCCTGAGAGTATCTCAGCGTCAAGATTGAACTTGTCAAAGTCCACTAAAAGAACTCCTATGGTTTGGTTGAGACACAATAGTCTCAGAAGGTAATACTTAGTGCGTGATCATTAATATAAATGAAAGAGAGTTAGAGGTGTTATGTAGTAAAATCTTCAAACCAATTGTATCAGGCTTGTGGCTTTAACACCAATCGTAATTTACACGACTTGTCGTGATTTTACTTTAGGGCGCCATTTGTGTAAGACTCATCAACTTCGATCTGTAGTCCGTTTGCTAACGCGTTAGTTTGATTTGCCATGCCTACAATTGCCATGAGTTCCATCAGCATTTCGTCGGTCATGCCTTTCGCTCGTGCGGCTGCAGTATGACTATTTATGCAGTAATTGCATGAATTAGTAGCACTAACGGCTATGTAAAGCATCTCTTTAGTCAAGGAGTCTATCGAACCTGGCGCCATAACGGACTTGATTGCATTCCAGGTATTCTTTAACAATGTCGGTTGGTTAGCAAGTGCCTTCCAGAAATTGTTCACCCATTCAGATTTTCTGACACTCATAATGTCGTCGTACACTGATCTGACTTCCTCTGATGCTACGTCATATTCAATTAATTTTACCGTGCTCACAATTATCTCCTGGTCCAGTTACAGCAGGTGCATCTAGCCGTACTGAACAAACCTTAGTGGGTTTCGTTAGTTATGGGATCTCCGAGGATATGCATGAGTCTATTCGCCCATGCAAATATGGATGTCGCCAAAATTAGGTCAAGTATTTCGGATTTGTCTAACCCTACGCTGATTAATGATTGTACATCCTGGATATCCAGGTCGACCGGATGTTGGGAAAGCTTTGTGGCAAACAGAAATATATTGCGCTGCCGTTCATTTAAGGCTTGCAGGGTTTCGTCATTGAAAACAGAGTCGATTACATCCTCTGTTTTCGTCAGTTGGTTATACCTTGATGCGTGTACAGCAGCGCAATATATGCAACGATTGTATACAGAGCAAGCGACAGCTCCTAACTCGGTCTCCTGGCGGGACAATCCACCGTGGCTGTACATTATGCCGTTGAATAAAGGTGTTCTTGCATTCAGTGTCTCTGGGTCGTGTGCAAGAACCAATACGTACTCGCCCACTCCGGTATCTGATGGAGTGACTTTCATTGCCTCAAGTTGTTCAGGTGTAGCATTTTTGAGGTCAACTGGTTTTATACGGGGTCTCCAGAAAGGGACTACATCGGTGAATTCCATTATTGGATCAACCATTATATTTCTCCCATTAATCTAATACCTTTTATAACCCGTATGGCATAATTCATGAAAGCTATTATTTCAGATAGTCTTACTATGTCTGCGGTTGTTAATCCATTAGCTTCTAGTGTTCTTATGCTCGTATCACTTACGTTCTTGGGATCGTTAGTAACTATGTCGACATGATTTATCATCGCTTCCACTGTCTTGGTGCACGTGAGAGATAGTGACGGGTCGACGATAAGCGTATCAGGATCATCAACTGGTATCATTGATTTATAGTAATTGGCCAACTCAAATTCTTCATGTAATGTAGAAATTCTACCCGCTATAGCAGCGCGGAGAGAATGGGTTATTCCTCCGGTGGTATTCGGCCGCAAACAGGCGTCGTGGGCTTGTTGAGATAGCGCTATCAAATCAGATCTAGTTAAGAGGACGTCTCTAAGTGTTGGTGATATTGATATCTCAGCAGCCTCGATCATTTCTAAACTAATTGATTTCTCAGGTTCCATAGTGATTCTCCTCAGAGTTCTTATTGGTGAGTGTGGCCATGACCTGCTGTTAACCCAGGAGTGGACTTGATAATAGGAGTTATTATTACCTTGAATCCTTGTTCTATCCGAAGTGAAACCTGATCTGGTGTGTTGGCTGCGGTAGCACAGGCCACTCCAAATTCCTTGCAGGTTTCTAGTATGGTCAATAGATTCCGTTGTACTTCGGGATGTGCTGAGTCAGTTCCCAATCCCATTGATACTGCCATGTCTCCAGGTCCTGCCCATATTATCCCTATACCCGGCACGTTAGAGAGTATATCTCTCAAGTTATCTACGCCTTTCTGGTCTTCAATAATGGCCATAAGTATCAGGTTCCCATTTGGATTCAATGGCCATAAATCACACGCGTCATAATATTCCTCTGGGGTTAACCCCCAATATCTTGGTGCGTATTTGTTAGACCAACCTCGTTGGCCTTCTGGTTCAGTGTAAACACTAGTACGGGGTTGAGGATATCGACAGGCTGATACGACTTCAATCGCGTCTTGAACCGTCGTGAGGTGCGGAATTATCAATCCGTACACTCCGGTGTCCAAAGTCTGCTTTATGATCCACTGATTGTGTTCATTGGCATTTGGAGGAATTCTTACGAAGGGAACTACGCTTGGTTGCAGGGTTTGGTTTTCAAATATGCTCCGGCGGCTGAGCAGTGTGTTTAGCGTGGCTTTAAGAGATTCGAAACTGAATCCATCGTGTTCCATCTCGATCATTACCATGTCGTATGCGGAATCTGCAATAAAGGTTATATCGTCAGACGGGCCGTTTGATACTAAAGCGGGAGCAAACACTATTTGGTTGTTTTCGAGCATCTCGATGATTTTGTTGTAGCGTATACTGTTTTGCATGGCTAGGCGTTACTCTACAATAATTGTTGATATAGATACTTATTGGGCCAATTATACTCGATCCATAGAATATGGTTTTGGGACCGTAACTAGCTTATATAGGTAAGCCCTTATATGAAGTTGTTGAACAGGCGAATTTATTATGGGTGGTGGGTTGTTGGCGCTGCTGCTGGCGCCCAGTTTGGTAACGCTGCAACCGCTATAAACATACTCACAATATTTATATTACCAATGTCGTCTGAGTTTGGTTGGAGTCGAACAGGAGTAGCCGCTGCAACTAGCCTTGGAGCAATATTAGGGGCTGTTGTCGCACCATTTAGCGGTAGGCTAATAGATAGGATCGGGTCGAGGGTGATACTGACATTCGGATCATTTCTAGTAGTTTGTTCCTGCTTGGGACTAGCCTCGGTAGGTTCTTTAGCTGGATTCTATATAGCTTTTACAGTAGCTCGCTCTGCCGAGCAAGGATTAGTTCAGGTAGGAGCTGCCCCGGTGGTTGCTAAGTGGTTCTTAAAGTACCGGGGGCGGGCCATGGCATTAGTATTCTTTGCAAGTGCCGCAGGAATGATAATTACTGCTCCGTTAGTCCAATTGATAATAAGTAATTTTGGATGGCGCTTAGCCTGGGTAATGTTGGCGGGAAATATGTTTCTAGTTGGTGTAATCCCGTGCGCTTTATTTATAAGACGTGAACCTGAAGATATGGGATTGGAGTTGGATGGACTGTCAGCAGATCAGGTAATAGGAGAGATGTCTGATCCCGTTGATGGCGAAACCATATGGGGCATGAGTCAGGTAGTAGCCACCTATAGTTTTTGGGCTGTGTTATTGTCGTTGTTTATAGCGGCCATCTGCACTTCTGGTGTAGGACTTCATTTAATTCCTTACTTGGTTCAACAAAATATTTCTCCAGGGGCGGCCGTGTCGGTTATCAGCTTGATGGCGTTTTCTGGAGCAATATCTGCAATAGTATTAGGGTGGCTTTCTGAGAAACTGTCTTCCCGTCTGATGTTGGGGGCTGTATATTTATTGTCCTCTATTAGCCTGATAATTTTGCTTAACACAACAACATTATCTATGGCCTATATATTTGCAATTCTTAATGGGATTGTTGGTACTGGAGTAAATACATTGGCTCCGATGTTGTGGGCCAAGTTTTACGGTCGCGGAATAATAGGTTCTATATATGGAATTAGTCGAGCAACACAGGTGGTGGGGTTCGCAATAGGACCGCTAGCTTCTGGTTTAGTTTATGATTCTTTTAACTCTTATCAAAATGCGCTAATTTGGTTTGCAGCGCTATCTTTAGTTAGTGTGGTTTTTATCGCATCAGCAAAGCGTCCAAGCCTCCCGAGTCTAAGATAACCGAGAGACTATTGAGGTATTCATTGATATTCTGAACGGCTACTTTATAATGTGAACAATCGATTCAGTTGGTGATTGTGCAAGGTGTATATATATGGACTTTGGAATGTTTTTAGATTTTTCAACACGGCAGGGTAAGGGCCATGAGAGTGCCTTTCAAGAAGCATTTGATTTAGTAGACCTTGCCGAAGAGACTGGGCTAGATACAGTTTGGCTGGGAGAAACACATTTTAATGGTAACCGGCCAATATCAGCTCCGATTGTGGTCGCGAGTTCAATTGCAACTAGGACCAAGCGACTTAGGGTAGGAATGGCGGTACAGGTCTTGCCGTTAATTAATCCTCTAAGGATCGCGGAAGAAGCTGCTACTGTCGATCAGATAAGCGAAGGACGTTTTGAATTTGGAGTAGGTCGTAGTGGTAACGAAAAAGCTTACCAGGCGATGCATATACCGTATGAGGAAAGTAGGGAACGGTTTCAGGAGGCTCTGGATATAATCTTGGAGGCTTGGAAAGGCGAGCCATTTTCATATAATGGTACGTTTAATCAAGTCCATGAAGCTCAAGTTACGCCTATTCCATTTCAGAAGCCTTATCCGAAGGTAAGACTGGCATCTACTACAAGTGATAGTTTTTCTAGGGTGGGTAGATTGGGGTTTCCAATTTTTCTTTCCATGCGTGGAATGGATGTAAACGATTTAGAGACTAATTTAAAGGAATACCATAAATCTTGGGTTGAGGCTGGCCACCAGGGTAAATCTGGGGATATATCGGTTAGAGTACCGATATACGTTAGTAGTACTAGGGAGGGAGCGCTTACGGAACCTAGAGAGACAATCGAGGCGTATTTCTCAAGAATGAAACGGCGCTATGAAGAAGGTCGAGACGAGGAAGGGACTGGTGGTACTGGACCTGACAGAGCAGCTTTACTAAAAGAAAGAGCGGAAAAACTGGGTAGGATGTCCTATGAAGACATCTTAGACACCAAAGTTATATGTGGGACTCCTGAGGCTGTAATTGAACGGTTGTCACAGTTCAAAGAGACGTTGGGATTGACAGGTTTTACAGCTGAGATGAATCCCGGCGGGCTATTACCAGTTGAAGCTGTGCAGAAGAGTTTAAAGTTATTGACTACTGAGGTAATGCCAGCTTTTAAGTAATAATCTGTATTTATTAGCAAGGCTAACGGAAGGTTTATCTGGATGGATGGGAGGGGCTGATATGATTACCACGCCACTAATTACTCGTGTTGATGGAGGTCAGAATGGTCGCCACTATAGGGTGGAAGGCTTCTCTGAATTATTTCCCAGTGTCACTAATGTTCTAGGAATAATTTCTAAACCGGCGTTGGTTCCATGGGCACGCAACGTGGCTCTTCAATCTGTTAAAGAAACCCTCACGGGCTATATGGATATGGATACGAGTCTGATAGATGAAGCTTGGGTTGCATCAGTAATAGGCAAGGCGAAGAAGAAACCGGATGAAGTACGTGATGAAGCTGGCGACTTTGGCACACAGGCTCATATCCTGATAGAGCAAATCATTAATGGGCTAGATCCTGACATACCTCCGGAGATGCAGATAGTTGTAGATAATTTTTTTGGCTGGAGGAAAGAATGTGGGCTTGAAATAAGCCTAACTGAAACCATGGTCTATTCCTCCAAATATAAATATGCTGGGGCTATGGATGCATTAGCTTATAGAGATGGTCGAATGGTGGCTATAGACTGGAAGACGTCTAATGGTTTATATGGCGAATATGCTCTACAGGTGGCGGCGTACGCCAAAGCATTAGAAGAAATGACAGGGGAAGTTGTATCTGAGGCATGGGCTGTCAGATTTGGTAAAAAAGAACCAGAGTTTGAGGCTAAAAAGGTCAAAGATTTAGATAGTACGTTTGTAGCCTTTAGAGCGGCACTGTATCTTTGGCGAGCCATGCAGCACGAGCATATGACAATTTAGTTTATATGGGGCCGTCTCATTCAGTTTAGACCTTTTAATGGTCAATCTGACAAGAAGTCACGTATGGCTTCATACGTCTCGTTTGGAAGTTCTTCAGCTATGTAATGGCCAGAAGGCAGGCTATTACCTCTAACATCCTCTGAGTATTCTTTCCATACTTCTAGAACATTTTGAGTCTTACCTACATAACCTGTAGCACTCCACAACGCTAGGTGTGGGCATGTTATTTTGTTTGCGTAATCTGATTCATCGTGGATTAGATCGATGCTAGCGCCTGCTCGATAGTCTTCACACATAGCATGTATTGCATCAGGGTTGTTGAAGCAACGGACATATTCGTTTATTGCTTCTGGTGTAAAAGTCGTATCAGCGTTCTTCTCCTTCATGAATCTGGACCGTATAAAGTAGTCTGGGTTGGCGCCGATAACCCTTTCTGGGAAGTCATATGGCTGAATCAAAAAGAACCAATGATAAGAACTAGTTGCTAGTTCTTTATTAACATTAGAGAACATATGTCGTGTTGGAAGTATATCTAGAGTGACTAACTTGTTGACCTTGGCTGGATTGTCCTTAGTCAGCCTGTGGGCTACCCTAGCCCCGCGGTCATGGCTGACTAAATTAAATGAATCAAAGCCAAGATGTTGCATTACCTCTAGTTGGTCCTTAGCCATATGACGTTTGGAATAGTTTAGGTGCTCATTGTCCCCGCTTGGTTTTCCGCTGTCTCCATACCCTCTTAAATCAGTCGCAATAACGGTAAAATGCTCAGCCAGTAATGGGGCGACTTTATGCCACATGGTATGAGATTGAGGATACCCGTGGAGTAATAGGATTGGGGGACCGCTGCCACCTTTTACTAAGTTTATGGTAGTACTGGTGGTCCTGATCTGCAGGTTTTCAAAATTGTCGAACATCTAAC
>CAZVRK010000033.1:10511-13621 GCA_964629875.1 uncultured Dehalococcoidia bacterium | reverse complement strand
TGCCAACGACACCAGAAGCTCTTGAAGAAGAATTAGACACTATAGAAGTCCGTGTCGACACAGGTGAAGAGGATACCATCATAATAGATGAGGATCTAGCAACGGAAGTACCTGATTAGGAAAGGATAGTGCATACAAACAATGCTACAACCAAAACGAACGAAATTTAGAAAAGCATTTCGAGGAAGACGCAAGGGAACTGCTACAACAGGCAGTAGCGTTAGCTTTGGTGAATTCGGATTAAAGGCATTAGAAGCCGACTGGATTACGGCCCGCCAAATAGAATCCGCACGTGTCGCCATAACCCGATCCCTTCAGCGCGGAGGGCAAGTGTGGATAAGGGTGTTTCCTGACAAACCAGTCAGCAAGAAACCAGCTGAGGTGAGAATGGGTGGCGGAAAAGCTGCTAACGAATATTGGGCAGCCGTTGTTCGCCCTGGCAAAATATTGTTTGAGGTTGGTGGAGTACCAGAGGAGCAGGCTATGAGAGCTCTTAAACTAGCTTCATACAAATTACCTATCCCTACTAAAGCAGTCCGCCGAGATCGTATCAGAGCATTAACAGGAAAATCTGAGGGTTAACTAAGACAAATGCAAGTAAGAGAAATTAGAGAATTAAATGATCAGCAACTTCAAGAAGAACTTGAGGGGCTCCACAAAGAATTAATGAGTCTACGATTTCAGACAGCTACTAATCAGCTAGTTGACACTAATCAAATCAAGAAAACTCGTCGGACCATTGCCAGGATACTAACTATCATGAAAGAAAGAGGAGTATCACAAGACTAATATGGCAAAACAAATGAGAAAGATTCGTACTGGTGAAGTAGTCAGTACTACCATGGACAAGACAGCTATTGTAGAGTTGGTATGGAAAATACGCCATCCTATCTACCGGAAGCAGATGAGAAGAGTGACCAAGTTATACCTGCACGATCCAGATCAACAGTGTCGTATTGGAGATCTGGTGAGGATCCAGGAAACTCGCCCTATATCCAAGACTAAGCACTGGAGACTACTAGAAATTCTTCAAAGAAAGCAGATAGCAGAAGTACAGGCTATAGAGTTGGAAAGGGAAATCACTCCTATGATGACCGGAGAAGCACTTGCTCAGACACCAATGTCAGCTTCTAACTCAGCGACTGAACAAGATATAGACGATAATTCGGAAATTGATAGCGAAGAGGAAGCATCCGAATGATACAAACTTACACACGGCTCCATGTGGCTGATAACAGTGGCGCTCGACGCATACGGTTAATCAATATACCTGGAGCAAGCAAACGAAAATATGCTAAAGTCGGAGACATCATAGTCTGCAACGTCCGAGAGGCTGCTCCGAACTCGCCCATACGGAAAGGTTCTATCGTAAAGGCAGTTGTAGTACGCCAGGCACAAGGTTTAAAACGACCAGACGGGACGTATATCAAATTTGATGACAATGCCGCGGTCATAATCCAAGACAACTTAATGCCAAGGGGTACTCGAATATTCGGCCCAGTGGCCCGAGAACTAAGGGATAAAGGATTCATGAGAATTGTATCGCTAGCGCCGGAGGTGGTCTAATGAGCGTACGGCGCGGGGATAACGTACTGGTCATAAGTGGTAAAGATAAAGGTAAAACCGGCAGGGTAGAACACAATATCACTGAAAAGGACCGAATAGTCGTATCAGGGGTAAATATAGTCACACGACACTTAAAAGCTAGACCTGGTATCCAGCAATCTGGCAGAGTCCAACAGGAATCTTCGATACATATATCTAACGTTCTGTTGATATGCAATAAGTGTAACGCACCTATTAGGTCCAAAACGACAACACTAGATACTGGCAAGCGCGTCAGAAGCTGCCCGAAATGCGAGGAAATTATAGATGACGTCTCCTAGTGATCCAGAAGAGGATAAAACACAAGAACAAACTGATATCGAAGAGGAACAAGAGCAATCAGTTGAGGCTCCGGCTCCAGCGAGAAGGCGAAGAACTACAAGAGCAACGGCTAAGGCACCTGCAAACATAGCAACCAAGCCCCATCCTAGATTGCGAGACCTGTACCGGAATGAAATTATTTCCACAATGATGAATGAATTCAATTATGGAAATACAATGCGCGTGCCCAGAATCCAGAAAGTAGTACTAAATATTGGACTGGGAGAAGCGTTGACTAATGGTAGGGCCATGGAAGCTGCTACACGAGATTTAACAGTTATCAGCGGGCAAAAACCTGTAACTACTAGAGCTCGTAAATCAATCGCGAATTTCAAACTGCGCGAGGGAAATCCCATTGGTACCACCGTTACCCTAAGAGGGGATCGCATGTACCACTTTCTAGATAGGTTGATAAATACAGCTCTACCAAGAATAAGGGACTTCAGAGGTTTACCTCGACGAGGATTTGATGGGAGAGGCAATTTTTCAATAGGGATACGAGAACAATTGATATTCCCAGAAATAGACTACAACGACATAGATCGAATACGCGGATTACAAGTAACTATGGCTACAACAGCAATGAATGATTCTGAAGCAATCAGATTGTTGGAACTGTTTGGAATGCCATTTATAAAGCAGAGCTGAGGAGTAATAGTGGCTAAAACATCTATGATCCAAAAATGGCTACGAGAGCCAAAGTATAAAACCCGCAAATATAACCGTTGCCATAGATGCGGACGGCCTCGCGCATATATAAGATACGCAGGTATATGTAGGATCTGCTTCCGTGAACTAGCTCTAAATGGTGAACTCCCCGGGGTCAGAAAAGCAAGTTGGTAATAGACTAATAGCAGAGAAAAACAGGAGTACATTCAAATGCCAGTCACCGATCCAGTAGCAGACATGTTAACTCGCATACGTAACGGTATACAGGCTCGACATACATCGGTTCTCGTACCGCATTCCAAGCTTAAACTAGCGATTGCCCAAATCCTAAAGGAAAATAATTACATTAGGGATTTTGACATACCTAGAGGGCAAAAGTTCGCCAATTTGAGAATTCATCTGTCATATGTCCAAGGCGATGAATCAGCCATCAGGGGTTTGAAAAGAGTAAGTAAGCCCGGGTTACGGGTTTATGTAGGTAAGGGAGAAATCCCGCGTGTATATGGCGGAATTGG
>CAZVRK010000033.1:2985-10411 GCA_964629875.1 uncultured Dehalococcoidia bacterium | reverse complement strand
GTAGGGCAACAAGCCTCCTTGATAAGAAAAGTACGTCGGCCTAACGCATACAAAGAGAAGGGTATACGGTACTCAGACGAAATCCTTCGATACAAACCAGGCAAGGCAGCTGCAAGAACAGCTTAGATAATTTAGAAAACAAGGGAATTACTAGATGCCTAAAGATAAAAACTCACAACATTTAAGAAACGTACGTCACGCTAGAGTTAGGAAAAAGGTCGAGGGATCACCAAGCCAACCGAGACTATGCGTATTTAGAAGCCTAAAAGCCATATACGCACAGATTATTGATGATTCTCAAGGACATACAATAGCGTCAGCTTCAAGTCGAGAATCGACTGTGTCCAATACCAAATCGACAAGCAAAACAGATAGTGCCAATCAAGTTGGCAAACTTGTGGCGGAACGAGCTGTGTCAAACGGCATTAGCAAAGTCGTCTTTGATAGAGGCGGTTACAAATACCACGGCAGAGTCAAAGCCTTGGCTGACGGCGCACGAGAAGGAGGACTGACTTTCTAAATGGTATCATCACAAACTAGGACAAGGCCTAACACATACGGCGACGAAGGGTCAAATATAACAGAACGAGTTGTATTCACGAGACGTATTGCAAAAGTTGTAAAAGGTGGCCGCAGACTTCGGTTTAACGCTTTAGTAGTCATAGGAGACGGAGAGGGCAATGTAGGCGCAGGAATGGGGAAAGCAATAGCCATTCCAGATGCAGTCCGGAAAGGAAACGCGGTCGCTAGACGAGAGATGATAAAAATCCCTCTAAAAGGTAGCTCTATTCCCCACGAGATAACGGTAAAAGTCGGGGCATCAATAGTCATAATAAAACCTGCACCCGTAGGTACCGGAATAATAGCTGCAGGCGCTATGCGTGCAATTCTAGAACTGGGCGGAGTTAGAGACGTAGTAGGCAAATCACTTGGATCCCGAAACCCCATAAACATCGTAGCCGCGACACTAGAAGCACTAAGACAGCTTCGAGATCCACAAGAAGAGATTGCCAGGAGGCTTGGGAATCGTGGAGCATCTGGCAGTACAGCTTCAGATTCACAATAAAACCAAATCACTATAGGATAATTTTAATGGGTCAATTGAAAATAACATGGACCAAAAGTTGTATAGGGAGACCTAAAGGCCAGCGCAGGGTCATAGATTCTCTTGGCCTGAAACGATTACATCATACTGTATTACTTGGAGACACCCCCACTATACGCGGAATGGTGAACAAAGTTCAGCATTTGTTGCAAGTAGAACAGATAGAAGAACCTAAAAAACCCACCCGAAGAAGGACCAGGAAATCGGATGTAGAAACATCTGAAGCGCCAGTAGAAACATCTGAATCCGAATTGAATTCTTAAATTATATCCCGAGAGTCATCAAAATATGAGAGAAGATTTATTAGGTTCCGTAAAAGGGGCACGAAGGTTAAAGCAGCGGATAGGCCGAGGTAACTCCGCAGGTCAGGGCACGTACGCCGGAAGAGGATTAAAGGGACAAAAATCACGATCCGGAAAAAGTGTAAAAAGAGGCTTTGAAGGTGGCCAAAACCGTATGATCAAAGGGTTGCCGATGAAACGCGGTTTCACTAATATTTTCAAGGATGAATACATTCTGGTTACTCTAGACACGTTAGATAAATATGACACCGGATCGACAATAAATAGCGATGTACTTAGAGAAAGCGGCCATATAAAAGGTCCAATTAAAATGATTAAAATTGTCGCTACAGGACATATCTCAAAAGCAGTAACAATTTCAGCCCATAAGTTTACTAAGGTAGCTAGGGAAAGAATTGAACAAGCTGGAGGAACTGCTGAGGAGACTAATTAGATTTGATAGCCTCAGAAACTCAGGGGGGTAGATGGCCTAGACTGATTCAGGCTGGGATAGATGCGTTCAAACTTCCCGATTTACGTTCAAAAATACTGTTCACACTAGGTATGCTGGCTTTATACAGGCTAGTAGCACACATACCAATTCCAGGAATAAATCAAGCTCAACTTGACAACCTATTCAACAACAATGAATTACTCGGATTTCTAGATCTGTTCAGTGGTGGCGCACTAAGTCGTATGAGTATAGTTGCGCTTGGCGTTTTCCCTTACATTACTGCTTCCATAGTAGTCCAACTCCTGACTCCAGTTATCCCTCAACTTCAACAAATCTCACGAGAAGGAGAAGGGGGACGCGTAAAAATAAATCGACTGGTTCACTGGTTAACAGTCCCAATAGCTCTTGCTCAAGCGTTCGGACAGCTTGTATTACTGCAACAAAGTAATGTATTAACCAACGTTGGCCTAAGTAGTGCCAATGTTTTGCCAACCATGGCAGCCATACTATCCATGACCGCTGGAACCATGTTCCTTGTATGGCTTGGAGAACTGATAACCGAACGAGGCATTGGAAATGGAATATCCCTGATCATATTCTCAGGGATAGTCGTGTCGTTCCCAGGGTTAATCACTCAAGGGTTCTTAAGTAACGATAACATACTTGGTATAGGCTTTTTTGTACTCATAGGCGTGTTGATAATAGCTCTGATTGTTCTATTCAATGAAGCTGCCAGAAGAATACCTGTTCAATACGGTAGAAGCGTTTTTAGAAGTGGCAGGATGTATCGCCAGAGCGGCGCTAGCTACATACCTTTAAGAATAAATTCAGCCGGTATGATCCCTCTGATATTCGCGTTTTCCATTGTAATATTACCCGGCACCATTGCCACATACTTTGCAACGAGCGGTGGATTGCTTGGCAACATCGGAGCATTTTTCGCCGGTCTCTTTACACCTACCGCGCCCTTGTACTGGGTTCTCGTATTTATATTAGTGGTAATGTTTACGTTTTTCTATACATTAGTAGTATTTAACCAGCAAAACCTAGCTGAAAGCCTACAACGTAATGGAGGATTTGTGCTAGGAATTCGACCCGGCAGGCCAACACAAGATTACCTGAACAGGGTTATCCTACGCATCACAATGGGAGGAGCATTATTCTTAGGCTTCGTAGCCATAGTGCCATATCTGGCCTCGCTACTAACGAATATTCAAGCCATGACCCTAAGTAGTACTAGCTTACTCATTATGGTCGGTGTAGGCCTTGATACACTAAGACAATTAGAAGCACAACTAATGATGAGAAACTACGAGGGCTTCCTAGGATAAATAATGACATCAACCCTCAACATTATATTATTCGGGCCACCAGGCGCAGGCAAAGGCACACAAGCTACTCTGCTTAAAGAACAACTTGGCCTAAATCACATTAGCTCCGGAGATTTGTTCCGACACCATCTGAAAACCAACTCGCCATTGGGTATTAAAGCAGCTGAATTTATGAATTCCGGTTTGCTTGTACCAGATGACCTTACCATAGAGATCATATTAGATAAATTATGCAACGTGTCTTCTAAGCAAGGTTTCATGCTAGACGGCTTCCCTAGAACAATATCCCAAGCGAAGGCCCTGTCCACACAGATGGATAAACTTTCCTTATCGATAGATGCAGTCATTTTCATCAACGTGAATGAGTCTGAATTGCTTAAAAGATTAAGCGGTCGTTACATATGCGAAGATTGTCAAAAACCTCATACCATGAATGAATCTGGGGAGGATAATAAATTTTGTGGACAATGCAGCGGCAAATTATATCAACGTGAAGATGACAAACCAGAAGCTATTAATAAGCGCATTCAAATCTACCGCGATGAGACCGTTCCCGTCCTTGAGTATTACAAAAGCCAAAGTATATTGCATGATATCTCAGGAATTGGTCCAGTTGGCCAAATTAACACCGACATACTGAATTCATTAAACTGTCCTTCTGCCATAAGGCCTCAGCACAGTTCACAAGTTGAAAAAACGGGAGTAGAATAGGTAAGTGAATAACCAGAACAAAATACGAACTGCTTCAAATTCCCCGTCCCAATACACGGGAGGGATTACGATAAAGTCTGCCCAAGAGCTCGAAGCCATGTCAAAAGCAGGAGCCGTAGTTGGAGCAACACTGACTTTATTGAAGAAGAGCGTAACCCCAGGTATGACTACTAAAGACCTGGATAATATAGCTATAGGGGAAATCACCCGACTAGGTGCAAAGCCGGCATTCCTAGGTTACCAAGGGTTTCCGGCCAGTATATGTACCTCCGTCAACGAAGAGATAGTTCACGGAATACCTGGAAATAGGAAACTAAAAGAAGGCGATATAGTAAAGGTAGATTGTGGAGCAACGGTAGATGGGTTTATTGGTGACGCCGCAGTATCAATACCAGTCGGCGACGTCAGCAAAGAAGCATCGGACCTAATGGATGCCACTAGAGAAAGCCTCAATATAGGCATCCAAGCTGCGATCCCTGGTAATCGAATTGGTGATATCGGATCAGCCATACAAAAATACGCGGAGAATCTGGGGTATGGCGTAGTGCGCGAATTTGTCGGGCATGGAATAGGCAGATTTCTGCATGAAGATCCACAGGTCCCTAACTATGGTGAGTCCGGAAAGGGACAGTTGCTTCGCACTGGGATGTGCATCGCCATTGAACCTATGTTAAACATGGGTGGATGGGAAACTAAAATACTTGACGACCAATGGACAGTAGTGACCAAGGATGGTAGCCTATCATCTCACTTCGAACATACTCTAGCCATAACAGAAGACGGCCCCAGAGTATTCACTACAAATGCGTGACTATGGTAAGTCAGAAAATAAACTGGAGTCCAACTGAAATAACATGGCAAAAAAAGAAGCCATAGAAGTAGAAGCCAAGGTGACAGAAGCGTTACCGAACGGGATGTTTCGGGTAGAATTGGCTAACGACCATCAGGTGTTAGCTCACGTGTCCGGAAAAATAAGGATGCATTTCATCAGGGTATTACCAGGAGATCGTGTCCTAGTAGAATTATCGCCTTACGACCTGACTCGTGGTCGAATCACCTATAGGTTTAAATAACAAACGGAGTTTCGATAATGAAAGTAAGCGCATCTGTTAAACCCAGATGCGACAATTGTCGCATCATCAAAAGGAAAGGAATAATCCGCATAATCTGCTCGAACTCTCGACACGCCCAACGGCAAGGCTGAGATTTCTAGATTAAAGAGGTGAAGAATTATGGTTAGAATTGCAGGTGTTGACGTACCAGATAGGAAAAGGGCCCAAGTTGCTCTCAGAAGCATATACGGTATCGGCCCAGTTAAGGCCGCTGAGATACTAACAAAGCTAGATTTGGACCCAGTACAAGCACCACGAATGAATGAACTCTCTGAAGAACAAGTGAATCAAATCAGAGAGATTGTAGATCGAGATTATATAACTGAAGGCGACCTAAGAAGAGACGTAAACCAAAACATCCGACGCCTGATCGAAATCGGCTCATACAGGGGTCTCCGACATAGACGTGGATTACCAGTACATGGCCAACGCACTAGAACAAACGCGCGCTCTCGAAAAGGCCCCAAACGGACCGTAGCTGGGCGCGGACGACGCTCTGGAGGTAAATAATAAATTATGCCAAGACCACGAACACGTAGGCGAGAGCGGCGCAACGTGCCGCAAGGACGTGCATACATATATTCCACGTTTAACAACACTCTCGTCAGTATTACTGATACCGAAGGTAACGTAATAGCCACAGCCAGTGCTGGGACTTCCGGATTCAAAGGATCTCGGAAAGGTACTGCGTTCGCAGCGCAGAGAGCTGCTGAACAAGCTGCCAGGCGAGGTATGGATATGGGTTTACGCCAGATAGATGTGTTTATAAAAGGACCTGGATCTGGCAGAGAGGCCGCAATCAGATCATTACAGGGCGCAGGACTTACAGTCAGTAGCATCAGAGATGTTACTCCAATACCTCATAATGGCTGCCGACCAAGAAAAAGAAGAAGGGTATAGTAAATATAACTATGGGTAGATATACAGGACCATCATGCAGGCTTTGCCGCCGATCCGGAGAAAAGTTATTCCTAAAAGGTGATCGATGTTTCACACCGAGGTGCGCTATTGAGAAGCGCCATTCACCTCCAGGAGACCCGTCTCCAAGGAGAAGAAGAACATCTGACTACGGACTACATTTGCGCGAGAAACAAAAAGCTCGTCAAATGTACGGCGTAATGGAAAAACAATTTAGAGCTTATATGACGAACGCATTTAAATCACCAGGGATAACCGGTGTAAACTTATTGCGAACTCTAGAACGTCGATTTGATAACGTAATATATTTGTTAGGATTCGCAGACTCACGAAAGCAAGCTCGACAAATGGTAAACCATGGTCACTTCTTAGTTAACGGGATTAAAACAGATATACCCTCGTATTTAGTTAAATCAGGCGATACAATCGCCTGGAGAGAATCACTCAAAAATAGTGACTACTACAAGGAACGAACAGACGGTTTACCAAAACGGCAAGTACCCAGTTGGATTACATTAAACCAGCAAGATATGACAGGAACTGTGGAAAGCTTGCCCCCAGACGAAGAGCTGCAGCAATCCATAGATTCAAGGTTAATTGTAGAGTTCTACTCGAGGTAATATTTCAATGCTAGACACTTTTATACTGACGGACGAAATACCAGATTCCACGCCAGAGATACTGCATCCAGAAATCAGGGTGTTGGAATCAGATGACACTTACGGAAAAATCGCTATTGAGCCATTACAGAAAGGCTATGGGATCACTATAGGTAACCCACTGCGAAGAATCCTATTAAGCTCAATTAAAGGCAGTGCAATAACATGGGTGAAAATAGATAATGTAGTCCATGAATATACTCACGTCGAGGGTGTCAAAGAAGAGGTAATAGACCTTCTCTTAAACATAAAACGTATTCGCATAAGGACCCAATCAGACAGAACCGGTAAGATGCGGCTGGATATAACAGGGCAAGGCAGAGTATGTGCAGGAGACATATCTACATCTTCTGACTTTGTTATAGTTAATCCAGAATTGCACATAGCAACACTAAATTCTGATAACACTCAATTGGCCATAGAATTTAACGTTGAACAGGGAGTTGGTTACAAACCGGCCTCACAACCTGAAGAAGTCATAGGCTTGCCCGTAGGAGTGCTTCCGGTAGATGCCATATTCAGCCCTGTTCGTCGCGTAAATTATAGCGTAGAACGAACCAGAGTCGGACAAATAACTGACTACGAACGGCTAGTACTAGAGATCTGGACTGATGGAGCGGTAACCCCATTAGATGCTATTCAGGAAGCTGCTGAAGGTTTAGTTAATCATTTCTTTCTTTTCAGTAGTATGGACAGCATTTCTGAACCAGGTACCGATAGAAGCCCCGTAGCTCTGTCTCCTGAGACATACCAAACTCCGATAGAGAGACTAGACCTATCACCAAGAACTATGAATTGCTTAAAACGGGCTCATATTGGCAAAGTAGGAGAGGTGTTGCAAATGAGCGATCAAGA
>CAZVRK010000033.1:1188-2885 GCA_964629875.1 uncultured Dehalococcoidia bacterium | reverse complement strand
GGATACACCCGAATTACTAAACTGGCCCCACGACAAGGCGATGGGTCTAAAATGGCTGTTATCGAGTTAGTCGAGTAATATAGTACATAATTCAAGAAATACGTATGGTTCGACAAATTTTAACCAACGATTCAAAACCATTAGATCCAGTCAATAAAAGAATATCCCTGCAAGTAGAGTACGAAGGTACACATTATATGGGATTTCAGTTTCAGCCCGATCAACCAACGATACAAGGAGAAATAGAAAAAGCAATACACCAGCTGACAGGAGAAACAATCCGTATAAGAGGTGCTAGTAGGACTGATTCAGGTGTGCACGCATACGGGCAAATAGTAGATGGATTGATTAAGGACAAGTATCCCATCAATACGATTCAGCAGGCGTTAAATCATTATCTGCCATCTGACATAAAAATAACGAACGCTTACGAAGTACAGGAATCATTCCATTCTAGAAGAGACGCACAAAGTAGGATATATAGATATCAAATACTTAATCGCTTGGACCAATCACCCCTGAGGCGTCGTACACATTACGTTATACAAGAACCACTAGATGACTCTAGTATGTCTCAGGCGGCAAAAGATATGATAGGCGTACACGATTTTAAACAATTTACAAAAGGGTTAAACGAATATACTTCAACCGTTAGAGAAGTACTCAGATGGGATATCCAACGAGAAGGGGATGTCATAACAATCGAATGCGAAGGAAGTGGATTTCTAAGACAACAAATCAGGCGTGCAAACGCTATACTGGTGGAAATCGGAAAGAAGAAGTGGCCAGATACCGCAATTAAAGATACACTAGATGATAAATTTGAAAAAGGAAAGTCTCATACAGTACTTCCGGCTTTAGGACTGTGCCTTATGGAAGTAAAATACTACAATTTTTGGGACAAGGTCATAAACAAACATGAAACGAGCTAGTACATATTTCCCCAAACCAGGTGACGTACCCGATAACTGGAGAATATTCGATGCCGACGGACAAACTCTAGGGCGTCTAGCACGTAACATCGCTGTTGTCCTACAAGGCAAAGATAAACCTACTTACACGCCCCATGTAATTACAGGGGATCACGTGGTAGTAATCAACGCAGAAAAAATAAAAGTAACCGGCAATAAACTTTTGGATAAACTATATTACAGGCATAGTGGATATGTCGGTAATTTAAAGACATTTATACTAAGAGATCTAATTGAAGAACATCCAGATAGAGTGATTCAATTAGCCGTGAAGGGCATGCTGCCAACCAATAAACTTGGTAGACAAATGCTTAAACGAATGAAAGTATATGCAGGCCCAAACCATAATCACATCGCCCAAACTACAAAATCACAAGAACAAGAATAGCAATAGGAGTCAGTCTTGGTACAAGAAACTCAATCTTCATACTTTTATGGAACAGGAAAGCGCAAAACGGCTATAGCCAGAGTACGTCTTTATTCGGATGATCCGGGGCCCGTGATAGTAAACGGAAAACCTATGGAAGAATATTTTAATTGGAGCCCCTGGCAGACCACAATAAACGAGCCCTTTGCCATAACTGAGACAAATAATAAGTTCAGAGTGGTTGCAAAAGTTACCGGTGGAGGGGTCAATGCTCAAGCCGAGGCGATAAGACATGGAATAGCAAGAGCTCTTGTGGTTTTTGACGAGTCTTTGAAAACCCCTTTACGACGACAAGGTTT
>CAZVRK010000033.1:0-1088 GCA_964629875.1 uncultured Dehalococcoidia bacterium | reverse complement strand
GCAACCATAGACAGGGTAACAAACATTATCATTGACCCCATACCTATCCCATATAACCCAAATTGCAACATAGAATCGTAAATGCTAGATGCCCTTAAATTAACACCTATCACTGCCAGAAATATAGGTAAGGTACAACTTAGAGAAGCTATACCATAACTGACCCCAAACAGAAAAAACCCCTTGAGATTTATCTGATTAGGATTCCCTATTGATTGGCCAATTCTAGCTGTTACATTCGTGTATATCCTGCCTCCATTGGTTAACCATATACCAAAACTTATCAAACAAATACCGAGTGCAATACCGACCCATTCCATAACGCTTCTTAGTAAAGTCAAAGCGAATCCAGTTATCAATCCTACCAATAGGAATAAACTTAATATTCCTAGGCCTACGGAACATCCAATAAAAAGTCCCTTTAATATCATTTGCCTATAATGAATGGAGGTTTTATCATCAATACCCATTGACATATATAATCCCAGATATGCAGGCAGCATAGCAAAACCGCATGGGTTAACAGCTGATACCACACCTGCTGAAAATGAAAATAAACCGGTGGCTCCTACGACATTAGATAATAAGCCCTGAACGCCACCTGATACCGATTCAATCGCAGTATTAACGCCTTGAAAATTAGTGAGATTAGCTAAAATGGAAGCGATGATAGACACCGACAATGCTAGTGCCACCCAAGCAACTGTAGTAATAATCCGTTTATACGGAACAGTGTCCATATCAGACGTTATTAACTCCCAGATAGTCCTGCATTGTATCTAGTAAATACGTCACTTGTTCGTCACTTGTCGCTTCGCAATATATCCTTAGCAGAGGTTCAGTGCCGGAGAACCGCGATGCTATCCAGCCATCTGACAAAACCAATTTTATCCCATCTACTTGTTCACATACCAAAATTTCCTGCCTACCGATATGAGTCTGGTATGCGCAGGAATTCAATTTTTCAACTAATGCATTCTTCTTGTTTGGATCAAATTGAATATCCCGTCGTTCGTATGCATGAGGGCCGACGATATTGAAAATCTCAGATATTAAGCTAGAGACACTTTTCCCAGAAGTAGCTAAAT
>CAZVRK010000032.1:0-13688 GCA_964629875.1 uncultured Dehalococcoidia bacterium | reverse complement strand
CACTGCTACTGCGATTAAAAATCGGGACTGCTTCATAGACTCCTGCTCATGATGGCCTGCCTTAAATAAACCGTTAAGATCTTAGACAGTGAGTCTTGGATACAAACATTGTTATTTTTTGAAAAAATAGGGGGCGGCGCCTATGTTAGTCACGGGTTCCGATGTTGTCTAATTCAAGTAGTAAAGACGACAGAAGCCCTCTTGTTTGAGAGGGCTTCTGTCGTCTTTGTTATTAAGCAAAAAAAGAGCGCCCCCAGAAACTTTTCTGAAAACGCTCCGCTATCTTAGCATGGTAGAAACCATTTTGTCAAGAGTTCGTGCCTATATTCAAAGATTACAACCTTATGATCGGTAATCTGTTTACCGACAATCTCAGCTGCGACCCTATTCCTGTGTGGGGAAGTCTTTAACCTCCACTAATTTGGATATACATACTCCCTGATACACGTAAATTTCTTTAGACATAGCGTACCCAGAAGGTACACCGATCAATATCAATTCCTTTAACGAATACACGCATTGCCATCAAATGTTGCTGGACAGCTATTTAGTGGTTAAAGTCAAAGCGGATCGGGTAGGCGGAGTTGATATGAGATTGTTTTACCAAACCAGAACACAAAATGCCAAATCAATCCTGAAAGATGGCTTTAGGGATTCGGTTCTAGAGGTAACAGACGACGGATTGCCTATTGTCGAAGGGGTCAGATTGTTTGATGACCCACTGGGATGGCCACTAGGCGTCGCTATGGATGGGAACGCTATGCTTGCAATCGAAATCCCCGAGGATGCCATTAGTGAGTATGAGTTGGCCTACGTTTCTGATGATGAAGTCTCTTTGGGGATTCGCGAATTCGCTATACCAGCGTCCTTGGCCAACTCCTATGGCCCTCCGGTGGTAGAAAACGTCGACCTTAATCCCAGTGGGCTTCTAGATGGTATCGACCTATCGGGAATTGGAGATGACCCAGATAGTGGCGGATTTAAGGGACCGATGGGAGATATGCCGCCATTTGGCCACAACTAAGCGCTATTCCCGACATGCAGAATTAGCCTCTACGGCCCCACTTAGAACTTTTGGATCCCGTTGGCGTTGGGTTAGGAGTTGGTACAGTTCGAACGGAACCGGAAATAAGTTCAGGTATTCTCTCTTTCAAAGTCCTTTGAGATACAGCAAAACCTAAACCTTGGACATTACGCCCATCGTCGCTGGTTTCTAATTTGTAAGTGTTAACTCCGATTACATTTCCAGACAACGATAAGAGCGGACCTCCGCTATTTCCAGGATTAACCGCAGCGTCAGTCTGGATCACCCATTGGCCGTATTGATACCGTGTGGCAGATACAATTCCCTCACTGATGCTAGCCCTGCCTCCAATACCTAACGGATAGCCGAACGCGATAGCTTTACTTCCATCCGAGGCTTCCGATGCGTTTGCGATGTCCAGCGATCTAAATTGATCACAGCATATTTTTAAAACGGCCAAATCGTTGAATGAATCTATACCTAAGACTTCCCCGTTAAATGTTTTTGAGTCATTGACTGTCACCTTGACCCAACTACCACTCTTGATAACGTGATAGTTGGTCATTACGAGCGCCGTTTTACCTGACTCAGGAATAGGATAGCCCATCTGGAATATGAAGCCGGACCCGTTCCCAACATCCGTTTCAATACGAACCACTGACGGCCGCACTTTAAGTGACATCGATTGAATTGTTGGTACTGCCGTCGGTATTGGCATGTTGGTAGGTCTTGGAGTGACAGTCGGCGCAACGGTCGGGATTAAAGTAGGAATCGGGGTAGACGTCGAAAGCTTCTTTAATCTTGCTTCAATACCAGCTTCAATTGTGGCATTTATGTTCTGGATTGGAGTCGGGATTGGAGTGGGAATCAAGTCTGTCAAAGCAGCTTTGACGGCAGCCTCAACCCTAGCTTCTATATCATCCACAATCGGTATAACTGGTTCTCGGGGCGCCGTACAAGCAATTCCTACGCCCACAGTAACAAGCAAAATAAATACAACCAGTCTATTAGTTAAATAACTTAACATTTTATGTTGCTATGACATCCTTATCGGCTGAAATCGGGTGATTTCATGCCAAAATATATCTCTCGAGAGTGCGCATTGGCCGAACGCTGGTCACGAGGCATAACAGACTTGAAATTCGTACACTAGTTCTAGATCCTGTTGTGTTTAATCTTGGTCTGCCCCCTAAACACAGGCGAAATGCTTAGGTCGAAACCTTCTAATATCATCAAATCTCCAATCCTCAGACCGGCCGTAAAGTCCCTGCGAACACTTGCCATGCAAGGATAGATTTAGAGCCCAAGCTCAACAGGATGTAAACGCGTTCGCCAAAAAGATAGTCGCGCCAGGGTCCGATTTTTTTATATTGAAGAATCATGTTGATAGCAAAAATGTTGAAGAACACGAATATAGAGCCAAAAATCCCATAAACGAAGGCTGGGGGACCACCGTCACCATTACCAGCCCCATACAGATAAATCCCAATCGCGACCCAGGGTATGATTCCTGCAAACGTTCCGAACCAAAAAGATGTCCAATCAACTTCTTTGTCGGGATTATTGTGAAGTTCCATGAGCCATCCAAACAGGATCATGCTCGCATTAAGGGAGAAGATTAGAACCAGACTAGCGACATCATAAATTCCTACAAGCATGGATATAACAACCATCATTACAGAGGAACTTAGTGAATATTCCATCCATCTGGCATAGTTAGCGCCCTTCCCGAGATTCCTGGAATACCACTGGAACACCCACGGTGAAGCTACCGTGGCATGGGCAATGGCCGTGAGAATCAAAAACCCGGCGATGAGAGGTGCCAGCCGTAAATTAAAGAGCACCTCTGGTATCGGTTGGAGTTTGTTAGTTACCGTGTCCATCTCCAAGAAATATGACATGACTGGCAAGCTAAAGTCGGAACTGAGTGATAACAAGATCACCCCTTGGACCAAATGGAAGAAAGCCATTACCGCATTGAATCTGCGAAGGCCACCCACAGTAGTATTTCCCTTCTTAAGAACATCATTCTGATTCTTGGCTGATCTCGCCATTTGATTACGCATACATATCCTCCAAATTAGTCCGTTAGTCCAACACACCTACGTTACCTGAACTTCCCCATATCAACCGGTCTCCCGATATGCTTTTTGGAAGTTCGCCCCTAAACACTCCAGTTTTCCCTATTACACCCTGAGCCAAGGCATAAACCTTAATCCGGTCGTTTGGTCGTATTGTAGTATATAGTTGACATCATGTTGTTTATAGTCTAATATATTAGACAGTAAGTTGTTAATAGTCAACACGACACTGTTACGGAAGGGAATCAAGTTCGATACATACCCAAGTCGGTCTGGCTCAACTATTACCCGAGAATCTGTTCCGTAGAAATAAACCAAATAGGAGAGGTTACGAACATGGAGGCCATTCAAATTATTGGAATTATCTTGGCAGTAGTTGGCGCACTGAACTGGGGGTTGGTTGGGCTGTTTAAATTCGACCTTGTTGCTTTCATAGCAGGTGGCAACAGCTTCGGCAAGGTAAATCTAATATCCCGAACCATCTACGTCATCGTCGCTGCAGCAGGGGTCGTAGCGGTCACAGCCATCACTCAAATATAAGTTATTTTTCAAAAAGAGCGCTCAGGATGCAACGAACGATGGAGGACTGTAGCTTGGGCTCCTTTGACAAAAGATCAAAATAAAAATTTTAAAATCTTGGATTCATTGAATAGGAGAATAGAAAAAATCATGGAATGGACAATTTTAGATTCGGACATCACAGCACAAGACCCTTCAGGTGTCGAAGGTTTCATAATCAGATTAGATGAAGAATTGCGTCGGGACACATCCTCTCCGATCGAGGGTTTCCGATTTCTAGAATCCGGTAAGGAGATGTTGCGAATCACCCGAGAAATAGAAGATGCGTCTTTATCCGATAATTCAGGTTCTACTCTCTATGTGGGCTTTCAACGGGGCGAAAAACTTGCCAATGAACTTGACCGCTATCGCAGACTACAAGCCTCAGGCGTTCCAGTAGTAGGATTCGGGCATGGAGGCCAAGAGCAAGCATTGTCAGACGTGACAGAACAATGGGTGAATCTTGACCTCGATGTAAAGGCATTCGAGAACCAATGGTACCTAGCCACTGTTTCTCCTACGCCTATCCTATTCATAGGATGGGAAACCTCTTCACCAGATATGTTTGGTAAAGGAGGTATCTCAGCTGACGGGAAGGAGTTCCAAGGATTCATATCGACCGACGGGAGAGTCGTAGACGCGGCTATTGCGCTTTTAGAGCGAGTGCGGCGCCGACATGGACCGAAAACTGGTATGTCGATGGATCAACTTGCCAAAGAACTCAAGTTCCCTATTAAACGCATGATGATGGTAACCGATGATGGCAAACAAGCTGAGCTTGGAATCATGAGGAGAGATATTGCGGAATTCGCTACACAAAAATCTGCCTCTATCTTGCTCTATGACTTGTCGGCAGCATCTTATCTTGTCTCACCATATCCTTCCGAAGTCCACGAGAAAGAAATGAAAAGAGCATTGACTGCAAAGGAACTAACTCGATTCGGCCGCCGTTATTTGGCCGAGCAATTAGATGGCCTCAAAGATTTAGGTGAAGAAAGTGGTGCAATATTGCCCACAGGTCACGGGTTTGGGCATCTCGCTGAATGGGCGAAACGGGAGAATATCGACATGATTGTCATACCTGATAGCCTCGTAACACCTGGGCTAATCGATCGAATCAAAGGTTACACAATGAAAATCCTGAGGGAACACACCGACCTCCCAGTACTCATCTACAACAAGTCGGGTTTAGCTCATCTGAGTCACTGACAAAATTCGACCAGATATATCAGGTCTAGAACTTAATCAAAAACACATATCAGTAACTTCATTTAATAATAAAATATAAAGGAGACATGTTTCAGATGATACGTCTCAAAGATTGTCCTAAATGCCGCGGAGACCTGGTGTTCCGCCAAGACCAATATGGATCGTTCTTTTCTTGCGCCCAATGCGGACTGATCAAGGATATGATCGAATCAGAATCAAAAAGGAATGTTTCTACAAAAGTTATCCGTGTCAAAGAAGATACCGTTGTCACAATCTAATGCAACTGAGATACCGCATAGGATCCTCCTCACCGGTGCTACAGGTTACGTCGGTGGGAGGCTCCTGCGAGCTCTTGAAGGAAAAGGTCACCTCTTACGTTGTTTAGCCCGCCGTCCAGAACATCTCCAAGGGTGGGCTGGGTCTGATACAGAAGTAGTGAAAGGTGATCTATTAGATCTAGACAGCCTAGTGTCTGCGATGGAAGGGGTACACACTGCTTACTATTTGGTTCACTCAATGGGAACCAAAGGAGAGTTCGAGGACGAAGACAGACAAGCTGCAATAAATTTCTGCGAAGCAGCTGAAAGAGCTGGGATTTCCCGAATCATATATCTAGGGGGGCTTTGTTCCGAAAATTATCCCGTTTCACCCCATATGAGGAGCCGCAGAGAAGTTGGGGAGATATTGAGGGCTTCTGATATACAGGTTCTTGAGTTCCAAGCTTCCATAATCATAGGATCGGGAAGTCTATCATTCGAATTAGTTAGGAGTCTAGTAGAGCGGCTTCCAGTGATGATAATCCCCCGCTGGGTTTCAACAGAAGCACAGCCGATTGCTCTGGGAGATGTCATAAGTTATTTGGCTCAAGCCTTCACAATCAACGTAGAAGATGACCAAATATTTGAAATCGGTGGGGAAGATGTCATTTCTTACCGAGGACTGATGGAAGAATACGCCCAGCAACGAGGCTTGAAACGTCTAATGTTCCCAGTGCCAGTTTTATCGCCGAGATTATCTAGCCTTTGGCTGGGACTAATTACTCCCGTATATGCTCGAGTGGGTCGTAAACTGATCGACAGTATCCGTTTACCGACCGTGGTCCAAAATCCTGTTGCCCCGACTATTTTTGAGGTTCGTCCTATGGGGATCTCGAAAGCTATCGCAGATGCACTGCGAAACGAAGACCAGGAATTTGCTCAGACCCGCTGGTCAGATGCACAGTCATCTTCTGGCCCAGCTGGACAACTCGGCGGTGTAAGGCTTGGTGCCCGCCTTTTAGACTCACGAAAGATAAAAGTCAACGTTCCACCCTGCCAAGCTTTCAAACCAATCCAGCGCATCGGCGGAAAGACGGGCTGGTATTTCGGAAACTGGCTTTGGAGAGCACGTGGGTTGATTGACCTTATGGTAGGCGGAGTCGGAATTCGCCGGGGACGCCGGGATCCTGAATCATTACGAATAGGAGACACAGTAGACTGGTGGAGGGTCGTGGCATATGAACCCGGCGAGAAGATTCTCCTAGAAGCTGAAATGAAGGTTCCGGGACGCGCTTGGCTCGAATTTGTTGTAGAAGAGACTGAGGATGGTTCTTTAGTTACCCAGACCGCTGTATTCGATCCAGTTGGTCTCCCCGGAATGTTGTATTGGTATTGTCTTTATCCACTGCACACACTGATTTTCGCAGGCATGATTCGTAGCATAGCAAGGCAGTCATCCAAGAGTTAACCTTCTGATTTTATGTCTATTTTATTAGACGTGATTTTTAATAAACATCCATTTAAGACTCTGCATTTACCCTTTTCATATAGTTTTATAATATAATATAAGTCGATGATGAGAAATTATGTCTATTATTTTCGATATTACAGCAGTGATAACTGGAGTGTCTTATGATTGAATCTAATGATTCCCTATCCCGACTAAAACAGCGATATCTTGATGCAGTATTAATTGGAGAGGCGACATCAGCAGGAATCGTAGTCGAAGAAGGATTAAAACAAGGATTCGGTATGTTCGATATATATTTGAGCATACTAATCCCTACTCAGATCGACCTGGGACAGGCATGGCACGATGGCAAGGTCAACGTGGCTCAAGAACACCTGGCCACTCAGATAACTCTAGACCAGATGGATAAACTACGATCCCAGATTTTCCCTAACTCAAAACTAGGGTTCAGAGTAGCCGTTACCACCGTCGAAGGCGATTCGCATTTTATCGGGGCAAGAATGGTTGCAGATTTTTTCTTGGCCGATGGCTGGGATGTTGACTTCCTAGGATCATCCACTCCAGGTCCTGACTTGGTGGAACTTGTACGCCGGCGCAATGTCGACCTAGTGGCTATATCGACAACCAGTGCAGATTGCTTGCCAAGGTTGGAATGGACAGTCGGCTCTCTGGCTACGCTAGGCAATCCTCCTAAAATATTACTAGGCGGACCGGCATTAGGAGATACTCCAGACTTAGCCATTTCTATGGGAGCGGACGCTATTGCACAAAGCCTGACTGACGCGGTTCTTGAAGGACGCCGTTTAATCGGAATAGCCAAAGAACCTGTATCGCTAAATGATCACCTCCAGAACATGGGGCGAAAAGTACAAGAAATCCGCCGTGGCCTTGGTTGGAACCAGCAACAACTTGCTGACTCCGCTGATCTCGACCGCACGTATATTAGCGCAGTGGAACATGGCAAACAGAACTTAACACTAGGCGCGATAGTCAAATTGGCAGACGGTCTCGGAGTAGACCTAGATCAACTGTTATCACAAAGAGATCGTAGATGATTTATAGACAGACAAAGTTGGCAACAAAGAGTAAATGATGACCTTAAAAACACCTCCTTTCCAGGCACCGGGACCGATTAGATTGGGAGTAAGCTCGTGTCTTTTAGGACAAGAAGTACGATTCAACGGAGGACATGTCAGAGATGACTTATTACTAAGCACTCTTGGACACTATGTGCAGTGGGTACCCGTATGTCCCGAAGTAGAAGTCGGAATGGGAATACCTCGTGAAAACATAAGATTGGTAGGGGAATCCGAAAACCCAAGATTGGTCGCTCCAAAGTCTGGAACTGATTACACAGAAGTAATGAAGGAGTGGTCCTCAGGTCGCCTAGAAGAACTTAAAGACGAATGTCTTCACGGATATATTCTCAAAAAAGATTCACCGAGTTGTGGGCTTTTTAGGACTAGGGTTTATAAAGGAGATGGACCTGCATCTAGGAATGGAAGAGGATTATTCGCGGGACAATTAGTTAATCGATTTCCGATGTTGCCGGTAGAAGAAGAAGGACGGTTACGTGATCCAAAGCTTAGAGAGAATTTTATCGGTAAGGTATTTGCGTACCAGCGATTGGGGGGACTAATTTCTAATGATCCGAAGGCTAGTGATTTAGTCGAATTCCACGCATCTCATAAACTGTCAATAATGGCCCACGACCCCCGTGCTCAAAAGCAGTTAGGGCAACTCGTCGCAGAATCAGGTCGCGCTGATATGCACGATTTAATCCCTCAGTACGGCAGATTGTTTATGGAAACGTTGAGCAAAATCTCTACTAGCCGTAAACATGCCAATGTACTTCAGCACATTATGGGATACCTGAAAAACTACTTAGATAGCCACGACAAGCGTGAAATGGTTGAAGTGATTGACCAATATCGACTAGAGCTCATACCCCTGGTGGTACCGATTACTCTTTTGCGTCACCACTTGAACCGACATCCGGTTCCTGAATGGGTCAAGCAACAGACTTATCTGAACCCATATCCACAAGAGCTCATGTTACGTAACCACGTTTAGCTTAAATACTAAGTACCATGACAGATCAGAGTTATAAGTCGTCTATAGAAGAAAGGATATATGAGGGTTGTAGTCACAGGAGCCACAGGGCTTATCGGCAGAAACCTAGTCGCCAAGCTTGTTGCCAATGGAGATTCGGTAGCTGTTCTTGCCAGGAACAGTTCAAAGGCAGCCAAAATTTTTCCGTCAGATGTTGACATATATCAGTGGGATTCCAATTCGGATTCCGTCCCGCTAGAAAGCCTTAATGATTCAGATGCTATTGTCCATTTGATTGGAGAGCCGATAAAAGGTCGATGGACAAAAAGCAAAAAACTTCAAATACTTCAGAGTCGCGAGTACAGCACCAAAAGTCTTGTAACAGCTTTAACAACTCTGCCTAACCCTCCGCTAAAAGTAATTATGGCAAGCGCGGTGGGTTATTACGGCGACCGTGGTGACGAAGAATTGACCGATTCTTCAATCCGAGGTGAAGGTTTCCTTGCAGACGTTTCAGAAGCCTGGGAAAATGCCGCGCATCCACTTACAAATGCAGGTATATCCGTCATACCCCTTAGGTTGGGTTTGGTTTTGAGCAGCCAAGGCGGAGCCCTAAAAGAATTGCTGCTCCCTTGGAGTCTAGGTCTTGGAACAAAAATAGGGGACGGATCGCAATGGTGGCCATGGATCCACATAGAAGACGTAATTGGTCTGATTGATCACGCCCTTAATGGACATATAAAGGATGGGCCTATTAATGCAGTGGCTCCGGAATCAGTCACTCAACGTCATTTTGCAAAAGAGTTAGCTCGAGCACTGCATCGGCCTCAGATACTCAGAGTACCGAAATCTATCATTCGGGCTCTCTTGGGAGAGGTGTCCTGGGAGTTAACGGCTAGTCGCCGGGCAATCCATACTGAGACTGGATACGTTTATCGGTACCCGACCCTAAAGCTAGCATTACAGAACCTACTCTCTGACAGGGAAAGCGAACTCAAAGGGATGAGAAGATACCAGACTGAAATGTGGGTCGATGCTCCGATTGATAAAGTGTTCGCGTTCTTCTCTGATCCGGCTAACTTAGAGCAGATTACGCCTCCGTGGCTGAAATTCAAGATGCTGCCGATCGAACGTTCTAGCTTCGGACAAGGTACGATTATTGACTACCGGTTGCGGCTCCGCGGTATCCCTATTACCTGGCAATCAGAGATTACTGAATGGAACCCGCCTAACCACTTCATTGATGTACAGAAAAAGGGACCTTACCGTCACTGGGCGCACACCCATGAATTCATTGAATCTGGAACAGGTACCTTTGTAAAAGATTGCGTGGATTACAAAGTCCCTGGTGGTTATCTAGTTGACAGGCTACTTGTACGAAAAGATATAGAACGAATATTCACGTACCGCAAATCAAAGTTACGCGAGTTAATGGAGGCACAACCGGTTGACCATTAACAGTACACTCGATTAGCAGTTGTTAACACATATTTAGTAAACATCCAGAGGCGTCATCGAAATAGCCCTAGCCAATTGCTGATATCCATCGAGAGAGATTCTATTTGGGAATCCTGCAACGTTGACGTCTAAAGATGTGATCATCAATCCGGATTTATCTGTGATTGAGTTTTAGTTCTAGATAATAAACGTCACAAGCCTAAATTAAATTAGTTTTGGATCACGTAACGTCTACCATAATCAGACAAAAGATATTATGGCACCCCAGGTCTATCGCGCCTACCAATCCGAAGGCCTTAAAACAATCCCAGTACACCTAAGTGCAACTCTGGTCCTGTATTAGGGCAGAAACCCCAAAAGGCAAGAAATTCAGAACAGGAAAGCTTCCTAGTCTATTCGCTTGCTATTTTATCGCCATGTTTGAATATATTTTAATCTACAATTTTTATATAATAAGTAGAATATCATTGACAAACATTAAAAAACTTGATAGCCTGGTCGCAATCCAATGAATTCAAGGAGATTAACATCATGTCACTTGCCACAATAGATAGTGCCTTAGAAGACATAAAGAGCGGCCTTCCAGTGATTGTTGTAGATGATGCAGACAGGGAAAACGAAGGCGATCTAGTCGTGGCCGCCGAAAAAGTGACTCCTCAAATAATTAATTTCATGGCTAAACATGGCCGTGGTTTAATCTGTGCCCCAATGACGGGTGGGAGGTTAGATGAATTAGAAATACCAGCAATGGTTAACGACAATACAGACCCACACAAAACGGCATTTACGGTATCTGTTGATTTCGCTGATCCAAATTCTACTGGAATTTCGGCTTTCGATAGAGCTAGGACCATCAGAACGCTGTTTGACCCCGAAACCAAACCTAGCGACCTCAACAAACCCGGACATGTATTCCCTCTTAGAAGCAAGGAAGGTGGAGTCTTAGAAAGAAGAGGCCATACGGAGGCTTCCGTAGATTTGAGCGTTTTATCAGGAGGATTACCGGCGGCTGTGATTTGCGAAATCCTGAACGAAGACGGGACGATGGCTCGCATGGATGACCTTGAAGTCTTTTCAAGCCGACACGGCCTCAAAATCATTTCGATAGACGATCTGGTCAAATACAGAATGGGCACTACATATGAGATTTGTTAATTAGATACTTAGTTGAGAATCCTACAAAGCAGGTTAATGAATATTAAAAAATCATGCCTGCGACCAACCATATTGACCGGAAATAAGACATGATTCATAAATCTCAACCTCCGCAAACCGTTCCAACTCGATTCGGAACGTTTGTACAACATACATTCACAGAGAACGATACCGGTAAACAACACATAGCCTTAACGTTAGGGGCCTGGTGTAAAAATAAACCTGTTCCGGTTAGAATCCATAGCGAATGCCTAACTGGGGATGTATTCGGTAGTGCTAAGTGCGATTGCGGCGACCAGTTGAATCTTGCGTTGGAATTATTCCAAACCTGGGGAGTCGGATTATTGATCTATCTACGCCAAGAAGGGCGAGGTATTGGATTGGCTAATAAGATTAGAGCTTATCAACTGCAGGACCAAGGACTTGATACAGTGGACGCAAATTTGGCACTAGGTTTCTCCGCTGATGGTCGCAGTTACGATTGCGCTTCGGAAATCCTTAACCATTTAGGAGTAGGATCGGTTAAATTATTGACTAATAATCCGGATAAAATAACGGCGCTAGAAAACCTAGGGATAGATGTAACCGGAAGGATCCCTATCGAACCAGCGATAAAATCTGAGTCCGCGGGGTACATGCGGACTAAGATGGACCGGATGGGGCATATACTCTCGCCGATGGCAGAGGAACCAGCATTTGAGCCTGTGTGCAACCATTAAGGCCTTCATTTGACTTTAGACCACGCTCTAATAGTAATCTTCATCCTTGTGGTCGCCAGTGTGCCATTCTTACACTTAGGCCTTTATAGATTTCTATCTGGAAAGATTTCCAAAGGCGACGACCACGAATAACCTTTCAACGTCCACCGCAGGTGGGGGCACGCCGAATACAGCAGCCCTAGTTTGATGAAATCCAATGACCTAGGCTGCCCCAATGAATAGATGTTGTTAGTAACGGGATACTCACTGAGTGGACTACGTAAAGTCTGGATGACGTGGCCAACTTCAACGATACCGTATAAGGTATAAATCTATCTAACCAGCTATATTTGCTCGTTCTTCCACCGTCGCTATCCTGAATACAGTCCAATGCCTTAACTGAGCTAGCTCAACACCCTCGGCGTCTACGAGGAGGACGTCGTAATTAGCGAAATGATGGGCCTTCTGCTCGTAGGCGTCGACCAGGTGAGCTCCGCCGATTACCGCGGTACCGACCGGTATCTTTCTATGATGCTGGACCCGACTCTTGGTGTGCATGGAGCTCGGGATCGCAAAATTATGCCGGAGGAGTTTCTCAGCCCATCCCGCAGTCCAAGATGGATGAGCGACCGCGTTCGCATCAATGAATATCGGGTTATCAGTCCGTTGTTTTTTTAAGATGAATTCTTTCGCCTCTTTCGTCGAGAAATTAAGCTCTGCCGCAGCCCAATCCATTCCGATCTCCGCATCTCCGAGTATAAGCGGTCCTTTATTACTCGACTCGATGGTCGGACCCATCGAGCTCGGCTTTATTAACTCATCCAACCACTGCGCTTTTCCCAATCCAACCATGCCAGATACGCATAACTCGTCGGATTGATTGATCATCTCCACAGCCCAAGACTCTTCATGCGATCCCTCATTCAACTTGGCTCTGACCTTCAGAGTGTCCCCAGGGAATGTGGGCTTCCGGAACGAATATTCCGCCCAACCTTCTTCAAGCCAATCCTCTCCTATTGCCGACAATATAGTGTCCGTTGCCCATCCCCATACGGTTACGCCACCAACTAGAGGACCATCAAACCCATATGATTTCGCAACTTCAGTGGAGTGAATCGGGTTAGTGATATCGGGGCTGTCGTCATTATCAAGATAAGCAACGACCGTAGTTTCTATAGTGGTTCTAGTCATCATCCAACCTCCTTACAATTTAAACCATCGCCTACATCATCCCTTCGGGAGCCACGAACCTTCCTGTAAAGGAACATTCATCGAGACCCGGGACTCATCTCCGATACCCCGGGTGATATGTCCGTGTCCACTCGTGTCTTGGGCTATAAGTATGTCACCTGCATAAAGACGTTTTACCGTTCCATCAGCCACTTCGATCTCGGATATACCTCCGAGATGTACGACGTACTGGACGCGAGAAGCGTTGTGGTAGTCATCAAATGACGGCGATTGGTCTTGATTTAGTCTCGTCGGTCCTACTCCAATATGTTTGATGATTTCAGCAAACTGATCCACACTTACGTCTAAAAGACGTGATTCCCCATCTGCCTCAGGATAAACAGTCACGATTTGTACCATTACATACTCCCTCCATAATATTGAATCAGCAGGTGGATTTCTCAATTGCCACTCACCATTAGTATATGGTTCCGGACATGTCAAAATTTGTCGACTATTTCGTTAACGAGAAACGTTCCTTTCATGCTGGTGAAC
>CAZVRK010000031.1:0-14071 GCA_964629875.1 uncultured Dehalococcoidia bacterium | reverse complement strand
TGTACTTACATGTACTATAAATCTCTGTTTTGGGGGTGTAGCTCAGGTGGGAGAGCGCCTGCTTTGCAAGCAGGAGGTCAGCGGTTCGAGCCCGCTCACCTCCACCATAGTTGTACTAGGCACAGGTTAATCGATCACTAAGCTCGTGTAGCCCTGGTTTAGTACGGTAAAACAGTAGATTAGTTAAAGGTGAGGAACAGTCATGAAATTACTTGTTATATCTGGCGGGAGACACCCATACGAAGAATCTACCCCAATTTTAGATAAATTTCTAAACGATGCAGGGCACCAAGTAACGGTTACGGAACACGCGTCTATATTAGCGGATGCGGCTAAGATGGGAGAATTCGATGCTCTAGTCTTTAATACTCGTAGGGAAAACGCATCTGGTCATGAAGATTTAACTCTTCCTATAGCTTCCCAAAACGGAATAATAGAGTTCATCAAATCAGGGAAAGGTTTCGTGTGCTTACATATCTCTGGATGTGGGTCAGATTATTGGCCAGAGTTTAATAATATTACAGGGGGCGGATGGGTTACTGGAACAAGTTTCCATCCACCTTACGGAAATTTCAGTGTTAATGTAAGTAACAGCGGACATCCCGGTGTTGCTGGTGTATCTGATTTTAGTACAGATGATGAACTGTATATGGGTATTACATATATAGAAGGCAATGATGTCTTTATTACTGGCACGTCTGAAGAAGGTACTTGGCCGTGGGGCCCAGACCGAGCAGATACGCATATGCCGGCAGGTACGTTTCCTTTGGGCTGGACAAAAACCTACGGTAGTGGAAAGGTATATACATTGTTGCTCGGACATGATGGTAAAAGTTTCCAAAGTCCAGAGTTCCAGAAAATGGTACTGAACGGTGTCGATTGGGTCACTGCGTAAACCAGCGTATCTACGATATTTGTAATTTTGGAGGTCGCTATGGCCACTAAGACTCAGATAGATTATGGGGCTATAAAGAAGCCACTGGTAAAAATAACAGAAATGGATCATATAGTATTACGGGTTTCTGATGCTGAACGGTCTTTAAATTTCTATACAGAGGTACTGGGATTAGCTAGTGAACGTGTAGATCAATGGCGCAATGGGGAGGTTCGTTTTCCTTCCGTGCGAATCAATGGTGATACCATAATAGATCTCTTTGAGTTTGATCAAACTCCGATAGGTAAAGATGGCGACAAGAATCAAGATCATTTTTGCGTAGTGATACAGAAAACTGATATGGAACGGCTAAAGGAATCATTTGAAAGTATTGGAGTTGAGATTCAAGCGGGACCTGGAAAGCGATGGGGATCTCATGGTGATGGGATATCTCTATACGTTTACGATCCTGATGATAATGTAGTAGAACTAAGGCATTATTAATCTGCAAAAGAAATATGAGGAAAAAGAAGACCATATGCCAAAATATGGTCTTCTTTTTTTGTTTGATTATTCCTCTAAACTCATATTAAACATATTATCGAAAGCTAATGCCCAAGGCGGTCGCAGATAACCTAGGGCTCGTACGTCTTGCAACCATGTTCCTAGCGGCGAGTATTTAGTATAAGCGGTACCGCCGGAAAGTTTACATAATCTGTCTAGAACGGATGCGGCGAGCCTTGCGACGTTCTCTTTCGCAAGTAACACTGTTCGACGTTCCAATGTGTTGTTTTCGAAGGATCTCATACCGCTTTCCCATGCTTGCTCTATTAGCCAGGCTTCTTGTTCGGCCATTGTCCACTCTACCTGCTGAAAAGCCCTCAGTGAAGAGCCGTTAGCAAGGTTTGTTTTGAGCCAATTTCTGGTGTAGTCCATGGCGGCGTCTACTACCCCAACTATTACTGAAGTGAAGGACATTCCTCCTAAGCTACCGTTACCAGCCATTAACTCTGCTTGATGTCCTGGCCAAGCCACCCTAGTTGCTGGAAAGTTTGTGAATTCAAAGGCATGACTGTTTGTAGAACTCATACCGTGACCTTTCCATTCGGCGGCCAGTTTGATTCCAGTGCTCCCGTCCCAAGGTTGGTCTTTTACTTCCATGAAGAAAAGGTCAGGAGTGGTTTCGCCATCAGGAATTGCACGTGTAGTCATAAAGGAGGTCAAGCCGGATCCACTTCCAAAATGTTTTTGTCCGGATAGACGATATTTAAGGGAATCAGATGACTCTGGCACGCACAGTGATTGAGTCTTGCCAGTGTCTCCTCCGCTACCGGGTTCAGACACAATGGTACCCCACCAAGCTCCATTAGTCACAGTGCTGAATACTTCTGATCGCTGTCTCTGCCAGGCTTCGTTGTAGGGTTCAGGAACAGTTGGTACCCTCCAAGAAGCCAGAACACCTTGATGCATAGAACTGGCCAAGGTAATTGATGGATCGCCTTGGGCTAGAGTTCGTAGCATTAGTCCTATAGTTCTGGCTGATCTCGATAAATCTTGCCATGTACCGCCAAATTCAACAGGAACTGCCAATAGGGGTACTCCGATGCCTCGTAATGTCGCATAATCAGCTGGGTCGGCTTTAGTACGCTGTTGACGCTCTTCACGTTCGGAAGCCCATTGTTTAACAATTGTGGGGACTTTCTCTAGAATTTGCTCTGCGTTCATAAATTTATCCTTGTGTTACCAATATCGTGAAATGTATTTTAAATTGATGAGCATTCTAGATTAGCTAGTCCGTTCAGCATAGACCTGTTTGGCTCGATCAATAGCTCTAGTACGCCCACTTACTAAAGCCTCCTGCCTTTCAGCAGCCCACTGATTAGAGGCAGTAGTGCTGATGACGGAGCCCTGGAATTGTGGCATTACATAACGAGCTAGCAATTCGTAGCTCTTTAGCATTTTTTCACGAGGAGCCCAGTCGATAGTTTGCACCAGAAAGGCGCCGAATCCACCGCTACGTTCCTCTAATTTTCGTATCCCTTGTATACAATCGTCTGGAGTTCCTATTATCCATGACCCGTTATCTGCCATGTGATCTATAACCTTGTCCAAGGGGCCATCGAATGCTGCTTTGCGTCCGTTTGTACCTTCTGTATATTCCCGTAAGTATTGCCCAGCTCCGATTCTAGCGTCTGCAAATGCTTCTTCCCTGGTCTCAGCTATGTGTACAGGCAAGACTAATCGCCAATCATCGCGATTCATTTTGTTCCCATGTTTTGACGCGGACTCCTCAGCTATATCCCACAAAGTCATCAGGTCGGATGGTCCTGATGATGGGTCTCTAGGTACAGTAATCGTTAATACAGATGTACCGTGTTTGCCAGCTAAAGTGACACCTGCCGGTGATTGTACGGATGCTACAGATATCGGCATGTATGGTTTAGTATATGGTCTTAGATGGATTAGCCCTTCGTTCAGCTCAAACCAGTCACTTTTGTATGTGATCGGATCAGTTTCAGTGAATAGTCTGATAATAGTGGTTAGTGACTCATCCATTCTTTCTCTCTGGGTTTCATGTGGGATTCCCATCATGTAAGCGTCACCAGGTAGGGCGCCTGGCCCTACTCCGAATAATATGCGGCCTTTAGTCATGTGATCCAACTGGACAATCCTGTTTGCCACCATTAACGGATGATGGTATGGGAGGCTTACCACGCCTGTCCCCAACTTTATGTTCCTAGTACGTTCTGCGGCAGCTGCTATAAATACCTCTGGAGATGATATGATTTCCCAACCGGCGCTGTGGTGCTCTCCGATCCAAGCTTCGTCAAAGCCTAAATGATCTAGCCATTCTATTAACTCTAGGTCTCTCTGTATGGCAAGGGTAGGGTTTTCACCTACCCTATGAAATGGTCCGAGGAAAATACCAAATTTCAGTCGCTCAGGTAACGGCATAATCATCCTCCTAGTTATTCAACAAGCCAAGTTTTCTCATTGTGAACTTGGCTTAGTATCGTGTCAACCGTATTATTGAAACTTTAAATACAAACCAGTAAGTTCGCGACGTTTGCACTATGCTATGTGAACTGGGACAATACCTCGACTGATTGCACGTTGTGATTATCATAGGAATAGTTTGTTTTCATAAGGAGCACTGACTTGAGAGAACCACATATATTCGCTGGCAACCCTCTGGACAGAGGTGAACAAGATCGGCGTGATGAAGATTGGATAATAGAAAAAGCAAAGGACTCTACTAGCCTCTTTTTGCCTATGGCAGGGCCTACGGTACTGGTGAATTCGACATCACATCTAGACTTGGGATGGATAGGCAAGTCTGTGCTTATGGATAGTGGGTGTAATGATAGTGGGTATTATCTCGGGTCAATGGAGGATATCTGCTACTTTGCCGTTGATGTTAATAATGACGATGATGTGAAGAAAGAAATATGCGAGCGTACTGGCTATTCCTTTGAAGATGCGCGCTCTACAGCAGAAATGATAGATAAACCTAAGAGCGGCATATTGGCACAAGGTAGGGCTCAGATAAATTGGCATAATAGGCATAAGTTCTGTTCTGTTTGCGGTGGAGCGAATGAACCTAGGCGTGGAGGGCAAAAACTTCAATGTATCTCCTGTGGTTCCGAACACTTTCCACGTACTGATCCTGTGATAATCATGCTAATTTATGACGGAGATAGATGTTTATTAGGCCAGTCTAGGGGAAGACTTGCGCGAATGAATAGATACTCAGCGTTGGCTGGGTTTATGGATCAGGGGGAGTCGATAGAAGAAGGTGTGGCCCGTGAGATAAGAGAGGAGGCCGGTATCGAAGTGAAAAATGTTCGATATCATTCGTCTCAGCCATGGCCTTTCCCATCTTCGCTAATGATCGGGTGTTTAGCCGAAGCTGCTAGTACTGATATTGATATGGACCCCGAAGAAATGACAGATGTCAGATGGTTCAGTCGTCATGAAGTTTTGTTAGCTCTTGATAAAAAGAATGATGAACTGCAGCTGCCGGATCCGATAGCAATAGCTCATCATTTAATTAAATCTTGGGCAAGTGGAGACTTTTAGCCAGTTCAAATTCTAAAGCATGTCTCTCTGTTGTTGGATACGTGTCTCGTGGTCAGTCGCAAACCGTTTGATACCATTCAATATCGATTCCGCGTCAAGTTTGGCCTCTGATATCACATCGGATTCAGAACCACCCGTTAACCATTCATTATGCCAGTCAGAAGTAAGTGAGTATTCATCCGTTAGTGGGCCCACATTAGATACTGGCCATACTCTCTTGGTGCCTGTAGTAACAACCATCATGTCATATTTTCCACTGGTGGGAAATACATTGTTTTGATATTCCATAGTCTGGCGGTTAAACAATTCTTCACTAATGGCAGCAATGATCTTCACATTAATGCCTTCATCTATCAGTTTAGGTATTATGGATACTAAATTGACTGTAGAGGATGATCCCTGGGTTATGACGTAACCTTGCTTCGGCAAATTGGGATCGAAATCCTTTATTACGTAGAAACCCTTTGCGGCAGCTCTGATGTCGGTATCCGCAAATGTGTTCCTATCCGCAACCGGGAAATCCGGCCTGGCGACTTCAAGAACTATAGCACCTACTTTGGGATCTCTTGCTGCTATATTAGCAGCGGCAAAATATGCTGGAGCAACGTCATTGTAATCCCAGAAACTAAGAGTTATGACTTGTCCCTTAGGAAATAGCTTCCAAACTTGGGGCGAAAATATCCCGAAATGTGTTCTAGCATCTGCTGCCGTTTCAGGACCTGAGTGGCCTGCCAAGATATTCAAAACACCCACTCTGAATGGGCTGTCTTGATTTTGTTGACTCCAAACGCGTACTGGCAAGTACATTAGAGGAGTGAACGCACCATATGATCCTGTCAGAGCCCACATGCCGACATGTTGGTCTGGGTCAGCAGACACGGTTTGGCCGACTATGCCTATGGCAGTGGAGGCGTTGCCAGCCTCTTGTATGGCTGCTTTTAACCTAGTACCGGCCGGGTTGTGTATTGGGTCATAGTGGCCCCACAAAGACCCGCTTTCAACATTTATAGAATCGGCTAAATCCGCAGCTAGGACTATAAATCGGTCTTGGGTTACATAGTTCATCCATTTGACTATCTCTGAAATAGCTCTCCTGGTACCCCTTACGTTTCCAGGCTCCTCAAATAATTTGATAGACACTTCTTTTTCAAGGCCTGAAACCGGATTGCGTGCGATTACTGATTGTGGCTCCAGAGGTAGCGTGTCTTGGTCTAATCGTTTGTCTAGAAAAGGATCTATAGTGTTATCTATCCTAATTGGCAGGTCGTCTTGAACGCTATTTCCGATCTCGACCAGGCGATTTGCCAACCATTCTCCTAGTCCGGTCTGGTCAAGAGTTGAAAGGGCTATATCTATGTTGGTTTTGAATTGTATCAAACGATCCCGAGTATTCGCGGGGGGGCCATCGTGTATTCCTTCAAATTTGACGCCAAAGTGTGCCTCGAATGTGCCAGCCAATGCCTGAAAATAATCACTGTTTAATGGGAATCCGTACGGGTGGCTTGCGTAGCTTACAATCTGTTTGCCGTATCCGGGGATTTCACCGTTAACTACGCCGGGCCACCATCCTTTTACTGTTTTCCCTATGACTATTATGGGACGAGAATCCTCTGGATCCCAGTCTTCCATTGTTTTTAGAGCAGCCATAACCTGCTTGTAATCGTTACCATCGTCTAGGGATAGGACGTTCCATCCGTATGACGTCCATTGATCTTCAAGCTGATATGAATCGTACTCGGACTTTATGACTCCGCCAATTAGTTCGTCGTCTATCCCTGCATTGTTATAAGAAAGGAAAATCCTCAGCCTTTTCCCGACTTGTTGCGCGAGAGCTTGAGTCTTCATTTCTTGTGAGTGGCCGGAGGTCATCGCGAATTCGCCTTCTACCGCCAATATCTTGAGCGTGTCCGGAGCTCCAATCATATCCCAAAAGGCTGCTTTTCCTGCAGCCGTTGCTATTCCAATGCCTGATGGACCGCCATTTACATCATTAGTAAGGTCAGTGGTCTCGGAATGTCCAGATAGGGGTCTTATGCCTCGTTTCTTTGCTTGTTGCATTAGAGGATGATTCTCGAGATCATTATCCTTAAGCAGGTTGATTAGTGCTTCTTTCCCTCTTCTAAAGCCTAAAGCGTCTATCGATAGCATTGATTGTTCAGGATCAGCAGCGTATTTGTGGTCGCCAGTTTTGCTGTGCATCCTGTCTAATGCTTCACCCATTATCATCCATAAAGCATATGTGACTGGAGCATTGTGCCCTCCGGCCAACATGAATTTGTCTGCATAAGGATGTTTGGGTCGCCTATAGTCAAATCTGAGTCCGCCGGAATCAGGGCCTGCCAAATGTGAAGCTACAGTAAACGGAGTGTATGCTAACGGCCCTCCGAAATGGCCTGTTTGCGCGTAGTTACCCATCAATGTCAATACCATAGCTGTTAAGAAACCAACCGCTTCTATATGGCTGTCATCTTCCGTTGCTAGTGACACGGGCGTAGATGTTATTTGTTTCTTTGACGATACATGATGTACTGTGGCAGTGCCTTGTTCTTTACTTCTGGTCATTATTGCTCCCTAGGTGATAAATCTGTACTTGGGATATTTGGATTATATGCCGACATTGCGTAAAGCCTCTATCCATGCGATTTTTCAAAAGCCTTCATAAAATCAGTTAATCGCTCTACGCCTTCAATCGGGAAAGCGTTGTATATAGAGGCGCGTATGCCTCCTACAGACCTATGTCCTTTGATTTCTACCATTCCGTGACTAGCTGCAGAGTCTGCAAATTTAGCTTCCAGATCGCTGGTCGGGAGGTTAAATGTAACATTCATGTTAGATCGATCTGATTTCGTGGCGTGTCCTCTGTAGAAATCGGTGCTATCTATGACATCGTAAATCAGGGAAGCTTTCTGAGTATTGATACGGTCCATGTTTTTGAGACCGCCCTGACCCTTTAACCATTTTATGACTAGGCCTAGGATATAAATTCCGAACACAGGAGGAGTATTGTATGCGGATTTGCTTTTTACATGTTGATTGTAGTTAAACATTGAGGGCAGAATGTCCGGGCTTCGTTTCAGCAAATCCTCTCGAATAATTACTAGAGTGACGCCAGCGGCTCCGAGATTTTTTTGTGCGCCCGCATAGATCAAACCGTAGTCCTGTATATCGATTGGTTTACTGAACATATTTGAAGATGTGTCCGCAACTAGAGGTACGTCGCCAGTTTTTGGAATAGTCTTCCATTCGGTGCCGAATATGGTGTTGTTAGTAGTGATGTGTACGTAGTCTGCCGCGGGATCTAATTTATACTCATCCGCAGTGGGTATCCTGGAGAACTTATCTTCTTCTGTAGAAGCAGCTAAATGGATGTCTCCAATCTTTTGGGCATCTTGGTATGCAAGTTTGGCGAAGTGTCCTGTGACTATATGCTCCGCGTGGCCATCACTGGACAATAAATTCATTGGGACCATAGAAAATTGTTGGGATGCGCCGCCTTGTAGAAATAGGATATGGTAATTTTCGGGTATGTTCCCTACTTCTCTGATATCAGATTCCGCTTCTGACATGATGCTTTCTACTGGCTGAGACCGATGACTCATTTCTAGAAGAGACATTCCCGAGTCATTGATGTTTGTAAATTCGGATTGAGCTTCCTCAAGTACCGACAATGGCAGAGCCGCTGGTCCGGCTGCGAAATTATATATTCGATCAGGCATTGTACTCCTACGCGTGTTATCTAAGGGAGACCTAGTGTTATGTAGTCTAGCTTAAGTAGTCTATGACTCGGTAAAAAGTGAGTCAAGCAAAAGTTGGTTGTGTAGGCCAGCGAGGTCAGTCAAATCACATGAATCTCTGGTGTCCAAAGTAAAAACGGGCCCTTAGGGCCCGTTTTGTAAGATCGACTTCTACATCTCGTGTAGGCCGAGTGGACCAGAGCCTGACTAGTGTAGGGGCTCTGTATACCGTGCTACGTTAGGCGGCTGCGCCTATGCGGAATACTGATGTCCCGCAAACAGGGCATGTGCCTTTGGTTGCTGGTCGTCCGTTTTTCATGGTTATTGACTGAGGACTTTGGATTTCCCTTTTACTCTTACACTTTACGCAATAAGCTTCCATATTGGCTAACTCCTTGTATATTGGTTTACACGATAACTTTTATCAGTTATTTGGGGGATAGTCAACGGTCTGTATAACGAAATTTGACGCTCAAGTTAGTGTTAATGTCGGATATGAACGACGAAGCGTGAATAATATCTAAAAAAATGCCGGGCTATCCGGGGGGTAATCGACCCGGATAGCTATGATAATTGCGATAACTAGGGCCGTGGATTTGCTAGTCGAATCTGACAATTTGTCCCAGATATTGAATGACGACGATATTCGTCATTCAATATCTGGGCTATCAAAGACGAATTGGTTAATTTCATTGTTAGCACGGGTTTATTCAGGCTAAGGGGTTTAACAGTGGATTACTTCTGTTCATCTAAGCAAAATAGTAGGAAGGCGTATTCTAGTGCTACGTCAGTTAGTCTCTTGAAACGTCCGGATGATCCACTGTGCCCTGAGTCCATGTCTATCTTCAGGAGCAAGATATTGTTATCGGTTTTGTTGTGTCGGAGAGATGCGACCCATTTGGTAGGTTCCCAGTAAGTTACCCGTGGATCACTAATGCCGCCAGTAACGAGGAGATTAGGATAGGATTGTTTGGAAACATTATCGTAAGGGGAGTATGAATATATATAATCAAAATATTTTTCTTCCGTGGGGTTTCCCCATTCGTTGTATTCCATTGTAGTCAATGGTAATGAATCGTCTAGCATAGTATTAATGATGTCTACGAACGGGACGTGTGCCACAATAGCCTTGAAGAGGTTGGGCCTGAGGTTAGCTACAGCGCCTACTAACAATCCACCAGCGCTTCCTCCGCTAGCGATAAGCGTGTTAGAACTCGTGTATCCGGTAGCTATGAGATGCTCTGCTGCAGATATGAAATCAGTAAAGGTGTTTCGTTTGTTGAGTAGTTTTCCGTCGTCGTACCAATCACGACCTAGATTTGTACCACCTCTTACATGGGCGATAGCAAATATGAATCCTCTATCGAGTAAGCTGAGCCTAGAGGAGCTAAATTCTGACTCTATATTTATACCATAGGATCCATACCCGTAGAGATATAGTGGGGTGTCAGGACTCGGAAGGGTATCCTTTCGGTATACAAGAGAGATGGGGATCTGAGTGTTATCGTCTGAAGTAGCGTACAGACGCTCGGTAAGATAGTCTGATTCAGAAAACCTCCCAACCACTTGGGTTTGCTTCTTTAAGATTTGAGTCCGTTGGGTCATGTCGTAATCAAAAATGCAGTGGGGTCTACCAAGGGATGAGTATCCGTAACGCAATGTGTTGGAGGCCCACTCAGTTTCTCCTATCACGTACATATCGTAATCCGTATCTAGTGGAGTGATGTCATGTCCCACGCCGGTAGCGGTCTGGTATATTTTAATTCTAGGCAAACCGAGTTCTCTATAAGAAACTACATAATAGTTTTCAAATACCGATAGGTCGGTTAACGGCCTTCCTTTCTGGTGGGGTATGACATCCGTCCAACTACTAACCTCAGGGTTCGATATTGGTGCTTTAGAAAGTTTGAAATCTGTCGCATTATCTCCATTGTGCCTTATCAGGAAGTGGTCATCGGCATGTTCGATATAGTATTCGAAATCAGGTTTCCTTGGAGTGATCAATTTAAGAGTTTCAGTAGGGTTAGATGCTTTAACGAAATACCATTCTGACATGTTATTTCCGGATGAAACAATGAATATGTACTCTTTATCAGCGGACTTGGTGACGCTTACAAAGAATCTCGGGTCGCTTTCTTCAAATACGATAGGATCTTCGTCAAGATCGTTTCCTAGAGTATGGCGAAGGGTGCGCATGGGCCGATGATTGATATCTAATGTTGTATAGAAAAATGTAGCACTATCGGAGGCCCATGCGAAAGAATAGTATGCATTGGGTATCTCATCTGCTAGATCAAGGTATGAATGCAAGTCTTTGATTTTAATGGTGAAAGATTCTGAGCCGCTAGTGTCGAGCGAATAGGCGAGGTACCTGTGATCGGGACTAATTTTGACGAATCCCATTCTGAGATAGGCGTCTTCCTGAGCTAGATCATTTATATTTAGGATAACCTCTTCGGTTTCTTCTGGTTCAGTATTTTTGCGGCGGTAATGGATCGGGTACTCATCGTTTTCATTATATTTTACGTAATAGAGGTATGGGCTTACAGGTTGCGGTACAGTCCAGTCGACTCCAGGAATTCTGGACCGCATTTCTTGATAAAGGTCATCTTGTAGTTGTTTGGTAGGAGCAAGAGCAGACTCTGTATAGGAGTTTTCCGCATTTAAATAATCTAATGTTTCTGGATCGTTAAGATCTCGAAGCCAGTACCAGTTGTCGGTCAGGGTGCGGCCATGGATTTGGGTTGTATGAGTCTTTATGGGTGCGATAGGTGGCAGCATTTCTGGATCTCCGAATTGCCTGTGTGTTATAACAAAGCCTCCGCAATGCTGTTCATTTCAGCAATAAAGTCTTGTTCTTTTGTAGTTGATAGCCTCACTATTACCCGATTTACCCCGATTTGTCGCCAGGATTCTAGAATGCTAGCATCAGGGGGTTGCCCATAAACGGTGACGCTTATCGAATGTGGGTCTCGTCCGGCTTTTTCACTCAATGATATTAGACAGTCCATACCTTGTTTTACCTGGTCTGGCGTTAATCCTACAGGAATCCAGCCGTCTGCATACTCTACTACGCGTTGATATACACGGTCTGAAGCACCGCCTAAGAGTATAGGAGGATGTGGTTTCTGGAATGGTTTGGGGTAGCATTTTACTGGTGGAAAATTATAATACTGTCCACTGAAAGATGCTTCGTCTTTCGTCCAGAGTTCTTTCATGGACAGTATGGATTCTTTTATTTGGCTCCATCTATGATGAAAATCTCCGCCCATAATCTCGGTCTCTTCACGTAGCCACCCTCCGCCGACACCTAAAATGAATCGGCCCTGCGAATATAAGTCTAGGGTAGAGATAGTTTTAGCTAGAATAAGAGGGTTTCTTTCGGGTATTAAGCTGATACCTGTTCCTAGTTTTAATGACTTGGTTACCGATGATGCGATTGCGAGCATTACATACGGGTCAGGCAAATCGCTCATGTAGTCAGGGATAGACCCGTCAGGGGAGCCTCCATATTTGGAACTTGTGTGGACCGGCATGATTGGGTGTTCGGGTAACCAGATGGATTCGAAGCCAAGTTCTTCAGCCAGTACCGCTACTTCTGTAATCCTAGCTGATGATTGTGGGAATGCCATGTTGAGTCCAATATGCATCCTCATTTGCTCCAAGTGTTACTTTTACCAAAAAACTGGTGTGTGCCAATAATATCACTGGCTCCTGATCAGGTCGAATTAGTTATTGTATTTGGACTGAGGCAGGTGTATTTGTGCTCGCTCCGCAGTTTTGAGGCTTTGGCATTCTGTTTGCTACTAGGGCTTTTCCGGCTCTCAATTTTGTTCATTATAGGTAATGATATTCCGTTGTAAATGAACTGGAGCTAATGTAAACTTTTAATGTTTTAAAAAGATATTTAAGTTGTTGGTCGTGGGGAATGTCAGTCGTTATTGACTTAATGTATTGTCTTTTAGAGAAGGGGGCTGTTCATGAAGCTAATCGTAGTAGGTGCAGGGCAAGGCGGATCTAATATCGCGGATGAGTTCGCCGCTATGGGCGAATGGGTCTGGAAAAATCGTCGTGTCCGTATATTCACTGGAGATGAACGCGACCCTATATATAAAGGTGTATTTGCGGTCAATCTGGGAGCGGGAGACCTATATGGGTTGAAATATATTCCGCAGACTGATGACCACAGTATATTGATTGGCGCAGATAACGAGTTTAGAGGCAGGGGTGCAGGTAAAGTTAACGCAGATGGAGCAGAACAGGCTCGTAAGAACTCCAGAAAGATAGTTGGCTCTATAAGAGATACCGGTGATGTATACGCCGCGGATGCAATATTGGTTATCGCTACAACCGCTGGTGGAACTGGGTCTGGTTCGATAGGTCCTATTATAGATATGCTTAAAGATGAATTTAAGAAACCAGTTTATGGAATGTTGGTACTACCATTTGAAAATCAGTATGACGAACCGGATAGCGTAATAAATACCGCAACATGCATTAAGAAAGTTGTTGAGAATTCGCTCGCTGACGCAGTGTTTTTAGTTGATAATCAGAAGTTCGTAAGAAAGGGCGATTCAATGGGTACTAACTATTCATTGATTAATCGGCGTATAGCGGATTCGTTCATGGATATTTTATGTGTCGGAGAAGAAACTGATAGGAGTTTCATTGGAGAAGTTCTCGACGCAAATGATGTTATAAGGATATTGAGTGGGCCATGCGCGCTTGGTGTTAGTCATGCTTACGTCCCGCCACCGGCTAAGCAGAATTCTTCGTTATTTGGATTGTTCGGGAAAGGTAATGCCGGTAAACCACGGCATTTTTCTGTCACCAAAGCCCAAGTAGAGAGAGCTCAAAACGTTGTACATGCAGCATTGTCCGAATTATCTTTGGATTGTGAGTTTGAAGATGATAACGGCGCAATTCGGTATGATGCACAAAATGTGTTAGGTTTGTTCAGCGGTCCCGCTGAAGAAGCTACCGAAGAAATTGTTGAAATGATGGATTCTACATTTGCAGAACGAGTGCCAGGCGCTGGACGCAGGAAAGGGACATACCCTGGTAGGACGTCAGACACGATCAGTGTGACATGTATAATGGCCAACCTAGGTCAAGGAGCCGCTATGGATAGGGTGGCTTGGTTCTATGAAGCTGCTACGCGCATGATGGGTGAAACATCTGAGAGAAGAGAGCGTAGACAGCGAGGCTGGTCAGAGATTGGCAGATCCGCTGATCAACTCCCGGATTTATAGGCCTCCATCTTCACGAGAGGTCAGTAATCACTTTAGTTAAGATGGGTTAAGGAGGCTTGTATGCGTGCGCCTGAACATAGATATGGAACTAACAATATTATCTTGTATATAGCATTAATCGTCCTGGCAGT
>CAZVRK010000030.1:0-15764 GCA_964629875.1 uncultured Dehalococcoidia bacterium | reverse complement strand
GACGTATATAGCGGCCACAATATAAGATCCACAGTGTTTATTGAAACAAGGTCAATGTACAAACCAGATGGACCTGATGATTTAAAACCTGTTGGAGAAATTGAGTTCGTCCAGGGTTTAGCAGCTGCCAGCGCCAGCGGTATTTATGGTCCAACAAGAGCTGCAGCAGCAATAATCGGAAATGGGAATCTAAACCTAGGAGAAAAAGTCCAACCGGTTTTGGAATCTCTTAGATTAGCTAGTCCAAACAGATTCCAAGGTATCAGGCAACCTTGTGGCTGGGATCCAAATCCTGACGTAGAAACACGTGCCCCAGAACAACAACTAGCAAATGCAAATTTTAGAAAAGGAGCACAAGTACTGGGAACAATGGGATTGTCTCTAGACATAACAGTCTATTTCCACCAATTAGAAGAACTAGCAGATTTTGCCAAATCTGTTCCAGATCTAACGATCATATTGAATCACATTGGTGGTTTGTACAGAATTGGACCATATGCCAATAAAGACAACGAAGTTTTACCTCATTGGAGAGAAGGTATTAGGAAAGTATCAGAATGTGAAAACATAGTATTGAAACTTGGTGGAATAGGACAACCTAGATACGGTTTCCTTTGGCATACATATAATAAACCTATAAGTTCAGAAACTTTATCTAATGAATTAGCTCCTTTAATTAATTATTGCATAGACCAATTTACCCCTGCTCGATGTATGTTTGAAAGCAATTTCCCGCCTGATAAGGTTTCATATTCATACAACATATTATTTAATGCATTCAAACTTCTATCTAAGCAATATTCTGATAAAGAAAGAGCTGATTTATTTCATGATACGGCCACAAGAATATATAAAATAGCAACATAAATTTCCAAATCTGTAAAACATAAATATAAAAGGAGACGACTATGGCTTTTTTCAGACTTTATACAGATGCAAACGGTACATCCCAAATGGAAGAGTTAGACCTAGCTTCTACCCCAGATTTAACAACATTGCATGAAGCTACCAAAGCTATTTTCAGATCATCAGAATCAGGCTATTTTAGTGATTGGCATAACGCACCTAGAAGACAATACATCATCACCTTATCCGGAGAAGCAGAAATAGGCCTACGCGATGGAAGAATTCAGCATTTAGGACCCGGAGATGTTAATTTAGCTGAAGACATAACTGGAACCGGACATACTACTAGAGTTGTCGGGAACGCACCCAGAGTCACTGCTACTATTCATCTAGAATAATATTAATTAGTTACAAAAATAAAAAAGCCTCCAGAAAAATTCTGGAGGCTTTTTTATTACTTATACACATTTTTATTGCCTACTGACATTCAAATGACTATTGAGTATTGAAAATGGAACAAATGTTCTATTAAATGTACTTAATCCAATAATTTACTGTGTATAAAAAATGTCATTAGCTTGCATATTAATTACTCATTTTCCTATTAAAGCTGAGTTGCACCGCAACAATACGTTAAAGAACAAACCCGTAATCATTATTGAAGAATCAGGCAAAAGACAAACAGTGCTGGATTATTCAACACACACATCTGGAATCAACATTGGAATGTCTCTACAAGAGGCAATTGCAATATGTAAAGATGCAATTCTAATCGAAAGTAGCCCACTATATTACGAAGAAATATTTGAAGCAATAGTAAAAAATCTGGAAATCCGAAGTCCAAATGTCGAAAAATATTCTCTTGGACATACATATGTAGATCTAAACGGCCTTGAGATAATGTACGGTTCCGAAGCACGTTTAATTACAAATTTAATCCATTCTATTCCTTCTTCCTTCAACCCACGAGTAGGAGTAGCTGAATCTAAATTTCCTGCATATTTGGCAGCTTTAAACAGTCCATCTAGCGGATCAATGAAAGCCCCTTCTAATCTAACTCCATTTCTTAATAAATATTCAATCAAACTACTTCCCATATCATGGGAAACAAAAACCCGTCTTCTAGAATTTGGTCTATCAACGTTAAGTCATATATCAAAACAATCTTTAGGGTCTATACAGGCTAATTTTGGCAAGGAAGGAGTACAAGCATGGGAATTAGCTAATGGTATAGACAAACGCCCCCTATACCCAAGACAAATAGAGGAAATAATCACTGAAGAACTTATATTTCCATATCCACAAACAACATTGAACGGAATTTTAATGGCAATAGAATCTCTGATAAGCAGGGCTTTCTCAAGACCTTATATGAAAAACAGATATGCTAGAAAAATCCAAATTGAATCAAACATCATTAATCATCAACCTTGGACAAAACAATTCAACTACAAGCAATCAGTAAATAAATCCAGAGCCTTACCAGTCATTAGAAACACTCTTCAATCCATACATATCCCTGGACCATTGGAAGACATGAAAGTTACCCTCATAGGATTAACTGGTGAGTCAGGATACCAAGCTAACTTATTTTCAAATATTAGAGATCAGGAATATCTCAAAGAAGTTATTCATCAAACCCAAATTCGATGGGGAAATGAACCTCTATTATATCTAGCTAAGGATGTAGAACCATGGTCTCCTATTCCAGAAAGGAAAACCGTCCTAGTCCCATTCGTCTCATAAATGCTCCCAAATCTATAAAAATACAAGTCAATAAACATCAAAGACCTATATTCATTACTTATGCTAATAAGACTTCTAGCATTATAAAAATAAATGAAGTATGGGAAATAAATACAGAATGGTGGAGACCTACTGTTATTAACAGACGATATTTTCGAGTATCAACAATAACCAACAATGATTTAACTATTTTTTGTGATTTAACAAACAATTTTTGGTATCGCCAGAAAAGCTGACTGTATATATGCCATACGTAGAATTACATTGCCACAGTTACTATTCATTCCAAGAAGGTGCTTCAAGCATTGAAGAGTTAGTAGAAACCGCTAAATCTCTAGATTACCCTGCGTTGGCTCTCACTGATCATGATAATGTCTGTGGCGCTCTATCTTTTGCAGAAATATCTAAAACTGCCAATATTCAGCCAATAACTGGAGTAGAAATAACTCTTACAGATAATTCCCATTTAACCTTAATAGCACAAAACAGACGCGGATATACTAATCTTTGCAATCTAGTAACTCACGCTTATATGGAATCCGAAAATAAACAGCCTCGTTTAGATTCCCATTATTTCAAAGATTATTCGGATGGCCTCATTTTACTTACAGGATGTTCTCAAGGTTCAATACCCAGCTCAATATCCAAAGGAAATTTTTCTCAATCCGAACACGACTTACGCAATCTTTTAGAATTATTTGGATCTAAGAATGTATTTATTGAGCTACAAAACAATTTTGTCAAAGGAGATTTTTTACGTAATGTACGACTAGTAGAACTTGGCAAAAAACTAGGAATACCCGTAGTTGCTACTAATAATGTCCACTACCACGAAAAATACAGACAACACTTACAAGATGTATTAGTCGCTATTAAACACAATCAATCACTGGAAACATCTACTCCTTATCTAAAGACTAATAACCATTACCACCTTAAATCATCTCAACAAATGGAAAAATTATTCAGAGACATACCTGAGGCTATTAAAAACACTCTAAAAATAGCTGAAAGATGTTCATTTAACTTAATCAGTGATTTGAAATATCAATTCCCGAACTATCCTGTGCCAAAAGGACATACACAAACAAGCTTTTTAAAAGAACTATGCCAAGCAGCGGCTATTAGGAGATATGGAGAAATAAATTCAAGAATATCTGACCGATTAGAAGAGGAATTTAGATTAATCGAAAAACACAATTTATCAGGGTTCCTATTGATATACCATGAAATTATACAAATCGCCCGAGAAGTAATGGTTGACTTGGGTCTAATCGACAGAGAAATTCCTTTAGAAGAACGACCTCCGGGGAGAGGAAGGGGATCTTCAGTGGCCATGTTAGTTGGATATTTAATAGGTCTTTCTCATATAGATCCTTTAGAGTTCAATTTATCTTTGGAAAGATTTCTTCCAGAAGATATGGCTTCGGTGCCAGACATAGACTTAGATTTCCCACGAAACATACGAGAAGAACTGATATCAAGAGTCCATAAGCAATGGGGTTGGGACCATGCTGCATTAACCGGAATGATTAATACATACCGTATGAAGAGTGCCATTCAAGATGTTGGTAAAGCATTATCACTACCAAGGCACAATCTCACACAACTTAGTAACAGAGTCGATAGTTCTAATGCTAAAGACCTACAGTCTGAAATGGAATCACTTCCCGAATTCAAAGACTTTGCTATAACACCTATATGGAAAGATTTAATAGATTTAACACATCAACTAAATGGCTTCCCTAGATACCTAGCACAACATCCAGGAGGAATGATTTTCAGTTCATCTCCGCTAACAGACATCGTTCCTATTCAACCTTCATCTATAGATGGACGATATATATGTCAATGGGATAAAGACACGATCGATACCGCGAATTTTATAAAAATAGATTTCTTGGGACTTGGAACACTATCTCAAATGCAAGAAATACTCCAACTTATTGAAGATCGCCATGGCACATATATTGATCTTAGTAGAATTGATTTTAATGATCAAAATGTATATTCATCCATTCATAATGCAGACACTATTGGAATATTTCAGATAGAAAGTGCAGCTCAAAGGCAAACTACTCCTCGTATAAAACCATCAAATCTTATAGATATGGCGTATGAAGTTGCTGCAGTACGTCCAGGAGTAGGGGCAAATGATGGAGTTACGCAGTTTATAAAAAGACGCAACGGTCAACCATGGAAATATGACCATCCTCTTGAACAAATGGCCTTACAACGAACATTAGGAGTAATACTTTTTCAAGACCAAGTAAATCAACTCGCTATGGATGTCGCTGGTTTATCTCCTTTGGAAGCAGACAAACTCAGGAGAGCATTTACTACATTTAACAAGCGTAAAAACATCTCTCATATAAAAAGCTATTGGGAGAAATTTAGAACAGGTTCTAACAAAAAAGGCGTGCCTACTGATATAGCCAAAAATATTTTTCAAAAGTTTAACGGGAATTACATGTTTCCTGAAGCTCACGCATTCGCTTTTGGCGTTACCGCATACCATATGGCATGGCTAAAATACCATTATCCCCTTGAATTTTTTATTGCAATATTTAATCAGCAACCGATGGGTTTTTACAATTTAGAGACTCTTAAAGAGGACGCAAAAAGGCATAGCATCCACGTTCTAAATCCAGATATAAATTACAGTGACAATAAATGCACCATAAAAAATGAATCCTTATTACTTGGGCTAAATAACGTTCTTGGCATAGGACCACATACATCCAACACTATTATAGAAGCTCGCAATCACAATGGACACTTCAAGACTTTACAGCAAACTATTCAATCTACAAGACTAGATCATCTATCTATTGAAAGGCTCATAAAATCAGGCGCATTTGATGGTCTTATTGAAAGTCGCAAATTGGCCCTAGCCCAAATCAACCTTTTGTACAAACCTTCAACTGATCAGCCAGCACTGAATTTACCAGTTGATCAAGACATGTTAATTCTTCCCAATGAAACACCTGAAGAAATCATGCAATATGAATATCAGTCACTAGGGCTATATCCAAATGGGCACTTAATGCATTTCCTCAGGAACCATCTAAAAGACAACATATTAACTAGCCAAGCTGCACTACAACTTTCGCATGGTATCAAGGTAAAAGTTGCAGGAATTGTCATCAGACGTCAAAAACCTTTAGGAAATGCAATATACATGACTCTAGAAGACGAAACTGGACATACACCCTTAGTTATATGGCCACAAATATATCAAAAACTTAAATTAGTATTACGCGAACCGCTCGTCATAGTAGAAGGAATAATAAGTCGTCAAGATGGTACTATAAATATAGTAGTTAAAAATGCCCGTTCGCTTAATACAGTTACTAATGTACCAAAAGCGAAAAACTGGCAATAAATATTCACAACCCAAAACTTGCATCAAACATTAGTACTCCCATGATAAGCTTAAAAAATATTTCAAAGAGTTATCCCGAAGGCAGCGGATTCCGTTCAGTACTACAAGGCATAACAGCAGATATACCTGAAACTGCTTTTTCTGTTCTTCTTGGACCCAGTGGATCCGGAAAATCCACTCTATTAAACATAATAAGTGGCATAGATTCACCAACTTCCGGCGAGATAATCATCAACAGTCAAAACTTGACTGATATGAATGAAAAACACCGAACCCTCTTTAGAAGAACACAAATCGGCATAGTGTTCCAATTTTTCAATCTTTTACCAACCCTAAGTGTTATTGATAATGTAATTCTACCCATGGAACTTAACGGAACAAAATCAAAACACGCCAAGAGTTTAGCCCAAGACCTGTTAGACACAGTAGGTTTATTAGAGCGTCAAAATACGTTTCCAGATCGATTATCCGGAGGAGAACAACAGCGAGTAGCCATAGCTCGGGCATTAGCCTCAGACCCGCCAATAATCCTCGCAGACGAACCTACTGGCAACTTAGACTCGGAAAATGCAAACCAAATAATGACCCTCTTAACTGATTTGCACTCCAAATTCAAAAAAACGCTCATCGTTGTTACCCACCGCAACGATTTCATTAAGTTAGCAGACAGGGTTTTCATAGTCGAAGATGGCCAAATGAGTGAACACGGAGATATTTCTTGACTCCACGCTTGTGGCTATCAAGCCTAATTTATTTGAAACAACATCCCATCCAAGTGTTTCTATCTATACTAGGAATTTCTCTTGGGGTAGCAGTAATTATATCCATTGACCTCACCAACCAAAGTGCCAAGCGCGCATTTTCTCTATCTACTAACGCAATAACTGACCAGACAACCCACTTCATAATGGCAGGCCCCAGTGGTTTACCACAAGAAATACTACGACAAGTAACGACAGACCTATCGATACAGAATGCATCTCCCATAATAGAATCCAATGGAATCGCTCTAGTACAAACTGGCCTCAATCAAAAAAAGCCTATTCCTATCGTACTCTTGGGCATAGATCCTTTTTCCGAGATAGCTTTTCGCCCTCATTGGAGCGAGTCTTCAAGGGCCGATATCAGCGGATTAATATCTTCACCAAATACAATTTTTAGCACTCAGTCAGCAGCAGACCGACTGAACTTATCTACTGGTGACATTCTGCATATAGAAATTAATGGTATAAAGCACGCTTTAACCCTCATTGGAATCCTAGACATTGATAACGCAGTCACTGACAAAGCTCTATCTACAGTGATTTTCGCTGACATTTCTACAGCACAAGAAATTACGGATCGGTCCGATACCATTAGCAGAATTGATCTAATAATATCTGAGCCTGCTGCATCCGATCTTCAAGACCTACTACCCGACGGGATATACGTCACCCCTTCAGAATCACGGAATTTATCTGCCGAAGAAATTACGAGAGCTTTCGATGTGAATCTTTCCGCTTTAGGACTACTAGCATTGGTCGTAGGAGCTTTCATAATCTACAACACCATAACCTTTTCAGTTGTGAGACGTCGCAAGTTGATCGGCATGATGAGAGCTATAGGAGTTTCGAGAGCACAAATATTCGTCTTAATCATCATTGAGGGGATAATAACAGGTATCGCCGGTGCTATAGCCGGGATATTCTTAGGCATTTTCCTCGGCAAGTTAATACTAAATATCGTCGTTCAGACAATTAACGACCTTTATTTTTCGGTGACTGTAAATGAATTAACCGTAGAGCCAACAACAATTCTACAAGCAACATTGCTGGGCATTTTAGTCGCCACAATATCGGCAGCTATCCCTGCTATCGAAGCTACCAGAGTACCGCCCGGTGTCACAATCACACGTTCTTCTTTAGAGATAGCAACCTCTAAATATATACCCTATGCAAGTATAACCGGCGTTTTAACTCTGATAGCAAGCGCTTTCATTCTACTAACTCCCAGCACGAGTCTTATACTGGGTTTCATAGGGCTCTTCCTTCTAGTACTGGGAGGTGCCCTCTTGATACCGATAATGACAGTCATAGTTCTAACAATAATTGCTCCTCCATTGAGATACTCCTTGGGAGTAATAGGTTCGATAGCTACCAGAAGTATCTTAAATTCACTGAGCAGAACATCGATCGCTATCGCAACACTTACCATCGCAATTTCCTTAACGGTAGGAATCGGTCTTATGATACAAAGCTTCCGCTCCACTGTAGACATATGGCTTGATACTGCTTTGGGAAATGGAATATACATATCCAGCCCATCAGTATCACTGGATCTAGAACAGAGTGCCCTAGAGGAAGCAATACTTACAAAGCTCCAAATGATGAGCGAAATAGAATCCATAGATACATTTCGGAGGACCAAAGTCAACTCACCAAACGGCCAGGTGAATATTGTAGCCATAGACACTGCTTACGAAACGTTCAATCGCCCAGATAGATTTAAATATGGGGATCCAGAAATGGTTTGGGACTTGTTTCAAAAAGGATCTACAGTCCTTATCTCAGAACCTTTCGCATATCGAAATGATCTGCATGTCGGATCGCATCTCCTACTGAACACCAATTACGGAAACAGATCATTCTCAGTAGGCGCTATTTATTATGACTATAGTTCCAGCGACGGAATTATAATGATAAACAGCAATACCTATAAGGAATTGTGGCAGGACGAAAAGATATCCTCAGCTAGGATCCACGTGTCAGAAGGTTACAACATAGACGATGTAATATTCAAAATCTCAAATATGACTGACCAGGTTCAAACTCTAGAGATACGATCAGACAACCAGCTAAAACAAGCGGCACTCGAAGTATTTGACCGCAGTTTCAAGATAACTTCTGTGATGAGAATAATAGCCATAATTATCGCTTTTGTGGGAATACTCGGTGCATTATTAGCATTACAGACGGAATCTAGAAAAGAAATGAGTATATTGAAAACTATTGGGTTTGTTCCATCTCAAATATCTAGATTACTCGCAATACAGTCAGTTTTAATAGGCCTATTAGCCGGTATCTTCTCCATTCCTGTCGGAATAAGCATGGCGGCAGGGCTAATATATGTCGTTAACAGCAGATCCTTCGGGTGGTCTATGAGCCTTCATGTATATTCCAATGTCTTATTCGAGGCAATCCTCATAGCAGTAGTCGCATCACTATCAGCATGTGCTTATCCAGCTCTACGAACTCTTACTACCCCTGCATTCGTAGACTTACGGGACGAGTAAAATGAAGCGTCTATATGTATTTATTGCAATCCTGATAATTCTAGGTGTAGCTGGTATATTTCTAGCAATATATAAACAACCAAATACTTTAACTACGAGCACGACTACGACTTCTTTACAGAACGAAAGTCTGGCAGAAGTCATGTCTCAATATAATGACGGCTCATTCAAACAAGTATCTGGACCAAGAAAATTTACATTCCCAAAAGACCATGGCCCACATAATGATTACGGGATCGAATGGTGGTATTTCACAGGCAACCTACAGGATTCAAATAAGTCACACTATGGGTACGAATTAACACTTTTTAGGATTGGCATACCGAAGACCCCGAATGCTCGAGACACAGACTGGGAAGTAGAAAACGTGTACATGGGACATATTGCTGTAACTGATGTCTCCAATAAAGAATTTCATTCCGGCGAGAGATTTAGCAGGGATTCTATTGACCTGGCAGGCGCATCTATCTCCAAACCAGATAGCTTTTCTGTTTGGCTCAAAGACTGGGTTATTTCAGGAAAAGGACTGGACCAACCAGAAATCAGATTGATCGCAAATCACGGAGATATCGCATTAGATTTGTCATTACAAGCAACGAAACCACTCGTACTCCAGGGTGACAACGGCTATAGCAGAAAAGGAGAGGGACAATCTAATGCGTCCTACTACTACTCAATCAGCAGGCTAGAAACCTCTGGCACACTTCGCATAAGAGACCGAGTTTCTAATGTGTCTGGCACCAGTTGGATGGATCGAGAATGGAGCACATCTGCATTGAGTGCAAATCAGATTGGGTGGGATTGGTTTGCCCTGCAATTAAATAACAATCACGAGTTAATGTACTATCAAATGCTATTGTCTGACCTCTCTGCTGACCAGATGAGTGAAGGAATCATCATAGACCCAGCTGCAGAAACGTCATCTTTATCGTCAGATGATGTTGAAATACAAAACCTAGATTACTGGATTAGCCCCAGCGGTACATCATACCCAGTTCAGTGGAGCATGAAGATACCGACATATTCCACTGAACTGACAATAACCGCACTAATCCCGAATCAAGAAATGGCGACATCCATAAAATACTGGGAAGGAGCTGTACACGTTGAAGGAATGTATCTAGGTAAGACCACTTCCGGATATGGATATGTAGAGAGTACTAGATCAACCAATAACAATCTATCAACCCGTTAATGCCAATATGTGTCAAATTGGCGTATCTAATTTGACACATATTAGTTTACATGGTTTTATAGAGTTGGATGTAGCGAAAAGGCACATAGTTGCGCCGTAACTCGACCGTCCAAGGGAGAATCCAAAAACTAAATAGTGCTCCCTAGTGAGACCCTAGCAGGGCACATCATGCAACCCCAGACCCACCAAACCTCGGGTGTTCCACTCCTAATACCTCTATAAACCATTCCAGATTGATCGCTGATACAAACTAAATTTATTGGCGTAAAGTTAACACCCGTTGTTTGTGAAAGCCTAACTAAGTCACACAGAGACTATTAATTACTCTAAAACAAGCAACCACTCTGATACCGTGCGGAGGTGAGGAAATGAGTGACTCCGATCCCCATATAAAGATAGAGAATCTATGGAAAGTATTTGGAGACAAGCCTGAGAGAGCTCTCCATGAAAGCCAATTAGATAGAACTAGGTCAGAGATCCAGACGGATCTAGGCCTCGTAGTAGCATTGAAAGATGTATCCTTTGAGGTTAACCCGGGAGAAACTTTTGTGGTTATGGGTTTGTCAGGCAGTGGTAAATCTACTTTAGTACGCTGCTTAATCCGACTAATAGACCCGACTTCAGGAAGAGTTCTTGTCGATAACGAAGATGTCACTGCCTATGGGTATGATCAGCTACGGGATTTTCGCCGAACCAAAATCTCCATGGTATTCCAACACTTTGGTCTTTTACCCCATAAGAATGTTTTGGATAACGCGGCATACGGGCTAGAGGTCCGCGGCGTTAGCAAGGACGATCGCCACCAGTCTGCCACAGACATGCTCGAACTCGTAGGACTACAGGGTTGGGAACAGTCTGACGTGCGTCATTTAAGCGGGGGGATGCAACAACGAGTCGGTCTGGCGAGAGCACTAGCTTCTGAGCCAGAAATACTACTTATGGATGAACCTTTCAGCGGGCTGGACCCACTCATTAGACGTCAAATGAGAAAAGAACTTACCGCATTACAAACTGAAATTAATAAAACGATAGTTTTCATAACTCACGATTTGGATGAGGCTATAACAGTTGGCGACAGAATAGCGATTATGAGGGACGGAGAAATAATACAATTAGGAACTCCTAGAGAAATTATTCTAGATCCGGTTGATGAATTTGTCAGTGAATTCACAGAAGGCATACCCAAAACTCGTGTTCTGGACCTAGGAATGATCGCTCGAAGACCCGACCTGATATTTGATAGCTCCCGAGGCGCAGAAACACTAATCGCAGAATTGCAAGACGGAAAACACGAACACGCAGTGTGTATTAGCAATGACAAAACAGTTGAAGGCATTATCACCTTAGAATCCTTTGCAGGACCAGACGGATCACCGGACACCAAAATGAGAGAATTATTGTCAGACAATGGGTACTGCGTTAACGCATCAATGTGCTTAGAAGATGCGCTACCCATTATAGCGGAAGACGGGTCGAGTATAGCTGTAATAGATGATGAAAAACATCTGGTCGGAGTTGTAACACAGCACGACATATTACGAGCATTATCTACAAGCTCCATCAGGTAATAAACTTTATCCCACGTTACGTTTAGTGAGGAAATATATTGCTTAAAAATATACTGACTAAAGGTGTCACAAATACTGATTCTGATAAAAGGCCAAATAAGGTTTCTGCAAGAAGCCGCTCTATTTACTTGATAATAGCTGTCCTTGGTACAGCACTAGGACTATCGATAATCACACATATGATTAAGTTCGAACTAGCTCTAGATTTTCCCGTAAACATATCTAGGGCGCTTGAATGGGCTATCGACAGCTCAATAGAGTGGGCAATAATCGAGTTCGGGTGGTTTTTCGACGTTATTAGCGATAACTTGAAATGGGTACTTGGAAAACTACGCGATTTCCTTATATGGGTGCCTTGGCCAATAATGATGGGAATCATTTTCATGATAGCCTGGAGATTGTCCTCCAAGCGAGTCGCCTTCATGTCATTAATCGGCATGATATTTATTAGCTCTGTAAGCCTATGGGAAGCGACCATGGTCACCGTGGCTATCATGTTAGTAGCGGTCACCATAGCCATAAGTCTAGGAATACCATTAGGAGTGCTCGCCGCTCGCAACAACCTCAGTAACACAATTATAAGACCTATTCTAGATACAATGCAGACGATGCCTAGTTTCGTATATCTAGTACCCGGAATAATGCTGTTCGGACTCGGGAATGTAGCTGCTATATTAGCTACCGTCCTCTATGCGATACCGCCTTGCATACGACTAACTAACTTGGGAATACGCCAGGTCGACCCTGATGTAGTAGAGGCAGGCAGGTCCTTTGGATCAAGCAATATGCAAATCCTATTCAAAATACAGATGCCCATGGCGATACCAAGCATAATGGCAGGCATAAATCAGACAGTTATGATGGCATTAGCAATGTGTACCATAGCGGCTATGGTAGGGGCCGGAGGACTCGGAATCGAGGTTCTCCGAGCAATGGGACAACTCAGGGAAGGTGAATCTGTTATTGCTGGTGTAGCTATAGTGATTATGGCAATCACAATAGACAGAGTTTTACAGGGGTACATTTTGAATAGAGGCAATTAACCCGTAGCCCTATTTTGGTCAGATCGTCACAATCAAAATAAGTGAATTATCTTATCTTGGCAAAAAGAAATACTGTCCGCCAGCTACATTATAGAAGTTCGGCGGACAGTACATTGAATAACAAATTAGAATGCTATTTATTCGCTACTTACTACAGTTAGCATACTTTAGCTAACACACGTATTCGAAACAATAGAGTCACACTATGCCGCATTATTCATGAAGCAAGCGGGATTTAAACAATTGGTTACACTGCCAAGTCCTCATACTAGTTCTTAGTGGAAAATGCTATTTCGAATCCCCCTGATGCTCCATGAAGTAGCATATGTACGCGATCACATATAGCTGGAGTCAGGACCTGAACCGCTTCCACAACCCTTGATAATCTGAAGTTGTTTAGTAAAACTTCCACATTCGCACATCTGATATATTATCAGGCTGCGCTGCAGAAATGTTATCACCTAAACTCGAGACTAGTAGCGTTAATAAAGTTTTATTGAGCTATATCTCCGTACAGGAATTATTGCTGATTCCCGTAATATCATTTTTCCATACGAATACTTCGCCCCGCGAAAACTCTAATATAGCACTAAAAACCTCAACATTATGCTGATGCCAAAAGCCCAAGGAGCGGGGTAAATAACTTAAATTTACACACACAACAAGAAAGGGCACGGTCTAAATGACCGTGCCCTTTCTTGTTCAACTTTCAAGTCGAAACCTTGTAGATTGCTTTAGCTTTCGTTAGCTAATGCAGCCTCCACGTTCGCTAGTTCCTCGGCAGGCAGCCAATCTTTCCAACCATCATTATTCTTCAGGTAGTTAACACCAGAAGCACTGTAAGCCTCCTCAACGGTGTCATAGTTATCTTTGTTGTCGTTATAGAAGCCTTCAGCTGCTAATTGATTAGTAGCGTTCCAGTCCCATTTTCTGAAGAAGCTTATCAATTCAGGGGCATCGTCAACAAGGCCCATATTCATGGCAATCATGATTTCAGCTGCAGGGAAAGCGCAACCATGCACTGGATCGTTTCCTGCGCAATTCGAAGGATCTGGTTGTCCCAAATCGTATTCTTCAACATTATGCATCAATGCGGTCGGACCCCAGTAGTAGAACAGTATTGGTTCGCCCTTGGCAACGGCGCCTTCAACAGCCGCGGCCAGTGCTCCTCCTGTACCGGGATCTCTGAGCTCCACATGGTCTGAAAGACCATAGGCTTCTATCTGGCCAACTCCAGCGTCGGTTCCTTCCTGTACTCCGCGGCATGCCCAACCTGCGATGCAACCATACAAAACAGCTTTTCCGCCACTGTCGGGTTCAGCGAAAAGCGCCTTATATTTATCTTCCTTCAAATCTTCTACGTTATCCAGCTCTGGATACTCTTCATGGACATATGCAGGGATCAGGAATGAACTCTGCCAGTTATCTTCCAAGCTCTTACCAACAGGCAAAACCTCTCCGGCATTCATTGCTTCGTCCCAGACTACATTCTGGTTAGGCAACCAGATTTCCATAGCCAGATCCACATCACCCTTTCGCAGTCCCTGGAACATAGGAACAGTGTCACCTTCTATTTGAGAAGTAGGGTAACCATATCCATTTTCTACTATATAGCGAGCAACAGCGTTCTGGACTAAAGCACTATCCCAGTTCAGCCCGCTGAACACAATTTCACGTTTTTCCTTTTCTGGAATTATCTCAACTATTTTTTCGACAACCTTTTCGACTTCTACTACCTTCTCGACTTCTACTATCTTTTCGACTTCAGTAGTACAGCCGACTAAGGTCATGCTTAAGGCCATGACCATCAGTAATGTAGGCAGCACAATGCCCTTTCTGATAAGTGTTTTCAAAACAAACTCCCTTTTAATATCTCGGATTTGGAATAGATTCTCCGTGGTAAGGCATGAATAAATCCGCTAATTAATGATAGAGGTAATACCGCAAGGGGTCAACCCGGATCACATAAATTTCACTAGTCACACTAGCTTTCACATCCTAGTACGTTAAACACTAGGCCATAATATTCGATGTATATCTACTGGCTAACGTTTCCCAGAAATCTAGTCACGTGTGGGAGAACCTCTTCCCCTGCACGTGCCACTTGACCATGGTTAAGGCCTGGAATATCAACAAACATGGCAGTCGGTATCAAATCAGCGGATTTACGCGCAGCTTCAAAATATCCATCCTGATCACCGCAATAAAGCAAACAAGGTATCTGCACGTCTGACAAAAGGTTTTCCACGCCATCAGTGCCACGCGGAGCAATTGTGGCGGCTATAAGGGCTTCAGCATCATTGTCCAGAAGACGTTGTCTCCGCATCGATTCCATTGGCCCTTCTTTCTCTTCTGCATCTGCTACATAGCTTTCCATGCCAAGTTTGAGGACCTTGATTCTCTCCTCAGGAGGAATATCCGTATTCGGTGTATCCGCACTCATACCCCCAATGATTATCGAGTCAAAACGATCCAACTCATACATAATAAGACCAAAACCTATTCTGCCACCCATTGAATACCCCATGTAGTGCGCCTTGTCTATACTAAGAGCATCCATCACCGATATTACATCGCTTACCCGTAATTTTAGGTCGTACAACATCGGGTCATGAGGTTTATCACTTTTCCCATGCCCACGAGCATCGATGAGAATTAGCCGATAACTTTTCTTTAATTCCTCTACGAATCCATAGGCATACCAGTTCCC
>CAZVRK010000029.1:15384-16580 GCA_964629875.1 uncultured Dehalococcoidia bacterium | reverse complement strand
AACTAATGCATATGCACCTGCGGCTTCAACGGCTAGAGCGTCATCAATTAATTTAGAAGCCGTTGTCTGAGTTTTACCCTGGAGTTGGTACCCGCTCAGCGCGTGTACGTATTGTGGGGTAAGGCCTAAATGACCCATAACGGGGATGCCGTTCCTGGCAATATTAGATATAGCTTCTGAAATGTTTTCCCCGCCTTCCATCTTTACGCTTTGAGCTCCACCTTCCTGTATAAGGAGGGCGGCATTGTGTAACGCTGTCGAGGGGCTTTCTTGATAAGTCATGAAGGGAAGGTCAGATACTATATGTGCGGTTGTAGATCCCCTTACCACCATTTTAGTGTGACGTATCATGTCGTCCATGGTTACAGGAATAGTCGACTCATATCCCATGACGACCATGCCGAGACTATCACCCACTAGTAAAACAGGAATATTGGCTTCTTCAGCTAGTCTTGCACTGGTGTAATCATAAGCGGTGACCATAGAGAATTTATTTCCAGAGGTTTTGTAATCCCTGATGTTTAGCGCGGTGATGCGAGACATGAAGAAATCCTCTCTATAAGATGAGTATAGCGATGGGAAATATCGTTGGGTTCGATATGTTTTTCTCGAGAGATGCCTGAACTGTCCGAGGTTATCTTACTCAGTAGAGCGTAGACAGCTGCGGCATCTGGGGAATAATTCATGAGAGCGTCTAAGTGGGAGTTAATTGTTCCAAAGTCTTCACGAAGAATAGGTCCGGTTAAACTGCTTGGGATACCATGTTCATATATATTGGCAAGGGTCGTGGTTGAGAGTGTTTTTAGAGCTGATTTGGCTTCGGATTCGGTCAAACCAATTTCTTGCCATATAGCCATACTTATGCTCATTAATGCCGCGAGAGACCCACAAGTTAGGACGGCTGCTACGTGGTATAGAGGACGGAATTCATCGGATATTGAAATTGGTATACCACCTATTTGACGGCTAAGTATTGATAATGCGTCCGCTAGTTGTGCGGAATCTGATGAGACGTTGATGAGTGTTCCCTCAAACAATTTATTGATTGAAGGCAAATCAATGTTTGCTGTGAACGTTTGGCATGGATGAAAAGTTCCTATTTTTGCGCCGGATTCAGAGACGGCTTTCAGTACATCGTAAGATAACGGTCCGCTGCAATGAATTACCGATTGGTGTGCTTGCCAAGTTGTCTGTTC
>CAZVRK010000029.1:13339-15284 GCA_964629875.1 uncultured Dehalococcoidia bacterium | reverse complement strand
TGGACATATGATTGGAGCAACGAGTTATTTGTGATATTGAATTGTCTGAACTATTGGCCGTCTCGGTCAACTTACGATCCCAGCGGCAGGGAATAGCCGTCTTAATTAGAAAGCTCACCCCCTCGATAGGTGGATGGCAAGCGGATTATAGATCCTAGAGTGTGCAGTAGTCAATTTAGTTCCAGCAGATATTAAGCAATCATATATCGGTTTTAGTGTTAGGAACTGGGTTCAGAATCAGTCTCGATTTCTCGTAATAATTGTTCTGTTTCAGATATCAACAGCGATCTTTGTTTTTCTTCAGTATTTCGATTGTCAAGAAAAAGATTTAGGGCATGTAATGGGTCCAATTCTTCAGCTATATCAACGTTGAGGCGAGGTCTGACTTGCTCTATGCTCTCAATACTGATGGCCGCTATGTAATGTGCCTCGGATAAGGCTCCTCTGATCTCTATATCGTTAATGAGAGGTACTGATTCAGAGGGTGATTTAATTCTTACCCGCACTATGCTTTCGGCGATATCTGCTTTAGATATGGCATTCAATATTTCGGAGTTAGGGCTAAGACTGGCGTGAGTGATGTTAACGTCTACTGTGGTGAATTTACGAGCGGAAACATTGCGAAATTCGAAATTTTGCATCCGTTGTCCTTGGGGCGCCGCTGGATCAATTTCTATAATGCAGAAACCTTTTTCGTCTAATTCTTCGCTAAAATCAACACGTTCTAAACTTCCTGAATATACTACCATTGGCGATTCAGACCTGAGGATTTGATGTTTGTGGATGTGCCCTAACGCTACGTAGTCGATCCGTGGTTGTTGAAGAGAGCTCACCATCAATACGTGATCGTTACCAAGCATCATGGATCGTTCAGTACCCACAGTAGCGCCATTGACAGTAGCATGGGCAGTGAGTATGGATGGTAAGTCTGGATCAAGGAGTTCGGCTTGATGAGCAATACCGGAAGTAATGCGGGACTCTATTTCTTGCCTGACCTGATCGATAGTTAAATCTCGAGATTCTTCTCTGCTGAGAATACCCCCTCGCCTTGGCCAGGGCACGGCAACTATCTGGAGTACGCCTTCATTTGTTGGGATCCTATAGGTATCTAATCTATCCCCTATGAACACATTAGGTACTTCTAGCGTAGGAAATATTTCGACAGAGTTTGCTCTGGTAGTACTGTTCGGGAGGTCGTGATTTCCGACTAACACGAATGTGGGTATCCCTTCACTGGAAAGCCGTGAGAGTCGTTTAGCAAATTCTCTCTGGTGGGTCTGCGAAGGATCTCTACCTTTGTAAACATCTCCTGCCAGCACAACGACATCAACTCGTTCGGATAAGGCGTAGTCTATTAGTTCATCAAAGGATGATAAGAAATCGGATAAGCGAGTGGATAAACCAGTGTTGGGGTCGATCTTACCGTAGTTTTCGACTCCGATGTGTAAATCAGAGAAATGTAGTATTTTCATTGATAATATGGACGCTCGTTGCTTCAATTAACTATGGGCAATGCTTATGTAAGAATAGGTCTTACTGGAGTGGTAGTGCTCGCAGTGATATCGTGCAATATACCACTTTAGACAAGTGGCTTCACCTATCATTTGTCTGTATGTACCAGCTTCCGACGTTGACAATGGCCGGGATGGTAAATAGAATCGAGGTATCATTCAGTTTAGGTAGGTATATATATGACCAGCGTTAAACTTTTGTTTTCTCTTCAGGAATTTGATCTGGAGTTGGATGGGTTAGATGTACAGATCAGTGGAGTGGAACTTGAGCTCAATGCACGTGCACTTGTGGGAGAAGTTGAAAGCTCCTTGGGAGTGCAAGTCGAGTTACTGGGTGAAATCCAAGAAGCTCATAAAACTCAGCAAATTGAGGCCGAGGACTTAAGAGGGCGGGCGACTTTATTAGAAGCACAACTATATAGTGGAGAGATAAC
>CAZVRK010000029.1:0-13239 GCA_964629875.1 uncultured Dehalococcoidia bacterium | reverse complement strand
ACTTAAGAGGGCGGGCGACTTTATTAGAAGCACAACTATATAGTGGAGAGATAACAAATCCACGTGATTTGGCTAGTTTGGAATTAGAGACAGGCAATGTGAAAGCTCAGATAGATCAGAAAGAGCTCAGTTTGGTAGAATTGGCCGTTCGTGCGGACGATCTACGAAGGGCCGTGGGCGATCTTGAAGAGCAACTGGAAACATCGAGATCAGAATGGGAACTTAGGAGATCAGAACTAACTTCTCAAGCAGAGAGTTTAAGCGCTGAGAAAGACGCGTTAAATAATCGTCGCAATGAATTTGCGGCTAGTATAGATCAATCGGAAATGGGGCATTACGAGCATCTGAGGCAAAGTAAGGGCGGCACTGCAGTAGCTAAGGTAGAGCGCGGACTATGTCAAGCTTGTAGGTTGTCACTTCCGACACAACACTTACAACGAGTGAAATCTGGTAAACAGACCGTACTGTGCAGCAGTTGTGGCAGAATGTTGTTTCTGGGCTAGACTAGAAGACATCGTACCCTGTCATAGTTTGTTTGACCCTGTTGAGAAGGGTGTGCTAAGGTGCCTTTCGGGGCAGAACGTTCCGGGTGACCGCCGTCTCGTTAGAGAGGGAGGAAAGTCCGGGCTCCTCCGGACAGAGTGCTGGGTAACTCCCAGGCCCCATGTTTGGGGACGGAAAGTGGCACAGAAACTATACCGCCCAGTCAATCGACGTTATGCCGGTAAGGCTGTGGTAAGGGTGAAATCGGACGGTAAGAGCGTCCGGTCGTATGCGGTGACGCATCGACGGTCAAACCCCACTTGGAGCAAGGCCGAATAGGGGGACAATGTGAGTCCGGCTCGTCCCCGGGTTGGCTGCTTGACCTCAATGGAGACATTAGCTCGAATAGAGCTCTAGGGATGTTATCCCTTGGAGGCTAGATAGATGGTCACCGGTCTATGTTATTTGTATCATAGATTACAGGACCCGGCTTATAGGTTCGTTCTGCCCTTTTGAATTTGAATGTAGTCGATATAGCGGATGTTATTTGTTACCGTACGGAGTTATGAGATATGAAAGTAAATAAGACGAAAGCGAAGCTACTAAATGGTGAAATAGCTCTCGGAGGGGGAGTGAATTTCTATGCTCCGATAATCGTCGAGCTATACGGGGTGATGGGGTTTGATTGGGTCTGGATAGATTGTGAACATGGTTCCTCCAATGATTCAGAAACTGAAAACATGATTAGGGCGGCAGAACTGTATGATCTGACTCCAATTGTCAGAGTTCCCAATGCGTTGCCATCGACCATATTGCGATTTCTTGACAGAGGAGCTCAGGGGTTGATAGTACCTCACATATCTAGCGTTGCTGAAGCTGAGGAAGTGTCTCAGGCATCCCATTACTATCCCATTGGTGATAGAAGCAGTTCTACCGGTGGAAGGACTAATCGATTAGGTAGTGGGTTAAGCCCTCAAGAGTACTATAGTCAAGCCAATCTACAGACTTTAGTTATCACAATGATAGAAACCCCAGAGGCCGTAGAAAATGCAGGAGATATTGCAGCCGTAGAGGGAATAGATGGAGTGCTTGTTGGTAGTAGTGATTTGACACAGGCCATGGGTATGCCGGACGTATCCAAGGTCGATGAAGCAATCCAACATGTGATCAAAGCGGTTCGTGATAAAGGTAAAATAGTCGGGGTAGCTGGTGCAGGTATGACCGTTAGTAATATGCCTCGCTACAAACAGTTTGCAGAACAAGGGGTGCAGTTATTATCTGCTAATGTGCAGGAATTTATTCGCCAAAGTGGTGGAGAGTTCCTCAACGAACTCAGTTGATGCAGAAAATGGTATTCTTCTATATGAAAGTTATTTTACAGATCTGATGTGAGCATAAGTGCTCGATCAGTCTTTATAATATATAACAGATAAACAAAGGATTCTAAATAAGGTCATGTACTTTGATTTACACTGTCACTCAGTGTCATCGGACGATTCTCGGGCTACAGTAGAACAATACTTGAAGTGGATACAGGTGCTTCGAAAACGGGGATATACTGTTGATGGAATCGTACTTACCGAGCACCGAAAGTTTGATTTCGACAAGGATTATGCTCAACTAGCAAATGATTACGGAGTTGTAGTACTGAAGGGCTCAGAACTAGATACTAGATTTGGCCATTTTCTTGTTTACAATGTCAGCCAAGGTTTAGCTGATGATATAGACTTTGCGGATGTAAGAATGGATGCTCGTGAACTGATGAAAGCTGCACAGCATCATGGAGCTTTAGCCATACCGGCTCATCCTGGTCGATTTGGCATAGGCTTAGTAGAGTTTATGGACAAAGGAGAAATTTTTGAAGACGTTAAAATTGTGGAACGTCTCAATGGTGGTGGCAGACCTGGAGAAAATGAGAGAGCTGACGAATTGTGTGATTCTCAAGGATACCTGGGGACAGGTGCGAGTGATGCGCATTTAGCGAGTCATGTATGTGTCTGTATGACTAATTTTGAAATGGATATTAGTAATGAAGCTGATTTAGTAGCAGCTTTGTTATCCGGTAATTTTAGCCCAGTCAGATTGGAAGAAACTAGTATAGGCTGATCTTAGTTTATATTGTTAAGAATATGAACTAGCTTGTGTAGGAGTAACGCAATGGCACTAGAGTTGGAGTATGACCGATCTCTTTATGGTAAAGAGCACGAAGCAGGACCGTTTGAAGTTACGGAAGATATGATTATTTCATTCAACCAAAGTATAAGTCAGGCAGGTCCTTGTTATAACAATAAAGATGCAGCAGTCGAGGCAGGTTACCGAGGGATAATCGCCCCACCTACATTGTGCACGTTATTCGTTAGGAGGGTGCAATTACCTGATATCAATTTGAAGTTTGGGAAAACTAGGTTTCATGGTGGTCAAAGAGTACAAGCTAAAGCTCCTATAGTGGCAGGGGATTCGATTAGCGCCTCATCTCACCTGAAAGAGGTTTATGCGAAGACAGGGCGAAGCGGTACCATGGTATTTATAGTTTGGGAGACTACTTTTACTAATCAACTTGGCGAAGTGGTTGCCGATGTTCAAGAGTCTTACGCTGCTAGGGAGTGAAAATGACTAACGATAATCAAATATATTTTGAGGATGTTGAATTAGGAGATGAGATTGGACCTCTAGAGAAAGTGGCCTCGGATCAAGGTGTAATTGATTTTTGCACTCTTTGGGGGAATCCCATCCCAAACCGGTTTACTAGCGAAGAAGAAGCTGCCAAGGCCAAGTTGTCTGGGCCGATTGTTCCAGGGGTTATGAGCATGTCTCTAATGGCTCAACTTATTACAGATTGGGCTGGGCCTGCCGCCCTGAAAGATCTAGACGTCGTTTTCCGGCAACCAGTGCCTCATAATAAACCTCTTATAATGACAGGCACTATAAATGATAGTCGCCAGGAAGACGGAGAGAATATAATCCAGTGCGATGTCCTGATGACCGGAACAGAAGGAGAAAGGTATATCATCGGAACAGCTCTGGTTTCGCTACCAAGTAGATCTTAAGCGCCTTGGTAATGTGGCATGATCGAGCGGATTAGCAGCTTGGGAGTGTTGGTAGATGACTTGGATTCTTCTCAACAACTGTTCAGTGCTACCTTAGGTTTTGAAACACTTCCCCTAAATCATAATATGCTTCTTGGATCACGAGAAGTCTACATGAGTAGTGGTAGCAACAGCTACTTACGGCTTATAGAAAACGGGCAAGATACTATAAAGAGCCGTGATATTATCAGCTCAATGGGCGCCGGACCGTGCATGATAACTTTTGAAACAGATGATTACGATGACACGGTAGAAAACTTTATTTCATGTGGTATATATCCGATCGATACATCTGATGAATCAGAGGATGCGTTTACTTTGTTTAGACATCGAGACCTAAACGATGTTCTGTTAGAAGTCAGAAAAAGTGGATATATAGGGGCTAATGAAGAAGAGACAAAAGCCAATTGTGGGTCAACAGTGGCAAAGCGCACTATCGGCCTCCGTCAGATAGCTATTGTAGTTAAGGACATCGACTTAGCGATAGCTAAGTGGTCAAAGGTTTTTCAAACTAAAGTCAGTAATAGGTTTGAAACTAGTTTCACTGACCTTGATATAGCTATTTTGCCAATTGGAGATCGAACCACATTTGTAGAAATTGCTCAACCAACTAGCGATAATTCTTCTGCAGCTAATTTCTTGCGTAATCACGGTGAGGGAATATATCTAACGATATATGAGATCAAGGATTCACTCGCGATGGATGATTTGTTGTTGAGTGAAGGAGTTAATTTTACGACTTCTAGAAGCACAGCCAACTACACTAACATGGGGTTTAACAGTATTTGGATACATCCAAAGTTCATGCACGGTATGTTTATCCAATTGTCAGAAGTGCTTTCTGAGTATAATCCGTGGCCCCCAGCGGGCGAGAACTGGTATCAGTAATAAATTGTATAGCTACATCCGGACATGGTTCGGTATAGATCTATCAAACAAAGCAGGGTAGAGATAGAATGTCGGTTTAGGCCTATAATCGTAGAGTATATGTATCGCATGGATTGGATGGAGTAATTATGTACGATCTAAATGGGAAAGTGGCAATAGTTACCGGGGCAGGCGGTAAGAATGGCATTGGAAGAGCTATTGCAACTCGGCTTGCTTCAGAGGGTGCTGATGTGGTTGTTACTGATATAAGCCAGTCTGTTGAAGCGATTCGCGGTGTGGATATGAGGGATGGCTGGGAAGGTTTGCCCAGTGTAGTAAAAGAAATCGAGGCTATGGGCAGACAATCACTTGGTTTGTTTTCCGACGTTTCCGACAGCTCCCAGGTAGATGGAATGCTAGAGTCTGTTCTCGAGCGTTTTGGAAAGGTAGATATTTTAGTAAATAATGCAGGATCACGCCCAGGGAAAGATCGTGTGCCGGTAGTAGAGTTGGAAGAAGAGGCGTTCGATGAAGTTATGCGAGTAAATGTTAGAGGAACGTATTTGTGTTCGCGGGCACTGGCTCGGCATATGGTTGAGCGAGGAAGTGGTGGGAAAATAATTAGTATTTCTTCAGGTGCAGGTAAAAAGGGTATAGCTAGATATGCTGCTTATTGTGCATCAAAGTTTGCAATCGTCGGGTTCACCCAGGCATTGGCCCAAGAGCTAGCATCAGATAAGATCAATGTGAATGCTATATGCCCTGGATTGGTGGATACAGAGAGAGTGGATTTTATAGCTGCAGCGCTAGCTCCAGAAGGAGAATCGTCAGAAGAACACAGGGCAATGATGATTAGAGAACGAAATACACGAGTCCCAATGGGGAGAGTAGCGGTCGGCGAAGACATAGCAAATATGGCGGCCTTCCTTGCATCAAATCAGTCAGACTATGTAACGGGACTTTCTATTAGTGTGTCTGGCGGATCTGAAATGAATTAGTTGGGAATACTAATATATTGCAGGATGTCAAAAGGATATATTGGAAATAATGAGTTTAGATAATAGTGAAATTGAACATTTAGCCTCGCTAGTGCGCATCACTTTGTCAGATGTTGATATAGAAATGTTGAAGGATCAACTTCCTAGGATATTAGAGCAGTTCGAGCTCCTGAATGAGGTGGATACTTCTGATATTTTACCAACAGGTCATGCGGTGAATGTAGAGTCGGTGATGCGCCAAGACGAATTGAGAACTCCCCTCAGCACGGCTGAAGTATTAAGTAATGTGCCTAATGTACAGGGGGAACATATACGCGTGAAAACGGTTTTGGAGGAGTAGGGGTGGGCGAACTGTGGAAGTTAGATCTTGCTGAAATGCATGATTTGCTAAAACAAAAATCTATTAGTTCTGTGGAGCTAACGCAGAGTTACCTTGATAGGATTAATTCAGTCGAGAGTGAAATTAAAGCCTATATTACGGTATGTGGTGATTTTGCTCTCAAACAAGCCGAAGAAGCGGACAGGAGAATAGCCAGAGGTGATTGCCAAAAGCTGACTGGTATACCGGTTCAGATTAAGGATTTGATTGCCACTAAAGGCATTAAAACCACCTGTGGCTCAAAGATGCTGGAGAACTACGTTCCTGTGTTCAACGCGACGTGCGTTGAACGATTATATGAAGCAGGGGCAGTTCTACTTGGTAAAGGGAACATGGACGAATTCGGGATGGGATCGTCCTGTGAAAACTCTGCTTTTTATGCGACAAATAATCCGTGGAATAAGGATCGTATTCCCGGTGGTAGCAGTGGGGGAGCAGCAGCAGCTGTGGCCGCAGGGGAAGCGGCATACGCAATCGGATCAGATACGGGTGGAAGTATAAGGCAGCCTGCAGCGATGTGCGGGATAGTAGGCCTGAAACCCACCTACGGGTTAGTTAGTAGGTACGGGCTTGTTGCCTACGCCTCGTCTTTTGATCAAATAGGTCCGATGACGAGAAATGTTCAGGATTGTGCCGCGATACTGGAAGTTATAAGCGGTCATGATGAATTTGATTCTACTTCTCTTCAAAGGCCAGCAACGATTTACTCTGACTCCCTTAATGCAAACATTAAAGGAGTTCGCTTAGGCATCCCAGAAGAATACTTTTTGGATGGTATGGAATCTGGGGTTAGGGAAAGAGTTAACTCCGCGATAGAGACCCTAGAGAGTATGGGAGCAATGATAATGCCAGTATCGTTGCCAACTACCAAGTATGCACTAGCTTGTTATTATATTCTGGCTCCTTCGGAATGCTCTGCTAATCTTGCTAGATATGATGGTGTTAAATATGGGTATTCATATCAAGATACTGATGATATGTGGGAAGCTATGGGAGTTACTAGGAGTCAAGGTTTCGGCATGGAAGTGAAGCGCCGTATCATGCTTGGCACATATGCTTTGTCTTCAGGATATTATGACGCTTTCTATCTAAAGGCCCAGAAAGTTAGAACGTTAATAAGAAATGATTTCGACTCTGTGTTTCAACAGGTAGATGCATTAATCGCACCAACCTCTCCTGTTGTCGCTTTTGAACATGGAGATCGTACGGATGACCCTGTGAGGATGTATTCTATTGATGTTTGTACTTTACCAGTCAATATTGCTGGTCTTCCGGCGGTGTCAGTGCCCTGTGGTCTATCAGATGGATTACCTGTAGGGTTACAGATAATAGGTCCTCATTTTTCGGAAAGTAACATCTTAAATATTGCCTACGCCTATGAGCGGAACACCGAGTGGAGCGCGTCCATACCGGTGATGGATTAGATATTCGCGGCACTTGGGGCTGAATTAGGAGGATACATGAAAGGTGCAAAGATATCGGATCTATTGGTCAGTGCAGATTCAGGTGCTGATGTGCTTGTCCATGGATGGGTAAGGACTGTGCGTAACTCAGGATCTGTCTCATTTCTCCAGGTTAATGACGGATCATGTTTAGCAGATATACAAATAGTCGTAGAAGGGGATGCCTTATCCCTATTGGACACAACTGAATTATCTACTGGATGTAGTGTGAGAATAGATGGTACCGTGGTTGAGTCACTCGGAAAAGGTCAGAAATACGAAATCAAGGCAAGTTCTGTCCAAATAATCGGTCATGCTGACCCCAATGATTATCCTCTTCAGAAGAAGAGACATACACTTGAATTCTTACGCGATATAGCGCATCTGAGACCTAGGACTAATACATTCGGAGCCATGTCTCGAGTGCGGAATGCTGCCGCCTTTGCAATACATACGTATTTTCAGGAGCGCGGATTCCAATATATACAGACCCCAATGATAACGGCTAGTGATGCTGAAGGGGCTGGTTCTATGTTTAGGGTTACAACTCTAGATTTGGCAAATGTACCGAAGAAATCTGGGGTTCCAGATCTGACCGAAGATTTCTTTGGGAAATCAGCATATCTTACAGTCAGCGGGCAGTTAGAAGCCGAGATATTTGCTCAGGCGGTGTCCGATGTGTACACATTCGGACCGACGTTCAGGGCTGAAAATTCTAATACCTCCCGACATTTGGCTGAATTCTGGATGGTGGAACCTGAGGTTGCTTTCTGTGATCTAAGTGGATTGGCCGATTTAGCAGAGGATTTTCTGAAAAATGTCTTTGGGCGTGTGCTCGCTAGGTGCCCTGAAGACATGGCATTTTTTAACCAGTGGTATGACAAGACTACCCTCAGTACGTTGGAGAATATAATCGATTCTGATTTTGAACGTATAACGTACACTGACGCCATCAAGATACTCCAGCAGTCTGGTGAAACATTTGAATATCCTGTGGACTGGGGACTTGATCTTCAATCAGAGCATGAACGATATCTGACCGAGACAAAAATTGGCAGACCAGTGGTAGTAACGGATTACCCGAAAGAAATTAAAGCGTTTTACATGCGATTGAATGATGACGATAAGACTGTAGCTGCTATGGATGTGCTGGTTCCCCGCATAGGTGAGATTATAGGAGGTAGCCAGAGGGAAGAAAGGTACGATGTATTGACTGATAGAATGCGTGAGGCAGGTATGGACGAAGCAGAATACTGGTGGTACCTCGATCTTCGCAAGTATGGTAGCGTGGAACATGCTGGATTTGGATTGGGATTTGAGAGGACAGTCCAGTTTATGACAGGCATGCAGAATATTAGGGACGTAATACCATTTCCACGAACACCTAATAACGCAGAGTTCTAGATCTAGAGCAGGGGTTTTGTCCGATGTATTCGTTTAGTTGACGCTAAAACTCGAAGCCGAATATAATGGCAGTCGCTGACAGAAATAGTAAGGCACATAAGGAGATTCAATGACTACACATGAAGCTGTACTTCATCCGCCAGCTCTGATTAACGAGCTGAAAAAGAACAACATATCTCACATTGTTTGGTTGCCTGATAGTGAAACGAATTTCATGTATCAGATGTTGCAAGCAGAACCGACCATAGATCTAGTCCCTGTCTGTCGAGAAGGCGAGACTATGGCCATAGCCGCCGGCCTCTGGGTAGGTGGTGCCAGACCAGTCGTATTGATACAGAACACTGGAATATTTGAGTCAGGGGATTCTATCAGAGGACTCGGTCTAGATATTGATCAGCCACTTGTAATGCTCATAGGATATAGAGGATGGACTCGCAGGGGAGCTACTCCTGATTCAGCTGCCCACTTCACGGAGCATATACTCCACGCTTGGGGTATAAACTACTATCTAGTGGAAACAGATGAAGATGCCGACAGAATTGGATTAGCAGTTGCAGAAGCTGAGCGCACACAGAAGCCAGTTGGTGTTCTGATTGGCGCTGAATTCGGCTCAGATTAAACGGAACGGAGGATCATATAGTTATGCTAAAAAATCAAGATGCTGTTAAGGTTATAGACAGCAAGAGAAATGGGGCAATTATAGTCCCTACAATGAATGCGAATAATGTCCACTTTGGTCTGCCTACAGTAACGACAGATCAGAAAATGGATCTACCTATATCTGGTGCAATGGGTAAGGCATCATCAGTTGGACTTGGTGTAGCCTTGGCTCAACCGGACAAGAAGGTTTTGATACTTGATGGAGACGGTAGCCTGCTGATGAATCTTGGTTCATTGGTCACATTGTCGAACAAGTCACCGAAAAACCTTTACCACTTTTTGTTCAACAACAATGTCTATGCCGTAACGGGAGGTCAGCCAATACCTGGTGCAGAAGTTTCTGACTGGGAGGGTATGGCCAAAGCCGCAGGGTACGCTAAAGTATTCTCATTTGATAATCTTGAAGATTTAACCACAGGATTGGATGAAGTGTTCGAGTCAGAGGGACCAGTGTTTGTCCATTTGAGAGTAGAACCTGAGATTGAGAACACGCCTGTCCAATACAGGACTAGGCCTAGCCGTACCGTCCAGATGGCTATCAAAGAATTGCCAGAAACACTGGGTGTACGATAGATTTCTAAACGCATAGTGCAATTGCTATAGTTACACGATTATACTGGGGCGACGGAATAATAAAGTCGCCCCAGTTTTTATTTATAGTTGTTTTGGAGTCTTCAGTATGTGGAGAGATTTAGCCACTGGTTTAGCCGCTAGACTAGTATCATATATCTTTTTTGGGATTGGATTTTGGTGCCTTTTTAAAGGGTTTATGGAGAGCAATTATTTCATTATTGCTGGAGGAGTGGTCTGTGTGCCTGTCGGCATGTATCTAATGGTAAAGGCTCGCCGGAAGGCTTTCAATGATCTCAGGGCGTCCATGAGGGATGAAGAGAGGTCAGATAATTGATATCCTCGGTAGATGCAGCCAAAGCAATAGAGTTTCATAGGGGAGATGCGCTGGTCGTATCTACCTCATCGGCATTAAAGGATTGGGCACGAATATCGAAAGCACGGGAATTGGACGTAGACCTCTCTGATTGCATGGATAAAGCTCCTGCTGTTGGATTGGGATTATCTCTCGCTCAACCGGGTAGAAATGTTCTTGTGTTGGATTGTGATGCAACACTGAGGACGGATTTGGCTGGGTTGTCCACTATTGGAGAGGCTAAGCCAAACAATATAGTTCATTTTTGTTTTGACGATGTTTCTTTCGCTTCTACAGATGGGATGCCAATCCATGGGCTGGCGGGAATGGATTTTGCGGCTATAGCCGAGAGCTCTGGTTATGCCAATATATATGAGTTTGATGATCTGGAAGAACTGTATATAGGATTGGAAGAAGTCATGCGTCAAACGGGACCGACATTTGTATTGTTGAAAGTTGTCCGTGACGAGAACGAACAGGAGTTTCCAGAACGTAAGATGGCGGATGGCTGGGCGGAAGTCAGGAAAACACTTAATTCAGATGAGTAAGTTGTCCATTGTGTAGACTGCTTGGTTCTTTCCAATGACGATTTATTTGCCGAAGCTTTAATATGTATCCAGATAGGTAGATTTGTGCCGTAGGGTGTGTCAGCCCGCTGGTACCACCATGATTTGCTGAGCAACTGTGTACCCTATTGACGTCTGGCTTTTATCTGTAGAAACCAGAAGTACTCCTAGATATGGTGTCGCTTCAATTATCGTAATATGGTGGTTTGGTATGATCTCAGAGTCGGAAAGAAAACCGAGGAGTTTGGGATCTTCCTCTGGAATACGTTCAATAAGGTAAGTCGTGTTTATGGCGCCTTGGTCGAGTGTAATGGCGTCGTTGGGAGCTTTCGGTTGGCCGGTGCCTGGTATAGGCCTCCCGAATGGTGATTTATTGGGATGCCCCAATCTTTCCATAACCTTGGATTCGAATGTGGGAGACATGCCATGTTCTAGCTGATGAGCTTCAATGTGGGCTTCTCTTAAGTCCATTCCAAGTAGCTCTACAACGAGGCACTCGGCTAAGCGGTGTCGTCTGGCTATCTCTTCTCCGCCTTTCAGACCCTGTTCAGTAAAACGTATGCGCTTATCACTCCCTACATCAACCAAGCCTTGTTTCTGCATCCTTCTTATCATTCCTGCTACCGATGGTACGGATGTGCCTAAACCTTCGGTTGACGGTAAAGCTTTTAATGTATCTGTGAGTTCTGTGACTGTAGGTATCTCGACGTCCTCCCACAGGTTGTAGAGTGACAGCAGATAATTTTCGGTAACGGGCGAGTGTCTACCGTGGCTTAAATCGTCTGATGCGTCGTGTGTGTCGGAATGTTTCGGCATAGTGTTAGTCTACCTAAGAAGCTTTAGTAGATATGAGGATTTGTGAAATTATACACCGAATTGTAGAAAGTACATACTAGCGGTCCCAGAATGTGAGTTGTTCCAACCGGAGATATATTAGTGGGATGAAACGTTGGCTAGTAGGCCGTTCTTAAAAGGCAGGAGGGAGTGACCTTGTCGTAGGACTATGTCTACCTTGTCTCCAACTTCAAATTCCTGGGTGTGCGAGAGTAAACATCTGACTGTATTTCCAGACTGTAGCCTGACTGTGTAGAGGTAGAACGCTCCGCGAAATTCGCGGCGAATTATTTGACTGGCAGCCTCTGGATTTGGAGAGCAATCAAGGCAGTCGGGACGAGTCATGAGTTCCAGTACGTCATCTTTAGTGACAGAGTCAGGGAACGGAATGGATCCAATTTCACTATTGATACTGTTATCTATGTATTCCCCTGAAATGAAGTCTACATTGCCGACAAAATTAGCAGTGAATCTATTAGATGGGTAGTGAAAAATTTCTTCTGCCGATCCTATTTGTTCCAAAGTTCCTTCATTCATTATCGCTACACGGTCGCCGATTAACAGGGCCTCTTCTTGGTCGTGCGTAACGAAGATTGCAGTGACATTGGTTGTTTTTAGTATGTCAATCATATCGTTACGTACTTGTTCGCGTAGACTCGGATCCAGATTGGAAAAAGGTTCGTCAAGCAATATTAGGTGAGGTTTTGGGGCTAAAGCACGAGCTAATGCAACTCTTTGCTGTTGTCCTCCTGAAAGTTCGTGTGGCATGCGATCCCTGAGATGGAGTAGACCAACTAAAGATAGAGCATCATGGATTGCACTTTCTTGATCCTTCCGCCTGGGGAGACCGTACGCGACATTTTGTTCTACGCTTAAGTGTGGGAATAGAGCCCCTTCTTGGAAGACCATGCCTACATTGCGTTTTTCAGGAGGCAGGTAATTAGTGTCGCTAACCACTTCGGTCGGCCCTATGTTTATACTGCCGTGGTCTGGCTGTATGAATCCACCTATGAGCCTGAGTAAGGTTGTTTTGCCACAACCGCTAGGTCCCAGTAGAGATATGATTTCGCCTTGTTGGATTTCAATACTGAAATTCGAAACGCCGACAGCGTCCCCGTAGTTTTTACTAAGATTGGTGCAAGTCAACGCGCTAGATAACATGCTTGTAGGTGAAGAATATTCATGGAAGGCTGTATTTAGTGATTTAGTTGTCATAACTGACTCAGTTTTAATGTTGGCCTTTTACCTAGTTTGATGTTACTGCGCTAATTATTAATGTCGATAGGGTTTTATGTTCGATGAGTAGTGTCTAATATAAACTACGTGTGCCAGCACAAATAATTATGATGTATGCACTTACTAATTAACAGTGTATACAAATGGCGGAATAGTGTCAACAAATATATTGCCTTTGGATATACACAGAGCAAAACTGCTGACATTGTCGCAGTAGTCCGCCACGCAGAGTTATCAGACTCCATCTTTATACACCCACTCATTGAGCTTAAATGCTACGCGAAATTAAATATAGGTGTTGACGCATCATAATAATAGTGTCTATACTTATTTTTGGAACATGTACTAGCATTCTTATG
>CAZVRK010000028.1:3388-16949 GCA_964629875.1 uncultured Dehalococcoidia bacterium | reverse complement strand
GACCCAACTCAATATCAGCATTCCCGCACCAAAAGCAATTACTCCGATAAACATGAAGCGGGTTGGATCAAGGTGAACTCCCATTAAAGCTATGAACATGGTAGCGATTAGGGCCCCGATTCCTTCGAACAATAGAAGACGACTATAAGCCTGGATACCGCCTTGCAATGAATCATCTGAAAAAGCAGGCAAAAGCGCTTCGTACGATGTTCCAAACAATCCGATACACACGCCCAAAGTAATCGTGCCCATTAGCTGCCGGGATTTACGTATATACCTCAACCCGTCCAGTATACCTTGCGCTAAATTGGACGACCGAAGCTGCGGTTGATGAAGAGAGGTTTGCATAAACATCAATACTAATACCGTAAAAATATATGATGAGCCAATCAGAAAAAATATACCTTCGATACCCCAATATCCAACCAACGGAGAGAATAGCGCCGGTCCGATTATCGAAGCGCCACCAAACACAATCGAATAAAGGGCTATCCCGCTGCTCAAATGTTCTTTAGGCAAGAGGGACGGCATCATAGCTGACCTCGATGGTATATCTAGAGCAAGAAGACACCCAGTTGCCACCGAAATCGCAACGATATGCCAGGGCTCAACTTCGCCAATGGCGATTAACATTCCGGTTAAAAACGCTAAGACGGCGAACATACCCCGGGTTACTCTCACCAACTTGATCCGGTTTACCCTATCTGCTATAGCCCCACCCCAGATAGAGAATAACAACACCGGACCTAATGTGGCAGTATTAATCAGCCCTACCAAAATCGTGGAATCTGTTAATGAGTGCATCAGCCACAATCGACCGTACACCAGAGCCCACATCCCGATATTAGAGAGAGCCGCCGCCACCCAAAACAATCGGTATTCGTGAAAATAAAAAGCTGAAAAACCGGAGCCGTCTACAATATGCTTGAGGCCGGAAAGATTAAATCTCAATGCTTATAAGAGTTCTATCTGGTGCAAATGTTCCGAAGGATGTCGTTGTCATCCATTGGCCTCACGGGTATGCCTATTTCCTTATCGCTCAAAGTTCAATAACCCTGTCATTACAACAATCCCTTGTAACTAATCCCCTAATCAGACCTGTGTCATATGACACTTAATCAACAGAATACCAAACCCTATAACTAAGCCTGCATGGCCGGACATACGAACCTCACATGCCATAAAAAGCCTATGCAGACATAGCGATACCCGGAAGTTGGCATTTCCCCCACAGCCACTCACTTTCTTCATCGCCTAACAGAGGGCTGATTTTATCCCAGACCTCTTGGTGGTACTCTCCGAGCCAATCCTTCTCTGCCTTTGACATATCACTCCAATCAATCAATGAGGTATCGAATGGTATGAGAGTTAAAGGATCCATCCGGAACCATCGCTTCCCGTCCGGGTGGTCTGGCAGGTCCTCGTCAGTCGTTACCACATACAGATTTTCCAGCCTCACTCCGCCCCAACCTGATTCGTAATAACCTGGCTCATTGGAAACTATCATCCCAACTTTCATAGGTTCATCTCCTCCTCGAGGAGCGATACGTTGGGGGCCTTCGTGGACGTTTAAGAATGCTCCAACCCCATGTCCAGTGCCATGGCCATAATCAAGTCCCACATTCCAAAGATGAGTCCTAGCTAGCGCATCAAGTGCGATACCGCCCGTACCCTCAGGGAATTTCTGCATAGCCAGATTTATATGGCCTCGTAAGACTTTTGTGTAAACCTGTTTTTGACGATCGGTCGGGTTACCGACAATCACCGTGCGAGTATCATCAGTAGTGCCACCAAGCATTTGAACTCCAGAGTCCACTAGAAACAACTCTCCCTGTTCTAATAAAACTTCAGGATCCGCATCACTGTAATGGACTATCGCACCGTTAGGTCCGGACGCTGCGATGGTTGTGAAGCTGAGATCATAGAATCCATCCTCTTTAGCATATTCTTCATGCAACGATTGGCTGTAATCGAGTTCACTAACCTCCTGTCCAGAAGCTATTTTCTCTTCCAGTCCCTTGAAGCTACGAATCTTAGCAGCGGCAGCATGACGATGGGCCTCTCGGCTAGCTAATACCTCAGTGTCATTCTTTATTGCCTTAAGCATTACTACGGGATTAGCTCTTTCATGTACTTTCTGGTTCTCAGAAATAAGAATCCGGGTGGACATAGTAGTGCCGCTCGGGTCCAGCCAGACGACTCCCTGGCTATCGGAACCGACCAGTTTCATGAATTCTGCGTACGATTCATAGGGTTGAAATTCCACTAGAGGCGACAATCCATCGATTAAACCTGCAGACAATTTGACTCGGGTAAAACAGGTGGCCCGCTCCATTTCTATGACCATATAAGCTTCGAAAACCGGGTTGAACTGGATGTCGTCGCCTCTCAGGTTGGTTACCCAAGCAATCTCATCTAATTTCGTTATCACTAATTTATCAGCACCAGCATCTGCCATCTCTTTGCGTACGCTCGAAAGCTTTTCGGCTACTCCGATGCCTGTCACGCTTTCATGCAAAGCATAAATCTCATTAGACGGCGGATCCGGTTGTTCTTTCCATACATCATCCACTAGATTCCCATCTATCGGCACCATTGAAGACCCTACGGAATGTAGAGCAGACGAGTAGATCTTATGCGCCTGCATAGAAACCACTGCTGGGTCAAAACCCACCCGGATTCCGCCGCGCTCTTTCTCCATCTCTGTTAACCATTGACTTAACGTAAACTCTCCACTCAATCCGAGCCTATGGACACGAAACCTGTTCAGATCAACTTCGTCATCGGCCTGCAGATGGTAACGGGAATCCACGAATAGGTGATTCCCATGTGGGGAGATTATGGCGTCTCCGGCAGATCCAGTGAATCCGGTTACCGCAGCACGCCGCCGACTGTATTCAGGCACATATTCATTTAGATGAGCATCTGAGGATGGCACAAGATATAAATCTACATGGGCTTCCTCCATATGCTGATACAACGCGTTTAGGCGTTCTGCTAGCTGTTCTCCGTGGTCAAGCATGTTAAGACAACTTCCTCAATTCGATGATACGACTCACCGATAAGATTATTGATTCTAAATATCTCTAAGATCATTATTTCATTATCGAACGTTAAATTATAGGATCAATGAATGAATAATGAAACAGGTCTACTCATTATCATTCGTAGATAACGATCTCATTCCATCTGCATAAGCCCGACAACCCCTTTTCCCAACTATGTCTGATTGTGTTTGGACGAGCATTACTCAAGTGCATCAAGCCTATATACAATAGAATCATAATACCTACGATCAACATATAGCTCATGCTCTTCCCCTCCTACTATCCGATAAACATCAAAGCCCTCGAATAATATTGTAATCGCTATTCTGACTTACAAATCATGGAGCCCGATTGGAACGAACGAATTCCTGGAAAACTACAGCAGTGCAACTCTTGGCCGACCGGTCTCTACTAGTCATAGGATCGGTGTTGATCTGCACTTTTCTACTCTTATACCCCATGTTTCAAATGGCTCCAACCTTACAGGCTTCACCAAACCCTCCGGGCGAAGTATTTGAACTCCAAAAAGATCTAAGCGACAAGTTCCCGAACTCCATCCATTTCACCCCATTCTTATTGGAATCTAGATCGGGAGACGTCCTGACACCTAAGGTATTGCAAGAGTTTAAACAGCGAGTGCAACACTTGTTCGCCAAAGACATGAGGGGAGACCTAGCAGCAGGGGATCTTGAACAGCAACCCTATCTCACAAATTATCTAGACCCAGATATCGGAATTCTCATGTCAGGAGCCCACTCTATTTTAAGTCCCATCGAAGAACAGCTAACTAGGCTGGGGACGACGATAGAGGCCGCATCGGTTGAAGAAGTAAAGCTGGCTGCACATCTATTGATCTCTGATTCGAACACTGCAGCAGTTCTAGACTTTCTTTCCCGACATTCGACGTACACCACTAAAACGGTCATGGGAAAAGAAATTACGTGGTGGACCTCACCAGCGATGACATTCAGTGTCATGACAGATAATGAAAAGCTTGGTGGGGGCGGAATGGAGATCGGTGTCGGAGGCGGCCCAGATGTAATTGCCAAAGAGCATCTCAACAGACGCATAAGGGATGCTATGGCAGAGGGATCTGATTCCTTTGATATCTGGGGGATAGCTATCGATGCTAATCTTGAGGCTCAAGACGAGGGTGAGACCGCAGGAATATTCATATTGTTCACGGTTATAGGCGCCTTAATAGTCGTTGGGTTGACCTTGAAGTCTTACTGGGCGACCGCTATTTGTGGAATCGGGTTAGGCATACTAATGATATGGCTCAAAGGCATGTCTGCCTTGATAGGCCTAAAGAGTGGGCTAGTCATTGACCTGATCGTACCGATCAGCATGATTTCTCTTGGTGTTGATTTCGCAGTCCACGCGCTGCGACGTTACAAAGAAGAACTTAATAACTTCCAAACACCAAGAATAGCTTTGAAGATTGGATTGTCCGGTGTGCTCGGGGCATTGATTCTTGCCATGGCAACGGACAGCATAGCGTTCTTATCGAACCTGTCATCTCAGATCGAAGCTGTCATACATTTCGGCAGCGCCGCAGCCATAGCAGTCCTGGCTTCGTTCTTAATACTTGGAGTAATAGCTCCAATTATATTGATGAGAATCGACGAACTAATCATGGCATCTGGTATCCGGTCTAAAGGAAATATTTACTCTACATTTCGTTTGGCCAGCATATTAGGAGTTGCTGTTGCATCTGGAGTAGCAATCATATTGATGGTGGCTATCAGTAAGACAATCGGGGTTCTAATCCTCGGTGTCACAGCATTGTTTTTTATCGTAATGCCAATCGTTTACATTGCGCTAAAAACTAGAATTCCCGCCGCTTCCGAAACCATCAGTTCCAATCAAATACGCCATACTTCAGACATAATCCTAATGCCTCAGATAGAGACTTTGGTGGCTTCAGCAGCAACGCATAGGAAGTTAGTATTGTTGCTCGCTGCGATATTGACTGCTATTTCAGTTTTTTATGCACTCAAGTTAGAGCCAGTCTTTGACGTGAAAGATTTCTTTGATTCAAATTCAGAAATGGTTATAGGCTTGGACAAACTAGATGAACACGTAGGAGATAACGGCGGCGAACCCGGGGTTATTTATATCAAAGGGGATCTGATGGATCCTCAGGCTGTAATCGAGGTTTCAAAGTTCATAGATTCGTTAAGAGAGATTGATTATATTGCCCAAACCCCCAGCGGAAACATCACCGCAGGATTGAACATAGTTAATATCTCTAAACTCATTACAACAAGTCCATCCAGCATTGAGAGTATTCGTTCAGAAACAGGGATATCAATAACTGACTTAAACCGGGACGGGATACCAGACTCCCGCGAACAGATGGAAACGGCGATCAGTTTCTCAATCGAACGTGGCGTTATTGGACCAGGCGGAACAGCAATGTTGACCCCAGACCAAATCAGGCAAGGCATATATTTATCAAACGACGGGGGACATATTACCGGTATATGGTTCCAAATCCCTGGTACGCGTGACCAAGCGATAGTCACAGCAACAGAACGATCCTTACAGCCCTACCTACAAAGCCTTGAGGGCCACGAACTCATCACGAAAGTCGGCTTGACGGGATCGCCATTCACTCGGCAAGCACAGCTATCCGCTTCGACTCGCACTCTTTATACATCGTTACCGATTGCCTTAATCGCGGCGTTGATTCTCCTAACGGTAACCATGCGATCTATCAGATATGCAGTAATCACAGTAACCCCTATTCTCTTAGTAGTGGCTTGGTTATACGGGATAATGTATGTTTCGGGATTTTCACTAAATTTTGTAACCGCGATGATTGGAGCAATATCAATTGGTATCGGCATAGATTACTCGATCCATATGACTGAACGATTTAGGGAAGAACTAAAGCGCACGGATAACAGAATAGATGCCATTAAGAAGACGGCAAGTGGAACAGGAGTTGCTTTAGTAGCTTCTGCTGCGTCCAGTATCGTTGGATTTGCGATACTTGGATTTGCACCGATGCCTATGTTCGCCGCGTACGGGCAACTTACTGCAGTAATGATATTCCTTGCCCTAATCGCTTCTTTGATCGTGCTACCCTGCCTGCTATTAGTTGTAACCAAGGCTCCCAATCTCGGCAATAATAACAATAGCAAAACAGATATAGATCAAGGTATCAGTGTTAGTACCCCGTAAAATAACGCGGCGTAAGAAGTTGATAACGGCTGAAACATTTAACATTCAGTCCTATCAGAATAGAGGCTCAATTACCTGCCAGAGGCTAGGAAACTCGACTAATTTCGGCCACAACATTACTGGAGCACGGTGGTATGAAACTTTACGAAGAGAAATTCACGATACCAGTAGGCGACAAGACAGTATCTTCGATAAGAACTTCAACAGATGAGGATCCAGGCTTTACATTTGTTTATGCTCCTGGAGCAGGATCTAACATAAACGATCAATTCGGGGAATATCTAAGCGTCAATTTACCAGCGGCAGGAGCTTCTCTAGTACGGTTCCAATTCCCATATATGGAAGCTGGAAGAAAAGGTCCAGACCGACCGGCTCTGTTGGAAGAAACCTGGCGCCAAGTGATCAATTCCTTCCGGCCCAAAGAAGGTAAATTGGTGATAGGTGGTAGATCTATGGGAGGACGCATAGCTTCTCAAGTCGTTGCCCAAGGGATAACAGTCGACGCACTAGCCTTATTCGCTTACCCACTGAATCCGCCGGGTAACCGATCCGTTTTCCGTGATGAACATCTTACGGACATCAATGTCCCTACCATATTCTGCTCAGGATCAAGGGATAATTTTGCAACGCCCGACGACCTAGTCGGTGTTTCCAAGAATATGACTGACGCAAAGTTTCACGAACTTGACGGCGCCGACCACGGCTTTTCAGTATTGAAACGAAGCGGTCGAAGCCGTGAAGACGTCTGGAAAGAAGCATTAGATATAACGGTAGTCTGGATGAAATATATTCTGGCGTCGGCCAGCTAAGGGTCAATAGGTGATTTCAAACCAATATTACGCTATGCGCGAATTTTCATTCGGTTTACCATTCAACTCACTGAGATCAAGCTAGAATCTTAGGGGCGTTAAGGCAAGCAAATCTGGACGACATACAAACAGTAGCCCCGGGATTTGGTTGAATCACCTAAGATATACAAGCCTGGTCTTTAAAAGAGCGACTTCGGTATTACAGATACTTAAGTATTAACCATCCAATCAGCGATACGCTCACCGATCATGATGGTCGTCAAATTAGTATTCGCACGGATGCAATCCGGCATGATTGAGGCATCTGCCACACGAAGACATTCAATACCGTGAACGCTACCTCGCTGGTCCACCACTGCCATCCTGTCATCATGAGGGCCCATCTTGCAGGTCCCGGATAGATGCTGACCGATCCACACATTTTTCAACATCCATAGATCCAAAGCATCATCTGATATCAAGTCTTCTTCTGTCGGAGATATAAGGCTTTCGACAATATTCTCAAACGACTTGTGGTCTAAAAGGCTCAGACCTATGCGGACCGCTTCTCGCAATCGAGACCGATCACGATCATGTTCGAGGTAGCGACAGTTGATATCGGGTTGTATTGATGGATCCGGCGTAGTTAATGTCAACTCTCCAGCCCCCTCAGCCCGTTCTAACATACACGTGAGGCGTATACCCTCTTCAGCGAACGGGTCCCCTCCTAAAGGGGTAGAGAAAGATGACGGGAATATTTGGATGTCATTTCGGTCAGAGGATCCAGTAGACGTGTAACGCAACAAAGCCTGCATCCTAGGCGCATTGGAATCTAGTACAAAGTCAGGCTTGGTTTTGGCTCGGAGTGCCACTAACGGATGATCTCGCAAATTCTGGCCAACCCCTGGTGTGTCTCTTACCACCGGAATACCATGACTCTCCAGGTGTTCCTTAGGGCCAATCCCAGACAGCATCAATATATGTGGAGATGCTACCGCCCCCGCCGACAGAACAATCTCTTCGGCTTCAATCCGAAATGTCTCTCCGCCACATTCAGCTTCTACTCCTACTGCCCGGGTACCCTCGAAGATAATTCGATGCACAAGCACGTTTCCGCGAACAGTCAGATTTAGGCGATGTCGGTTAGGGTTTATATAAGTAAGCGAGGTACTCATCCGTACCCCGTTTGGGTTATTCATCGGAAATGGACCTACTCCCCATGAGTCCGGATTATTATGATCGTAGGTCTCAGGATAACCTTGTTCGATACATGCTTCTTGAAAAGCGTTCTGTGCAGGTAACCAATCTTCTTTTTTGTGGCGTCGCACTGGAATCGGGCCGTCGTTTCCGTGGAAGTCGTCGCTGATATCTGTATCAGTTTCTAGCTTTCGAAAGAATGGCAGGACTTTTATGAAGCTCCATTCATCGTTACCCCAGGATGCCCAATTATCATAGTCCTCCGGTACGCCGCGGAGAAAAACCTGGCCGTTAATCGCACTAGTTCCTCCGACGACCTTCCCTCTTGGCACATTTATAGGAGGTTGCTCACTAGTAGCAGTTCCCATGAATGACCAGTTATGCGGTGCACCCATCTCCGATGCAGTGGGTGCGTAACCGAATTTGATATCATCGGGGTACTGATTGAAATCCGGGTAATCTGGTCCTGCCTCCAAGAGCAAGACCGAGCGGGTTGGGTCTTCCGTTAGCCGGGCCGCAAGAGTCCCGCCTGCAGAACCGGCACCAATCACGATAACGTCGTACTTCATAGTCCCTCATCTGTAAACTACTGAATCACCGAAACCAATTAGAATCCCACTTGGAGTATTTTTAAACTGCTGGATGAGACATAACTATGACTTATCTTCCAACAATTTGACACCCCAAACAGCAGCAATTGACAACAACGCCATAGAAGATGATATCCAATAGGCTAAAGAGTAATCCCCAAATAGATCAAACATCACTCCAGTAAATAACCCACCGATCGCCCATCCTATACCACGGCCCACATCTACCATTCCCATAACCCTTCCTAACACCTCCGGACGATAGATGTCTGCCGCTTTCGCACCCAATATGAGACCACTTAGGCCGTCACTTAATCCCGACAAAACTACAAAAAATATTAAAGCCCATAACTTAGCTCCACCAGTGAATAAGATGACTATCACTATGGCACAGAACGTCATACCCATAGCAATTGTGAAAACAATCTCTCGACCCATCTTATCGGACAATATCCCAAAGCAAGGACGAGCAACTATCCCAATTATTCCGGCTAGACCTAAAGCACCAGCAGCTTGCATCTCGCCATATCCAGCAAGCACGAAGAAGGCAAGGATATGGAGATGGGTCATTTGATGAGATAGCGACGCCGCCGATCTAGAAAGCAAAAGTAACCAGACGGTAGGCTCATGCATCGCATTGAACGTCTCGGGGCTTTCTGAAATCGATACAGACCTATTTGGGGTGTCTTCCTTAATGATTTCAGTTGATGGGTCAAAACTAATATTCGACTGGGAGATACCCTCCTTATCTATGACAGGTCCCGCAGGCGGATTACGTTGAAGTAAAAAATTCAAAGGAACGGTCATCAGGAAAAACACAAGTCCTACAACCTGAAAACCGGTCCTCAGCCCAAAATTAGTAATGGTATATTGGGCCAACGGTGTTATTACAGCTTGGCCTGCGGGATTCCCTGAATCAGCAAGGCCTAACATGACGCCTTTGGATTGTGGAAACCACGGGGCCAATACCGCTGTGCCTGTAAATGAGCCTATGGCAGTATGACCAAGAGTGGCTATGAAACTGTAGAAAATAAAGATCTGCCAAGTATCAGTGGCCAAGCTGCTTGCCCACCACCCAACCAATATTACGGTGCCAGCGATGGGAAACATGTACCTAGGGCCTATTCGATCAAGGATTTTGCCTATTATTGGTGACGCAAATCCAGCGACAACGCCCGACACTGAAAATACCGCCGAAGTCATCGTAGCGCTACCACCAAAAGTTTGCCTCAAGGCAGGCAGAAGTACTGGCTGGCTATTTCTAACACCTCCTTCAACGAATAGATTCCCAAATATTAAACCTAGTATCACCCAACCATAATTGAGTTTTTTAGCTCTATTTCTTTTCATCTACAGGATATTACTACCTGTGTGGGTCTGGTGGAACCAGAACATTCGCTATTCTTGCCTCTTAAAACCACTCCTCAAATACGCCAGAGTATGGGTTAGAATCCGGGAACTTGTACATTTTGCAACAGAACCAATACGCATCCTAGATCCACCAATGCTCAGTTGACGTCGTACAATAGCTTGAAGAGATATCGGAATCACATCGCAGGATCAACATGAATATCACTCAAGAAGTTATAGAAATAATCAAAAACAGACGGAACACCAAGGCATTTACAGATTCTGAAGTTCCAGACGAGGATATAAAAATCCTACTAGATGCTGCAGTTTGGGCACCGAACCATCGAAACACTGAGCCTTGGCGTTTCGTCGTAATACGAAAAAACGCGGAAATGAAATCTCGTATTGCAGAAGGGCTCGTCAGACTTCAAGAAAAGATGTCCGATATTAAGTTACCAGAGGACCACAAGCAACTAATCTACGATGGGGTATTCGCATCGCCTACTCTAATATTTGTATTTAGCCTGATTGGAGATACCGATGAAATCACCGAAGAGAATTACGGTGCAGTCTGCTGTGCAATCCAAAATATTCAGCTAGTTGCTGAAAGCATGGATTTAAGCGTCGGTTGGTCGACAGGCCGGATGTGTAAGATATCCAACTTAGATGAGATATTCGGCATAACCGAAGAAGGATTAAAGATCGCAGGCGTTTTGACAGTCGGATACGCAGAGCCAACTCCAAATAAAACGCGTATTAACTATGAGGAACTAACTAAATGGTTCTAACTATTACTGTCCTGCAAGAGTCGCTACAATTTCCCTATTTTATCCACATATGTTCAAGCGAAACGTCGATTTGTCTTAACTAACACACGCTTAGCTTAGTTGTTATGAGGCAACAAGACAGTAACTAAAATCAACATAAAGCAAGCTGTACTCACAATCTGGAATCAAATGCCCTGTTTAATTTTTATAGTTGCCGTTGTTATATTTGGTGTCATTGTGCAAGCATGCCAAGTGGCTATTGTCATTTGACATACTCATCGTAGATAGCCAAATCACCATCCAAGGTTCCATGGTGGATCTTTGGGCGTCAAGATAGCACCCTCGAACCTATCCATCGAGTTATCTGACTTTACATCCAGTTCTCCCGATAACAGGCCCTTCGAGTCCATGACCTAAACCCAAGAACTACATCAAAATCCACGTCCGGCGATAAAACGATATTGGCTGGCTTCTATCGTTCAGTTACCGTGGATCTATTTTAGTATCTAAATGATCTCTTTGAATGTCTTGATCGCCTGTATGTGTTCCTCAGGTGAGGTAAACGGTGCTCTGGCTGTGCCGATAGAGACTAAATCAGCGCCCAAATCTTGCCAATCAGTTAACGCCGTTTTCCAGTCTTCAGGAGTTCCAGTCAACTCTATCCGGCCTTCAATTTTCAGGTCATCAGGATTTCTACCCGCCTCTTCGGCATACTTTTTAACTGTTTCAATGAGTTTCCGTGCCGTATCTCCAGCTTCACATAAAGGGAAGTAACCATCAGCTAATCGACCTACTCTCTGAAGAACCCGATTTGGACCTACGGGCATTCCTGGTGCACCAGCTCCCATCCAGATAGGTATGGGACGTTGGATGGGCAGAGGATTTATTCCTGCCGATTCAATATGATGCCACTTCCCATGAAATTCGACCGGATTCTCAGTCCACAGAAGTCTCAGAACCTCGACCTGCTCCTCAATCCTACGCCCCCGATTTCCGAAGTTCTCACCTAGGGCGGTGAATTCCACTGGATTCCATCCAACTCCTATTCCAAGCCTAAGCCTTCCACCGCTCAAAACATCTACCTCTGCAGCTTGCTTGGCAACCAAAACCGTCTGACGCTGCGGCAGAATGATGATGCCAGTAACAAGCTCTATTTTATTTGTGAATCCTGCGATGTAAGCCATTAGAGTAAATGGTTCCCGAATCACGCTCTCGTGGGTGTAGTAAAATTCAGGAACTTCAGGGTGCTCTTTAGGATCCGCACCAACGACGTGATCCAAGATCCGTATATGGCTGTAACCCAAGTCTTCTACAGCTTGAGCGAACTCTCTGACTGCTCCAGAATCATGCCCTATGCTTGTTGTTGGGAAAGATGCTCCAATATCCATTTTGCTCCTCTAACGTTGTAAATTCAGTACTCTTACCCTTTACCAAAAGCGAACACTTTCAAGATGAACGCATATTCCAACGCAACTTCCTTCAGACGATCAAAACGACCTGAAGCACCAGCGTGTCCAGAATCCATATGAATCTTTAAAAGCAACAAGTTATCGTCGGTCTTTGACTCACGTAGTTGAGCCACCCATTTAGCCGGTTCCCAATATGTCACGCGCGGGTCGCTAAGGCCGCCGGTGATCAGCATGTTCGGGTAATCTTGAGGCCTAACGTTGTCATACGGTGAGTAAGATTTGATATATTCGTAGAATTTTTGGTCCTCTGGATTACCCCACTCGTTATATTCCATAGTCGTTAAAGGTAAAGTACTGTCCAACATAGTGTTCAGGACATCGACAAATGGAACATCCGCTATAACCGCCTTGAACAAGTCTGGACGCATGTTCGCCACCGCTCCCATTAGCATTCCGCCGGCACTACCTCCAGAAGCAACTATCTGACCTTTCGTTGCATAACCTTCGCCAATCAGATGTTCAGCGCAGGCTATGAAATCGGTGAACGTATTCTTCTTGTTGAGTAATTTACCGTCCTCATACCAATCCCATCCCAGATCCATACCGCCTCTAACATGGGCAATAGCGAATACATAACCCCGGTCGACCAGACTTAGTCTGGCTGAACCAAAATCAGATTCGACAATTATCCCGTAAGAACCGTACCCGTAAAGATATAAGGGTGCTGAACCGTCTAATAGAGTGTCCTTTGAATAAAGTATGGATATTGGAACTTGAGTGCCATCAGACGCTGTAGCGAACACCCTTTTGGACTGGTATTTCTCAGACGAGAAACTTCCGAGAATCTCGACTTGCTTCCTAAATTCCCGGTGTTGCGTGTCCATGTTGTAATCATAGATTGTCGCTGGTGTAGTCAAAGAAGCATATGAAAATCGCAACACTGGACTGTCCCACTCCCTACTTCCTTGAAGCCTGACAGAATAATCTTCTTCATCCAGACTCAGATTATGGGTCACGCCCGTCGATAGCTCCAAGATCTGTACCTGAGGCAGGCCATTGGCGCGGTAGTAAAGGACAAAGTAATCCTTAGAAAGACCGAATCCAGCAATGGGACGACCAAGCACATGTGGGACGAAGTCTTTCCAATTCTCCGATCCAGGGGTAGAGACCGGGGTCTCGGATACCTTGAAGTCTCTGGCTCCGTCCCCGTTGTTTCGAATCAGA
>CAZVRK010000028.1:0-3288 GCA_964629875.1 uncultured Dehalococcoidia bacterium | reverse complement strand
CGGGGTCTCGGATACCTTGAAGTCTCTGGCTCCGTCCCCGTTGTTTCGAATCAGAAATCTCTCACCGTGATGATCGACGTCATATTCGAAATCTTCCTCCCTCTCTTGGACAAGAATTAACCTACTGTCGGGATCATCAGCCTCCATGAAATACCATTCGGACATGTTGTTACCAGCAGAAGTGACGAAAATAAACCGTTTGCTGGAGGATTTCATCACGCCTACAAAAAATCGCTCATCCTTCTCCTCATAGACCAATCCATCGTTAGACTCGTCATCGCCCAAGCAGTGCTTGAATATCTTCACAGGCCTATGATTTTCATCAAGAACATCGTAAAAGATCGTCTGACTGTCGTTTGCCCATTCAAGAGAGTAATACGATCCGGGTATAGCTTCAGATAGGAGTTCACCGGTCTCCAGGTTTTTGATCAATATGGTGTATTTTTCCGATCCATCGGTATCTATGGAATAAGCCAACCATTTATGATCCGGGCTGTTCTCACAATTTCCGACACGGCAATAATCCAGCTCTTTAGCCAGTTCATTTACGTCGATTAAGACTTCTTCGGGACCGTCAAGAGACAGGTGTTTACGACAGTAGATCGGGTACTGCTCTCCCTCCTCGAACCTGGTGTAATAGTAATAATCACCATCCTTCTCCGGAACCGTAGAATCATCCTCTTTAATCCTGGCTCGCATCTCCTGATACAAACGTTCCTGCAGGTCTTCCTCTGGAGCCATGGCGGATTCGGTAAAGGCATTTTCGGCCTTAAGATATTCCATGGTTTCTGGATCATCCACGTCACGAAGCCAGAACCACGGGTCAATACGGGTCTCACCGTGCGTCGTTATCTCTTTCGGTCTTTTAGGGGCGATAGGGGTCGGGTTGTACATAGTTTCTCCGGTGTAGCTTGGACCGTTGGGTTATTATTCCAAATTTAAATCTGAATATATAAAAAGAGTGGTGTCCTGAAGATTTTAAATCAGGGCAATCAAGTGCCTATCACTTATTGTCCTGCCTCGTATCCAACCGATAAATCTTCTACACCAATGCAGCTATCAGAAGGCTACTGCAACCGAGTCTGGCACTTCATAAGCTTTTATTAGACCAATCCGTGAAGGAGCCCAGGCTCGTGCTCTCCAGGAGCACAAGGAGGGGAAAGCCGAATGAAATAGGCTGTTGCAAAGGCAAGTCTCCTCAACTCCGGAGATAAGCTGACAAAAAAACTATCCGGTGAGATCTGAGTACGATGAGCCAGTAGGGCCTTGCGTTGTTCTTCACTGTAAAGCCCTACCTCAAGCGCTACCGTAGCTGTCTCAGGCCCAGGCCCTCTCGAATCACCCTCCTGTTTCTTCATCCAGTCCATGTCGTATCCTGCCGAAACGAATCGTGGCATCAGTTCTTCCCAAGCACCGTCATCTACCTGAGCGACGCCGTATAATTTGTCTGGTTGCCAAGGTTGTCCGGCTTCTGGAAACACTCCAGGATCTCCTGCAGCCCTGAATGCATCCATAGTGACCTCATGGCACATGATGTGGTCTGGGTGTGGATACATTCCTCCCGGCGGTTCTGTGACTATTACACGTGGCCGAAGTTCTCGTATAACCCGTACCAACCTGAATGCTGCCTCAGACCGTTCGACGTTGATAAACGCCTCCGGATGCTTATTTGCTGAAGTATCCGCCATACCAGAATCCCTGAATCCCAGCATCCGAAGCTCCGACACACCAAGGATCTCACATGCGTTCTTGACCTCTTCCGTACGGAGTTCCCGCAACCTTGGTTTGTCGCCAACTGGGTCCAAGTCTGGATCGCGTATCTCGCCTTCTTCCCCACCCGTACATATCACAACCCCTGTCCTGACATTCTGTGCGCTGTAATAGGCAAGCATCCCGCCAGTCGAACTACTTTCATCATCCGGATGTGGTCTTACCGCCAGGATTGTCACGGCCTGAGCATCAGACTCGTCAGAGTTATTCAATCTAGTTATCGTTGATCCTCCATCAGCTCTCTATCAGGTAAATCTAGTCATCACGGCTAGGATACCGTTAGAGTGTTCCAGAACTAGAACCAGGGATTTTTACTAACTTCTGCATCGACCGAAGTTCTTTGGGCGGGTTCATGTGTCTCCCATAATCACTCCATGAAACTTCGGCTACATATATGTCACCTTTCGAATCCAGCGCTATTCCATGTGGTGAATAGAAGCGCCCGACCTGATCACCGTAACTCTCTCGGCCTACCCTTGCTAGGACGTTCCCGTTGGTATCCATCACCGTTACACGCGGGCCAAGGTTGGTACCGATATCATTGGAGCCTATGCCGCAAAAATATTCACCGATATATATAAGTTCTTCGCCAGTCCGGTCATCTATGCACAATGCTGCGGCTCTAGACAGATCGCCCCATTGTGCTTCGAATTTGCCTTCCGGACTGAAGATCTGGATCCTATGATTTTCACGGTCAGCGATATAAACCCAGCCAGACTTATCAACTATCACGTTATGAACGATGTTAAATTGCCCTTCGCCTGTGCCCGACTCACCCCAAGAGAATAGTAACTTCCCATCGGGAGAAAATTTGTGTACCCGGGCATTCGAATAGCCATCCGCTACATATAGATCACCATTACGAGGATCAAAAGCCACATGTGCCGGTAGACAAAAAGGATCCCCGCTCATCTTGGGTGATGGTTTATTTGGCGTACCGATAGTCGTGATTAAATCTCCAGAAGGCGTAAATTGCCTGATGGTACTATCACCGTTGTCAACACAGAATACTGAACCGTCAGGTGCGATAGTCACTCCATGAGGATTTTTAAAAACCCCATCCCCCCACGTGCGTAAGACATTTCCATCGGTATCAAATACGATCATAGGGCAAGTCCCACGATTAAAAACATAGACCTGATCGTCAGAATCTATAGCTACCGAGGTACCTTCCTTATAAACCCATCCTTCAGGAAGGTTACCCCAGTTACTTCCAGAGATCGCGTATTCAAACCCATTCTCACCGAGGATGACCGCTTCTGAACCAATGCCAATATCCTGATGACCTTCAGTTCTTATCCCGAACTCCCAATCCGGCTCTTTCTCTACCAATTAGCGCACCTCATTTATCCTTAGCCAAAGTTAACCTCAAATGACCATGTGAAGCTTATGCTATCTCAATCAATCCAGATCTGTAACTACTAACTCCGAAACGGCATAACCATCATTGGATATTAGCTATTTGTAACTGAAGTGATATGCCTTCCTTGTGCCACATCACACTTACCCCATAGTTAC
>CAZVRK010000027.1:7197-22113 GCA_964629875.1 uncultured Dehalococcoidia bacterium | reverse complement strand
ACAAATTCTGGACTACTACAACGAATTGGGAAATCCCAAGATTTCATCGATACTGATAACCCATGGACACGGGGATCATATAGGTGGACTAGACAGACTCCAAGAACAGATGAACTGCCCAGTAAGATGTCATCCAAAATTAGAACCTCTTCTAACTCAACGCCTAGGTAAAGGCTGTGTCATAAAGCTTAAATCCAGGGAACTACTAACAACTGGAGGACAAGCATCACTTCGGGCGTTATTCACCCCTGGTCATGAAGAGGATCACGTCTGCTATTCGTTACGATCAGACAAAGTATTATTCAGCGGGGACACCATCTTAGGCAACTCATCATCAAGTGTAAGAAATCTGCGCCAATATATGTCATCTTTGGAAATAATGGCCAAGCAGAAACCCGACATTATTTGCCCGGGTCACGGAGACGTCATTCGTAATGGGACTAACAGGATTCAATGGTATATTGAACACCGTCTAGCCAGAGAATCACAGATCCTAAAAGCATTAAGCAATGGACCTGTTACGGTAGAAGAATCAGTCGGCTTAGTATATCCGAGGAACTTAAGGAAAAACCTTAAAAACTCTGCCGCCAGGAATATACAAACCCATCTAAACAAATTAAAGGAAGAAGGAAAGGTTGTTGAAACTGATTCTATTTATTCTCTAGCATAACCCCATTGATAATAAGAAACGTCTAATTAAGAATGTTTTACAAAACCGGAATAAATAGTTTCAGAGCATCAATGGGATGTGGATTCTTCATTGTAGTCATCGGCGCGATGTTATTAAGCCCTCTAGTAGACTTGATAGTTGATCTATTGGGTTGGGTGTTAATAATCTCAGGAGCATTAATATTGGCCACGAATACATTACAAGCAATATTGAAAAAATAGCGTACACCCGCCAGATACCGACTTAATTGCGCTGCAATAGTTCAATCCTAATATTATCCGGTGCCATCACAAAAGCTATTCTTACACCAGGCCTGATATCATACGGTTCAACAGCCATCTCGGCTCCTCTACTCTTGAGATCGGCTACAGCCTCATCGATATTGTCTACACGGAAGCCAAAATGATCCAATCCTAAATGTGGATCAACTGGGCTAGTATCCATATCCACTTCTTCTGGTACCGCTGCAATAAAAACGGCTAATCCATTGATATCCAAGTCTATACGTGGTTGCCCATCTGATTGAATAGATTCAAGAATTTTCGCATCGAACATGGTCTCGAAATACTTGGCTATACCCATTGGGTTCTTGCTGCGAAGATGAATATGATCATAACTATAAACAGGCATAATTATTCTCCAAAATATTGTTGGTAAACGAATCCTTAGTCTCGCATAGAATAATTTTAATATACATCATGTCATTGACTATGACCACATCAACAATCCGGTTTATTTGGAAGTACCAGCTTATAATATTGACCTATAGGATAACTGAATATAGAATTGATCCAGAAATAAATATTGTGGAAACTTAACAATTTAATATAAGCACTTTGAGGTGGCCCAGAAATGGGCTGAAAAGGGAAGCCGGTTTAAGTCCGGCACGGACCCGCCACTGTAACTGATGAGAGCATCCCAAAATAGTAAGCCACTGGCAATTGAGCTGGGAAGGCAAGCGTTGCTCGGTAACAATCAGAAGTCAGGAGACCTGCCTCTTAGTAGACTTGTTACTCCTCGTGGAAAAGGTGTACGAGATTTAATATTCTCAACCTGACCACGATGGGGTCAGGTTTTTTTTTAGCCTAATCGTTTCGCGAGGGAGAACTACAGAGCTATATTACGCTGGAGAAACCTCCTCCTCTCCGGCATAATAGTCTCTTACATAAGGTACACGTTCTATAGTTCTCACCTCGTTTTAAAAGAAATTCGTAAAATGGTAAACATGGTATTAAGTTACAAAAACACAGCTATCAAGTCGAGATTAATAGATTGACTCCAGCAATTGTTATAGCAGGCGTTAGAAGTGGTGTCGGAAAGACAACAATAGCGACAGGTATAATGGGGGCTCTGACCAAAAGAGGCAAAAAGGTTCAACCTTTTAAAGCAGGCCCAGATTATATTGACCCGTCGTATCATAAACTTGCAGCCGGAATACCATCTCGCAATTTAGACTCGTGGCTACTACCACATCAAATCGTATCTGAGCTTTTTCATAAAGCGAGTGAGTCTGCAGATATTTCCATAGTCGAAGGAGTAATGGGAATATTTGATGGGCACTCGAACTTAGATGAATTTGGGTCTACTGCGCAACTGGCTAAGTTGATCGGAGCGCCTGTAGTGCTTATAGCAGACGCTTCCAAAGTGGCCAGAAGTGTTGCAGCTGAAATACTCGGATACCAAATGTTCGACCCCGATCTCAATATTGCTGGAGTGATATTAAACGGCATTGGAAGTCCGCGTCATTTAGAGTTCTGCAAACCCCAGATTGAAAAAAGTACAGGTATACCGGTAATAGGGTACATGCCAAGACGACAAGATTTAGTACAACCTGAAAGGCACCTAGGACTAATACCTACAACGGAAGGCACAGTAGTACAAGAATGGTATGATTCATTAATCACTCAAACCGAAGATACGATAGATCTTGAGGCTATTTGTGATATAGCATCCACGGCAAAACTTTACCCTGTAGAACCATACATTTATCCTAGATCTCCTCAACCTAAAAAAGCGGTCATAGCAGTTGCTAGAGACGAGGCTTTCAGTTTTTATTACCAAGATTCATTAGACCTCTTAGAATCCTGGGGTGCGGAAATCGAAGAATTTAGTCCTTTGAAAGATAGTAAAGTGCCTGATCGATGTGGAGGAATCTACATAGGTGGCGGATTCCCAGAACTATTCGCCCAAGAGCTTTCCGAAAACAAATCGATGTTACGATCTATGAATGAGCAAATCACCCGCGGAACCCCAATATATGCTGAATGCGGCGGTCTTATGTACTTAGGCCAAAGCTTATCCGATATGACTGGGCAAATGCATCCTATGGTTCAAGCGCTTCCATTATCATCTTCTATGAAAGACCAAACACTTCACCTAGGATATCGGGAGCTAGAGGCTCTTTGTGACAGCCCAATAATGAAGAAAGGGCAAGTGATAAAAGGTCATGAATTTCACTGGTCAGTATTGGAAAATAACCCTGACTCACACAACGCGTTATATGCGATATTAGATCAAGATAAAAGATTTGAGGGATTCCATAGCGAAAATGTATGGGCCTCATATGTTCATATACATCTTGCTAGCGATCCGTCTTTAGCTAAAAGATTCGTTGAAGTATGTTCGAGACTTTCCAAACTATAAGTTTCCTACATATTAGCTCTACTTTCTTGGTATAGCATAAGTATGAGTTGATCATTAAAAATAAAAGGAGTCAAAAGCAATGAGTACTGAGCCTGGACCACAATCCGTCAAAGGACCCCGTATCAATAAAGGATTAGTAATAGTAAATACTGGGAATGGCAAGGGGAAGACTACTGCTGCAATGGGAGTTCTGTTTCGAGCTTGGGGTCGGGACATGAAAGTCCAGATGCTCCAATTCATAAAACATACAACCGCAAATTTTGGGGAACAAAGAGCCGCACAAAAAATAGGTGTTCCCGTTAGGGCCATGGGAGATGGTTTCACTTGGCGCTCTAAAGACCTTGATCAAAGCGCTGATCTAGCACGCGCACTGTGGGATGACGCTAAGGAAATTATAGCCACAGGTGATAACGATCTTATTATTCTCGACGAATTCACCTATCCGCTTCACTATGGATGGATAGAAGTTCAAGAGGTCATAGAGACACTCAGCAAACGACCAGAAATGTTACACATAATCATTACCGGAAGACACGCCCCTCAAGAGTTAATAGATTTCGCCGATTTAGTCACAGAAATGAACGTTATCAAGCACCCATATTCCGAAGGTATAAAAGCTCAACCTGGCATAGAGTTCTAATCACTCATCGGCGAACCTGAGTAAAGTCACAAAAAGGATAAATATGTCTACCTCAAAACTGATTGACGAAACCATACTCAACATTGATCCATTAGATGAAATATCAATGTCCAAAGCTCGCGAGCGTCAAAACACATTGACCAAACCTCTCGGCAGCCTCGGCAGACTGGAGGAATTGTCAATTAAATTAGCCGGCATATACGCTGATCCTAAACCCGTGATAACTAACAAATCCGTGATTCTAGCAGCTGGAGATCATGGTGTTGTAGCTGAAGGCGTCAGTGCCTATCCACAGGAAGTTACGCCGCAGATGGTACAGAATTTCTTATCGGGCGGAGCCGGCATAAATGTCCTAGCCCGCCACGTCGGGGCCAATATAACTATTCTAGACGTTGGGGTCGCATCAGATCTGCCTAACCATCCCCTCCTCAAGAACGTCAAAGTAGCTCGAGGAACTCAAAACATAGCTAATGGCCCAGCAATGACACGTGACCAAGCGATTAAATGTCTGGAAATCGGTATACAAGCAGCGGAAGAGCAGATATCTGAAGGAGCAGACTTAATAGCTTTTGGAGAAATGGGGATCGGTAACACCACGCCCTCTAGTGCTATTACCAGTGTAATTACAAAAACCGATGCTCGTACCACTACAGGCCGTGGTACTGGAGTAGATGACGACGCTCTTGATCACAAAATTTCTATAATAAACAAAGCTATAGATACCAATCAACCTATTCCGACCGATGGTTTAGACGTGCTTACAAAAATCGGCGGACTCGAAATTGGGGCGTTAGCGGGAGCCATGTTAGGCACAGCAGCTCACAACAAACCAGTAATAGTTGATGGATTTATATCCGGAGCTGCAGCCTTGATAGCGTGGACCATATGTCCAAATGCTAGCTTGTATTTTATCGCCTCTCATAATTCGGTAGAACCTGGACATAACATAGGACTAAGCACCATGGGATTAAAACCCCTGTTTGATCTGGAGATGCGCTTAGGAGAGGGCACAGGTGCTACTCTCGCTATGCCAATAATAGAAGCGGCCTCGAAGTGTCTCGTGGAAATGGCCACATTTGCTGAAGCAGGTGTATCGGGAAAGGAAGATGATTGATTATTGGTATCACTGTGAAAAATTCTAGGGTAATTTAAAATGGTCATAGAAATAAAACCGAGGATTAGGAGCTTTCAGTGTTAACTCCTTTTCTAGTAGCCATAAGTTTCCTTACTCTGATTCCTTGTCGAATACGGAGTGAGATTTCTCCAAAAGATATAAGCAATTCTCGAGCCTATTATCCATTAGTCGGTTTGACAATTGGAATTGTACTGTTACTAATTGAGCAAGCATGTTCAAATATTTTCCCCACCCTCATTACCGCAGCATTGTTAACTGGCACACTAGCCATAATTACGAGAGGCTTGCACCTAGACGGCCTCATGGATATCTCAGATGGATTGTTCGGTGCCTATAAATCTCAGGATCGCCTGAATATCATGAAAGATCCTCATGTAGGATCTTTCGCCGTAGTAAGCGCAATACTAATATTGTTATTGAAATACACAGCCTTACTATCAATCCTTAACTTAAATCTACAAGGTAGTGAACTAGCCATTATATTGGTGCCATGTATCTCCAGATGGAGCATGGTCCTACAATTAAATGTGTTCCCATACATTAGAGAAAATGGTTTAGGATCCTCATTTAGGGACAATTCTTCGAGATTTGCCAGCATTTTTGCTCTTTTAACAGTATCACTAATCTGCCTGTCACTCGGAGGCCCAGCAGGCGCTATACTGTTGATCTTATTATCATTGATGACCTTTGTGATGGGAAAAGTAATGTCCAAAATGTTAGGCGGACTAACTGGAGACTGTTACGGAGCAACAAATGAACTTATTGAGACTCTAGGGTTTATATTAGCGGTTCCATTATTGAGCACCGGTTTCTTATTGCCCTTGAATCGGATGGTTCCATGGATTCAAACATACCTATAGAGATACAAATATTATTCATTGCGGTGGTCACCGATCTACTATTCGGAGATCCACCGAACAAACTACATCCAACTGCCTGGATAGGCTCCAGCATAATGTGGATGAAGCACATGACACCCAAATCAAATACTGGGCGATTCATCTATGGCGCAATAATAGCCATAACAATCCCTAGCATCTGGGCAATCTTATCCTACCTAGTCGGACACGTAGCAGTGTTATTGAACGACATCGCAAACATATTAGTCACCGCACTCATTCTAAAAACAACTTTTTCTATCCGTATGCTCCATAAAACCGCTTTTAGAATCAAAACTCTCTTGGAGAACAACAACCTTGAACAAGTACGACTAGAAATGTCAGCGCTCGTAAGTAGAAACACCACAAATATGAACGATAAGCAAGCTATAGCCGCAACTATTGAATCTGTATCAGAAAACGTAACTGACAGTTTCGTTGCACCGATACTAGCATTTGCTCTTTTTGGACTACCAGGTGCTGTAGCCTATAGAGCTATAAATACACTCGACAGTATGATAGGTTACCGTGGGGAATACGAATATTTAGGGAAGGTTTCCGCTAAACTAGACGATCTTGTGAATTTCTTACCCGCACGTTTTGCTGCGTTTATGCTATGGATTTCTAGTATCATATTGCCAGGGTTGAACTATAAATCCGCATGGCACATCATGATACGAGATCATGCAAAAACGCCAAGCCCCAACGCAGGTTGGACAATGAGTATAGTTGCAGGAGCGTTAGGCGTAACTTTAGCAAAAGAAGGCGAATATTCTTTAGGAGACAATAACAATATCCTGCAAACTAACTATATAAGCAAAGCCGTCAAATCAATGTATTTCGGGGCTGGAATGACAGTAGCTGTTGCAGCGGTATTAATTTTGATCATTGATCTGGGATTATAGTCATATGACGAAATCAGTTTTCAACGAATCAGATGGAACCGGTCAAGACTCCAGCAGACCAGTCCATGGCAGTATTAAACCCTCAGAATTAAGATCCCTAGGGTTAGATCCTGATAATGTTTTGGACTTCAGTGCCAGTATAAACCCGTTGGGACCGCCAGATTCTGTGATACATACAATTCAAAATACTGATATATCCAAATACCCAGACCCAGAATGCTTACAGTTGCGTGAGGCAATAGCAGCCCATACTAATGTTGATCCTTCATTTGTTCTAGCTGGCAATGGATCTACAGAAATTATTCATTTACTGACCAGAGCATACCTGCGTGCAACAAATACCGGAAAACATCCCACAAGCGCTATATTTACTCCCACATACGGGGAATATAGAGGAGCTTCAGAACTCATGGATGCTCACATTGTAGATTTACCATGTGACCCTAACCCGCCATTCTCATGGGACTTCAATAATATATATAAAATTATAAAAGAGCATAGACCATCGTTAACCTTCATTTGCAATCCCAACAACCCAACAGGGACGTATCTAGATGTACAGCAACTCTCTGCCTTGGAATCGGTAATAGCAGAGGTAAAAGGTACTCTCATCATAGACGAAGCGTACTCCAATTTGGTTGAAAGTCGGTGGGATGCAATTCCTATCGCACAGAATGGAAATACTGTACTTCTGAGATCTATGACTAAAGATTATTCTTTGACAGGCATTCGCTTAGGCTACGCTATTGCTTCTCCACACATAATATCTGACCTGTCGGTGTATCAACCCGATTGGAGTGTAAATAGCTTTGCACAGGAAGCAGGGATAGCAGTCCTAAACGATAGTGAGTATTTAGAAAAAGCACGCGCTATCATAAATACTAACAAAGATTACCTCACAACTAGCCTTACAGACTTGGGGTTTGCTGTTCCGAAGTCTAATGCTAACTTCATATTGGTAAACACCGGTGATGGCCTTGAGTGGAGAAACAGGTTGCTTACTAAAGGAATGGTAGTAAGAGATTGCACTTCCTTTGGGATTCCTAATTACATCCGAGTTGGTATAAGAACCTTGGACGATTGCAAAAGACTGATCAAAGCTATTAAGGAAATTATGAAAGAATAGATTACAATATACCAAACCACTGAATCATATTAGCGTAAATACTTTTCCCATCAACCACGCACAAACCAAACAATTCGATATTTTTAGGGGGCATTTATGGGAGTTATATATCTAATCCGGCATGGGGAAACAGAATGGAACTCCCAAGGCAGGATTCAAGGTCATACGGACATTGGGTTATCAGAAATCGGACGTAGCCAAGCTGTATCCACAGCTAAACGTCTCGAAAATATAAAGTTCGATGCCGCCTATTCCAGCGATTTGACCAGAACCAAAGATACCGCAAAAGTAATATTGGGGAATTCTAGTACACCCTTACAGGCAACAGAGACACTTCGCGAATACCACAAGGGAGTATTCGAAGGTTTAACTGTTGAAGAATATTCCCAAAAATACCCCGATCTATACGAAGCCTCATTAGTTAACGATCTTGATTTCTCCCCCACAGATGGCGAGAGTGCTCGACAAGTGAACGATAGAATGGCTAAGTTCAGTGATGAAATTAAATCTAAACATGATTCGGATACAGTATTGGTCGTGGGGCATGGTGGGGCACTAAGGTGTCTCGTTACGAACCTTTTATCCTTACCTCCAGAATTTATCTTTAAACTAGTAACAAATAACTGCTCTATAACTGTCATACACACATATCCCGATAACACAGTTCTACATCTATATAACGATTCATCACATATTAAAAAGGACAACTAGTTATGCAGGGACGAGTAATAATGGTCCAAGGCACTGCGTCCCATGTAGGAAAGAGTATCTTAGTATCTGCCCTATGCCGTATCTTCAAACAAGACGGATATCGAGTTTGCCCTTTCAAAGCTCAAAACATGTCTAATAACTCCCATGTCACTCCTAGCGGAGGAGAAATCGGGAGAGCACAAGCAGTTCAGGCTGAAGCCGCAGGGGTAGATTCGCGAGTAGAAATGAACCCTGTATTGTTAAAGCCCGAGGCAGATCATACCTCCCAAGTAGTCCTTATGGGCAAACCACTTCGATCAGCTAAAGCTATCGATTATTTTTCATTGAAAACTCAGCTATGGGAATCTGTACGATCCTCGCTGGATATATTACGAGAAGAATATGACATTGTAGTAATTGAAGGCGCAGGGAGCCCTGCCGAAATCAATTTGAAAGCGAATGAGATAGTAAACATGCGCGTTGCTATGTATTGCAATGCACCAGTTCTACTATGTGGAGATATCGACAGAGGAGGAGTATTTGCGGCACTAATTGGAACACTTGAACTCCTGGAACCTGAAGAAAGAGACATAATCAAGGGATTTATAATAAACAAATTCAGAGGAGACCAGAACCTACTGACCGATGGGCTAGACTGGTTAGAGAACAGAACCGGCATACCTGTAGCAGGAGTAATACACCATTATAACGACATACATATACCTGAAGAGGACTCTGTAGCCCTAGATTTACCAAATCGCAGTCAGTCTGCATTCAAACTAGACATAGTAGTGATACAGATACCACATATTTCTAATTTCGATGATTTTGATCCATTTACTCGCGAGATCGGTGTCGGACTCAGATACGTGTCCAATAAAGATGAGATGGGCGATCCAGATTTGATAATACTGCCCGGAAGTAAGACAACGATACCCGATTTACAATGGATGGAACAACAGGGTTTATCTGAACAAATAATATCTCTTAACGCCTCAGGAACTCCGGTGATAGGAATATGCGGCGGGTACCAAATGCTGGGCCAAGAATTGCATGATCCCCAACATATTGAGTCCAGTATGACCGAGTGTTCTGGTTTGGGATTATTGCCTATAAGCACAATCTTTGAGGGAACCAAAGAAACTCACCGAATACAAGCGACGGTTGTAAAAGCTGAAGGATTACTAACAGGTGCTTTATCAGCTCCAATTACCGGATACGAAATCCATATGGGGCGAACCTCCGGAATAGAAACAGAGCAACCCTTTCTTATAGAATCCAGAGAAGACAAACCAGAATTACTCCAAAAAACATTCGACGGCGCTCTAAGCGAAAATGGAGATGTTCTAGGAACATACATACATGGATTGTTCCACAACGTTTTGCTACGACAGTGCATTCTGCAGCAGGTGGCAAAGCTCCGAGGGATAGATATCACATTTTCGGAACAACAACTGACTATGGATCAAGAATATGACAAATTGGCTGATTGGGTTAGATCAAGAATAGACATGGATCTCATATACCAAATGACCGGTCTCAATTCGAGCCATGAAAATCTAGAAGAAGTTATCTAATGTCCAGTAATATCACCCTCATCACTGGCGGGGTTAGATCTGGGAAGAGTGCTTTTGCCGAACAACTAATGCCAACAGGAAATGAAAAAGTTTTATACATAGCCACCGGAGTCGCAAACGACAACGAAATGGACATACGTATACAACGGCATCAAGCGAGGCGCCCCAGCCATTGGATGACACTTGAAGAACCCATAAATATTGTTAATAGTCTGAAAAATCAACTAGCTAATGAAAATTGCCCAAAACATATTCTTTTGGACTCATTGGACGTTTGGATCAGTAATGTCCTTTTATACCACGAAGCACAACCTTATTTAGAGATCGAACAAAAGGTATTGAGCGACATAGACCAGCTTACCAAGCTTTGTAATAAGCACACCGGAGCAGTAACCATTGTTAGCAGTGAAGTGGGATTAAGTTTAGTATCTCCCAATAAATTAGGCCGTTACTTCCAAGATTTATTGGGAATTGCAAATCAGAGTATCGCAGCTGCAGCTAGCAAAGTCTATTTAATAGTTTCCGGATTACCAATCCAAGTTAAGAATGAGGACTCCTGAGAGTAATTACCACTAGGATGACGTTGAAAATAATCAATGAAAGTTCGTTTTCGGTTAAGTCCTTAGGGACACGGATTGCAACATGTACGGTCCGTGTACCAGGAGTATGTGGTGAATTGGTCCAAGGTTTATCTAATAATCAACCCTTTTTAGTGACCTGCCCGATTGACTATTTTTCCCGAGTAACAGTCGAAATATATGAGAAAAGCGGTTTCATTATAGGCAGAGAAGGGTTTTATAAATCTGCAGAAGCAGTAAAAAAGACAACAGCCCATTTGAAAAGAAACGACATATCTGCCCGAGTAATAATACAAAATCCTATGCCCAGAGGTAAGGGTTTCGGGAGTAGCAGTGCAGATATAACAGGTAGTATAGCCTCTACCAGCATAGCTCTTGGACAACCTCTGACACCATCAGAGATATCGAACATTGCAATAGAAATAGAACCTACAGATGCAGTTATGTTCCCAGGAATAGCTCTATTAGACTACAAACAAGGTAAATTATCGGAGGAGCTAGGATCAGCACCACCCATGGAAATAATAGCTTTTGACTTTGGAGGTTCGGTAGATACGGTCCTGTTTAATCAAGTTGATCGCTCTTCTATATGGGAGTCAATAATGCCCGATACAGAAAGAGCTTTACAACTAGTCAGATCTGGACTTAATAACGGAGACCCAGTATTGATAGCTGAAGGAGCTACAATAAGTGCATTAGCTAGTCAGAACATTTCTGAGAAACAATACATGGATGATGTCTTAAAGTTTGCTAAAACTGTAGGAGGTCTGGGAATATGTGTCGGTCACAGCGGAACTATAATAGGGATTCTGCTAGACGGTAAAGCCAAGATTGGGAAATATGTTTTTCGACAAGCACAAACATATTTCCCACTAGCAGAAGAGATTTATCATTTTCGCGTAATTGATGGCGGTATACGAATAGTATGATTCAAATCAAATGGACTGCCATGATTGTCTACGGTACCATGTAGTACACATACTCATATTAACTTCAACATATATCTAGAGAGGAAAATAAAGGCATGGCAGAATACAAATTAGCCGTAATCGCAGGAGATGGTGTAGGACCAGAAGTAATTGCTGAAGGGAAAAAGGTTCTAGACGCGTTAAGTAAATCCAATCCAAATCTTAAATTTACATATGATGATTTACCGTGGGGTTCGGCTTATTATCGAGAAAACGGCAAAATGATGCCAGATGACGGACTCGAAATGCTAAAATCCAATCAAGCCATATTCTTCGGAGCTGTAGGTGATCCTGACATACCAGACCACATCACACTACAAGGCTTATTGTTGCCCATGAGACGAGCATTTGACCAAGCTATATCTATTAGACCATGTTATCTTCACCCGGGAGTTGATTCGCCCATAGTGGGAAAGAAAGCCGGTGATATCGATATGGTCATATATAGAGAAAACACAGAGGGAGAATATGCCCCTGTAGGTGGCAGGTTATATCCTGGAACACCTCATGAAACGGTTATCCAAACAGGAGTGTTCACAAAGCGAGGAACTGAGCGCATTATTAGAGCAGCGTTCGAAGGCTGCATATTAAGAAACAAACAAAACAAAGTTACATCGGTGACTAAATCCAACGCACAAGCCTTCAGCATGGTATTTTGGGATGAAGTGTTTGCGGAGGTAGCATCCGATTATCCCCAAATACAAACTGAATCTTTATTAGTAGACCGTGCTGCTATGGATCTGGCCCGTTGGCCTGAAAGCTTTGACGTAATCGTCGCGTCTAACCTTTTTGCAGATATACTTTCCGATATAGCCGCTGTTGTAACGGGCAGTATGGGCTTGGCAGCTAGCGCTAATATTAATCCCGAAAGAGAATATCCTTCTATGTTTGAGTCAGTACATGGAGCAGCTTTTGACATTGCAGGTAAAGGAATAGCGAATCCGCTAGCGACTATATCTGCAGCTGGTTTGATGCTAGAACACTTAGGGGAGCACACATGTGCCCAACAAATAGACAAAGCTGTTGCCAGATGCTTAGATGAAAGGCAGGTTATTACAGGGGATATAGGAGGCTCAAATTCCACATCAGAAGTTGGCGACGAGATAGTAAGATTACTTGATTTAGTATAACTATCGCAGCTTAAATGAAGCTATTAAAACGCTCCTAATACTACTTTTACGATACGTCTCTCTAAAGACCTAGCAAGTTCGCTTGCTAGGTCCAATCTTTGATGGTCGCCAACTGAGCCCACAAAGGCTACCCCAAGGATTCTACCAACCCTAAAATCAATAACCGTAGAAGAAACCAATCCAGCAGAGCCGCCCTGCAGAACTCTCAGCGCTACAGATTCGTCAAACAGCCCTGAGGGAACCAATCGTTCTACTGATATCAATTGTTGCCCTTCGCCAACACTCTCACCAACATTATCCTCAAAGTCTTTTATAAATACGTCATTCATCCAACGTTCTACTGAGTCAGGAGTATCAAATAAATGGGCTACAGTTGCTCCTACAAAGTTTAGACCGTCATGAACTCCCATATCAGATGTAGGTCCAAATTCGCGCATGAATCCAGTAGCGCGCCCTGCAGATTCAAACTTATCTGCAGTACTACCTGAGAAACCATGCTCAGCCATCATAGCATTGTCCAAAATACCTTCACGGATAACTTGATATCTTTCAAAATCCGAAGGAATGTCATCCTTATCAAGCACCATGAACTCTAGGTCATGTTCGGATATGCGATAAGTAGCTTGAACTAACGATGTTTGCACCAGACTCCCCCTTTAACCGATTAGAGTTTATTTGTCAGCCACACACCATTGGATATACATGGAGATACCTAGACATCTCTCCAGGCACTTGTCCAAATTTACCCCACTCAGCACCGCCATCTATGCTGGCATAAACTCTGCCTTCATAATCGCAGCAATAAACATTATCACTATTGTTTTTGTCTATTGCTATCTGCATCATTCTTCTGGGAGGAGTATCACCTATATTTACACGGTCCCATGTCTCTCCCGTATCTGAACTCCTGAATAAAGCTCCGGCTTCTTGTGTTCCTGCAGGAGCTCCTCCCCCGCCAGCACCTGCAGCTAGATAAATGGTTTTCGGGTCACCAGGGGCCACCAAGAGATCTCTACAATAGCTGCCACCTGGGAACATTTCTTCAACTTGTATATGCTCCCATCGTTGTCCTTTATCCCGACTTCGAAACATCGCAACTTGTGTAATTATAAAAACGGTACCGGGAGCGTCTGAACTGAGCTGGACGCCATGGAGATCTAAAGTATTGTTTCTAAGATATGGACCATCTAGCAACTGATCCCAACTCTCTCCTTCGTCATGACTACCGATCAATCCACCAACTTCTATAGCACCATAAACATCGCTAGGATTGGACGGATCTGAGGCAATGCCAATAACCCGCTTAGCTAAAGGCGGCATATAGGTAGTGATATGCGGGTAATTCACTCTACTAGTATCTGTCTTAGCCCAATTGCTACCGCCATCAATTGTTTTATAAACAGCACAGGGTTCATATCCTGCATAAATTACATCAGGATTATTTGGATGGAAAGCCATAGACCAAACATCTGACTCAGGAGCCCCCAATGCTTCCCAATGATCTCCTCGGTCGTCACTTCTAAAAGGACCGCGGTTAGTCCCAGCATATATGGTTGATGGATTCTCAGGATGTACCAAAAGGGCTCGCACCTGCGGGTTTGGTCCTAATCCAGATGATATGGAAGACCACTCATCTTCATTATGAGCCCGACGATATACTCCACCATCACCAATGTACTCACCTTCACCACCTAGTCCGATATATACATGTGTAACATGGTCTTTCGGCATGTCGTTCCCCCTCAGCTAGTATCAAAAATCATTGTTCGTCGAAACTGATTTAATGTCAAGACCAAAAACAGAGTCAGATATGAAAACCAACTAGCAAAATGAACATCCAATCAGTTTCTAAAAATGTTTAGTTGATACTATGATCCAGATAAGCTATAAATAAGTTGTCATAAAGCCTAGCTGTTGCATTCTTCTACCATATGGCGGATTTGACACGTTTCACAAGAATCATTTCGTACATTATC
>CAZVRK010000027.1:0-7097 GCA_964629875.1 uncultured Dehalococcoidia bacterium | reverse complement strand
TACATTATCCTAAGAGGTCTCTACAACATGAAAAACAAAATTTATGACAGCTTTGACCAAGCTGTATCGGATATACCTGATGGTTCCACAGTTATGTCGCCGGGCTTCGGACAGGTAGGAGTACCGCGAAATCTGTTAGCTGCTTTAAACCGCCAAGGAGCAAAACACCTTACAGCGGTGTCTAATAATGCTGGTACTCTAGATGACAAGATCGACATCGGCACATTAATCGAGGCTGGCCAAGTTAAAAAGATGATATGTGCCTTTACCGCACCTACTCACCCATCACAAGTAACGCCCTTCGTTCAAATGTATAACAATGATGAAATAGATGCTGAACTCGTGCCTCAAGGAACGCTCGCAGAGCGAATGCGTGCGGCTGCGGCCGGTATCGGAGGATTTTACACTCCTACCAGCGTCGGCACCGAACTAGCTGAAGGGAAAGAACACCGTGAGATCAATGGCAGGATGCATGTATTGGAGTATCCTCTACCCGGAGATTTTGCACTGATCAGAGCCTGGAGAGCAGATACATTCGGCAACCTGCAGTTTCGTATGGCACAACGTAACTTTAATCCTATAATGGCAACAGCTGCGACGGTGACCATTGTTGAGATAGAAGACAAAATAGTTGAAGTTGGGGAATTAGATCCTGATCATATACACGTGCCAGGGGTATACGTGAACAGGTTAATCCAAATACCAAGTGATGGAATATTCGGCTAATACCCAAATCACTTTCAGGAGAAATTACATGTCAGACAAACCTAAACTAGAGCGACAAGCAATGTGCGATCGCCTAGCTATGGAATTCCAAGATGAATGGATAGTAAACCTAGGCGTAGGTATGCCAACATTATGCTCAAATTACACAGATTCAAGTAAAGAGATTATATTTCACTCTGAGAACGGTGTAATAGGTTATGGCCCGCTGGCAGACGAAGGGAAAGAGGACAAACATCTCGTAAACGCAGGGGGGCAAAACGTAACAGCAGTTCCCGGAATGGCGATAGTTCATCATGCAGATTCCTTCGCGTTGATAAGAGGCGGAATGGTAGATGTCACTGTAATGGGTGCCTACGAAGTTGCCGAAAATGGTGATTTCGCAAATTGGCGTATACCTACGCGCAAAGGCGGTGGAATAGGTGGAGCCATGGATTTGGCAGCCTGTGCTAAACGAGTATTCATTGCTATGGAGCATACTACAAGGGAAGGGAGTCCCAGACTACTGAAGAAATGCAATTTGCCAGTTACAGCTCCTTCGGCAGTAAAATTACTAGCCACTGATTTAGGCCTATTCGAGATAGCATCTGAAGGATTTATCTTAAAAGAATATGCACCTGGATGGACTTTAGAGGAGATACAGGCCGAAACGGAAGCGAAATTGACCTTAGCCACTGATGCCAAGGAATTCCGTTTCCGCTAAGTAATGGCCTAATAATAACCATCGCCACCGTTTACGTGTATCGTTTGACCAGTTATGTAACCTCCATCATCGCTCACCAGAAATAAACAGGTTGCGGCGATTTCATCTGGGTGGCCCTGTCTACCCATTGGGACGCCTGAAGAACTCGGAGGACTGTTCGCGTACCACTCTGGGTTCGCCCTTGAAGTATCAATACTACCTGGAGAAACAACATTGACCCTTATATTATTCCCAGCAAATTCGGATGCTAGGCCTCTCGCCAGACCTACCAGACCCATTTTAGCTGCAGAGACGTGGGCTCTAGTGGCAGAACCCCGAAAGGCTCCTTCGCCCGTGAAAAATATTATTCTGCCAAAATTATTATCTACCATAGATTCTATTACTGCTCGAGTAGCATAGTAGGCACCATCCAAAACTACACCCCTAACAGCTTCCCAATCCTGCAAAGACAGTTCGGTAAATGGTTTATGGGGTCTTACAGCAGCATTATTAATCAATATATCTATACGTCCAAATTCCGACATAGCCATATTGATCATTGTATCAACTTGTTCTTTACTCGCTACATCAGCAAGTACCGGCAACGCCTTTACTCCAAGCGACCTTGCCTCATCAGCAACAGCATCGGCTTCCGCCTGGTTGCTTCTCGCATTCACGACGACATTACAACCTTCAGCAGCAAGCTTCAGGACAGTCGCTCTACCAATATTCCTTCCTGAGCCAGTAACTAAAGCTACTTTATCCTGTAATTTGCCCATTATCACTCCTTTGAAAACAAAGTGAGGCGATTATAGCACGTATAAACTCCCTGCCCTGTCACATCCTCTCAGTTGATTCTTTGATGGACCTCTGAAACGATGTTTTGTTATAGGCATTCCTAGTCTGAAAAGGATATAATTCCTCATTCACGCCACATAATATTTGTTAAATAATATAGATTAGACACTTTCGGAATATGGAGCATATATGACTCAAAATCAATCAATATCATACGATTTATTCATAAACGGTGAATGGAGGCCGTCAGTTACGGGGAAGTACTTCTCGGTTGAAAATCCCTTTAACGGTAAAACAATAGCCCACATGGCTGACGCTGACGAATCGGATGTAGCGTCTGCAGTACAGTCTGCAGAAGAAGCCTTCAAAAATGGACCTTGGACTACAATGCCTAACTCTGAGAGGTCAAAGATCTTATGGCGTATAGCTGATATAGTCGAAGCTCGAAGCATGGAACTAGGAAGACTAGAATCTATATCGAACGGAAGACCTATATCTGAAACATCTTCACAAATGTCAGTTGTTGCTAGTTATTTCAGATACTTCGCGGGCTTTTGTGACAAGATTCAGGGTTCTACGATACCTACTGACTCGTCACACTTCAATTACACTGTTAGAGTCCCTCTAGGAGTAGTCGGGCAACTAACACCATGGAACCACCCTCTTATGATAGCTTCTAAAAAAGTTGCCCCTGCATTAGCTGCCGGTTGTACTATTGTGTTAAAACCTTCTGAATGGGCTCCCTTAAGCCCAACTGAACTGGGTAATATAGCATTAGAGGCCGGTCTACCTAACGGTGTATTAAACATAGTGAATGGACTTGGACCCATAGCCGGCAAGAGTCTTGCAGCTGATCCAAGATTGGGAAAACTCGAATTAACCGGTGGAACTGAAACTGGCCGAGCAGTTGCTCAAATCGCGGGTACGAACTTAACGCCGCTGCAGTTTGAACTCGGGGGAAAAGCTCCTGTGATAGTATTCGACGATGTTAATTTGGAGGACGCTGTTAATGGATGTGCGTTTGCGTCATTCATCGCTTCCGGACAGACCTGCATACAAGGGTCCCGAGCAATAGTACATACATCCATATACGACAAGTTCGTTAAGCTACTATCTGAAAAAGTCAGTAACATCAATTTAGGAGACCCGACTAATCCTGCAACTCAGATGGGACCAGTAGTATCAAAGCAGGCATATGAAAGAATTTTAGGATACATAAAAAATGCTGAATCCGACGGCGCCCACATCGCCTACGGGGGCAAGCACCCTCAAGGTACATCACTCAAGGACGGATATTTCATTGAGCCAACAGTATTAGCCGGAGTGCGCCAAGACATGCCCATAGCTCAAGAGGAAGTGTTCGGACCACTAGTTTGCGTTATACCATTCAATACGGAAGAGGAAGCAATTTCAATAGCGAACGATATACCCTACGGGCTAGGGTGTTCCATTTGGACCAGCAACGTTTCAAGAGCCCACAGAATAGCACAAAAAATTGTAGCCGGAATAATTTGGATAAATGACCACCACAGACTACATCCCGCAATTCCTTGGGGAGGATTCAAGGATAGCGGATACGGGCGTGAAGGTAGCTATGATTTTATCCACGAATATACTGCACCAAAATATGTATGCGTTAGAGTAGAGTCAGAGGGATTTGATTGGTATGCCAATACCGGACCAGGCCAAAGACTTAATTAAGTAATCAGAAAGTGCGAAAAGATAAGCAACAAGATACGATCTAAAAAAGCCTGTTCATGTTGCTGTACCTATTGGGATCTAAGTCGATTCCTTTTAATCCCGAGTAATCATACCCATATCTATGGGCTCTAAACGCAGAGTTTAAACTTTCTAGATTGTTTACTCCATCAACAATCCCATAAAAAGGACTGATATATTCCCAAACTATCTCCTTCTTAGGGGTAACTTCAAATAATCTACCCGGTGCACCTTCGCATATGACTACGTTTCCATTAGGTTGGCGTTCAGCACTGCTAATATGATAGCTATAGAAAGATATATCGGGAGTACCAGTGTATTCCCATACAATCTCATTATTAGAAATATCAACTTCGATAATACGGGATCTGCTAGGACCTCGACGATGTCCCCCATTATCGAATATTTGTACATTTCCATTAGGTAAATACGTAGGGTGATGTTGGTGATATATGGAACCTGGACCCCATTTCCATTTGAAATTACCAGTCGATTTATCAACTATCCCCACTGTACTCGTTAATCGGTAGCTTACTAACAAGTCGCCATCCTCAGTAACATTAAGTGCATTCTGGTGCGCCCATTCTTTTCTAGCTTCAAGAGGACATATGATGTCTTCTCTAACATCCAAGTATTCCCAAGATCGCCATTCCCACACAACAGTCCCGTTTGGTTCTATCTCCTGGACTACATCTCCAAACATCTGCTTAGGATCATCTTCCGAATAATAACCGCCTTGAACTGCTTGGCTAAGTTCTTCTGGAATAGGTTCCCACAAAAGCGTCAATGTATTTCCATTTACTAGTCTCTCAAAATCGTGGTGCAATCTTGGGTTTCTATATTCCCATACAACGTTGCTATCCCAATCAAGTTCTAACAGTGCTCCTGAAGCCCCTCCTAACTTTTCCGACCCATTACCCCCTTCCTTTGCGGCATGAGTCCTCAGCAACAAATTACCATAGGGTAGTAGATAGGCATAAACTATTCCTTCATCAGAATGCCATTTATGACATATACGACCTTCCATATCTACCAGATAAGCGTCATATCCCCCTCGGTTTGTGCAGAACAATGTGTAACCGCGGTAACAGTGATTGGGTGAATAATAAATTAGGCCTTGCTGATGGTGATCTGACCAACCCATGGGACAGCCTCCCTAAATAATTAGTAAACGAATTATAAAATAAAGGTCAAATATGGGAATACCCCAATGAACAGCTCAAAAACAAGCTTTGATTATCGTTGTAACTAGACCTCTATTATGTGAATATAAATCCAATATATGAAAGAGCAAATTAATACTCTATGTGGATGATCCTCGCTATCCCGGCTTCTTTGATGTTCGCGATCGTTAGCATAATAGATAAACGACTCCTGACGCATAATTTACCTAACGTATCTGTCTTGATGATTTGGACTGTCATGGGGATGGTCTTTTATGCCGTAGTAATTTTGTTGATGACTGGAATCCCACCTCTAGCAACTCCAAAAATCATGCTCATCTGCTTGTGTTCGGGATTATCTCTTGGAGTAGGCATCAGCTTAATGTTCTTGGCTTTAAAATATGAGGAAGCGTCCCGGGCAATAGCAATAGTGAATACTAATCCCATATTCGTAACGTTGCTGGCTATACCTCTACTAGGAGAATATCTGAATCTAACACAATGGATTGCTTTATTCTTGATCATAGCTGGTAGTGCGCTTGTCTCTATAAAGCGTTCAACTAATAATCGATTGTTAGGATTCAGTAGATTTACCCCCTTACTCATCGCAAGTAGCTTTTGTTGGGGAGTCGCGCACTTAATCGCCAAATACGTTTTAGAAGATCTACCACTTCCTACTGTATTCGCTATACAACAGCTTGGTGTGGCAATAGTACTCGCCTGTTATATACGAAAACGCAGTTGGGATGGACTTTTGCAATGCATGAGAGATAGAAATACATGCCTATTGATGATATTTGGAGAGGCTATACTACCTTATATCGCAATATTTGTCGGGTTAACAGCCATAAGCTATGGCCCTGTATCTCTAGTAGCTTCAGTTCTGGCGTCCAGACCCATGTTCGTGTTTCTATTTGCTAGTTTACTCAGCACAAAGAAAATATCTCTATTAGACGAGTCACTAACCAAAGAAACCTTAGGGATAAAAATGGTGTCTATTCCTATGATAGTGTTAGGTGTAGTACTACTTAATTCTATATAAACCAAGGTGAAATTTTGCAGATGCCTTTACTTACAATCACCCAGTGTAATTATTTTGGAATTACCGAAGTGCACCAATGTTTGTATTTAGGATTATTACCCACAACTATGTCAAAGTACATTTTCTGAAGCGTGGTCGATATATCTCCCGAAGATCCGTTTCCAATAGGCCGGTTGTCCAACTCTATGACCGGAGTCAAATGTGCAGCCGTACCGGTTAAAAATACTTCGTCTGCCAAATATAATTCGCTTCTATCAATCGTCCGCTCTACTACTTCAACACCTAATTCGCTTTGGGCTAATTGAATGATTGTTTCCCTTGTTATTCCTGGCAATACGTTGTCCTCTAGTGAAGACGTATGTATTTTCCCATTTGCTACCATAAACAAATTTTCGCCAGAACCTTCGCACACGTGTCCATCATGGTTTAAGATTATAGCCTCGTCGAAACCGGCCATAGTCGCTTCAGTTTTGGCAAGAATACTATTAACATATATCCCAGATATTTTCAGTCGCGCTGGAATCATTGGATCATCCACTCTACGCCATGAAGATGTACAACATCTCAACGTATCTGACCCTAGGTAGTTTCCGAATGGAACAGTTATAAGAGTAAAATCACTCTCCAAATCTTGAAGTTTGAGATTCGCAACTAATTCAGCGCTCTTATATGCAAGTGGCCTGATGTATATATCATGATCATGACGATTTTTCGCTACTAATTCGACTGTGATATCACACAGTTGATCTAACGAGTACGGTATGTCCAACATCAGAAGCTTACAGCCTCGCAGCAATCTCTCATAATGTTCGCGTAATCTAAATATATTTACAGAGCCTTCTTGAGCATTCCAATTACCTCTGATGCCCTCGAAAACCCCTGTACCATAGTGCAAAGCGTGAGTCATTACGTTAACTTTTGCTTCACTTAAAGGGACTATATTACCTTTGAAAAATGCATATAACTCGCT
>CAZVRK010000026.1:23041-24154 GCA_964629875.1 uncultured Dehalococcoidia bacterium | reverse complement strand
TTGTCCCTCTTGATATTCTCCCTATGGCAACTTGCCCCAAATAATTATCATAGTCCAGCGCAGCTACTAACATCTGTAAATCTTCCCTAGGATCTCCCGACGGAGGGGGTACAGATTCAATGATAGCCTCAAAAAGCGGTACCATATCAGGACTCTCTATATTCAGATCTCTAGTAGCGTAACCACCGCGAGCTGAGGCATAAATAATCGGGAAATCGAGTTGCTCGTCTTTAGTAGCTAATTCCAGGAAAAGGTCCTGTACCATCTCAATAACTTCTGGAACTCTGCTCTGATCTCGGTCGATCTTATTTATGATAACCATCGGTGTTACATTCTGCTGCAAAGCCTGACGCAACACGTAGGTAGTCTGTGGCATCGGGCCATCAACAGCATCTACTACTAATAGACACCCATCTGCCATATTCATTATTCGCTCTACTTCACCACTGAAGTCCGCGTGTCCCGGTGTGTCAATTATGTTTATTTTTATGTCTTTGTAGATAACTGAGGCATTTTTCGCCAATATCGTAATACCCCGTTCACGTTCCAGTGGATTAACATCCATTATCAGCTCACCAACTTGCTGATGAGCTTTAAATACTTGACCTTGCTTAAGCAACGCGTCGACAAGCGTTGTTTTACCGTGATCAACGTGCGCGATGATAGCAAGATTTCTTATTTTCTTATTAGTGTTAGTAGTCAATGCAAAACCCCCAAACAATAATAGCATTAACTGGCTATTTATAGTCCTCATTCCCGAATGTCTTTCAGTGAATTCTATTAACGGAAATTACTTGTATTCTTGAGTGCTCTAGTAACGTCACGGTATAATCTGCCTAATATGCTAATTAAAGATTTAGGCGAATTTGGAACAATAGAGGTAATAAACCAGTTAATTTCATCATCGAGATCTAAGGAAACGAATAGTGTTCAACACTTAGTGATAGATAGTGGTGATGATTCAGCAGGGTGGTCTCCTCATGGCACAACAGAACTGATTACCACCGATACAGTCGTAGAAGACATTCATTTCACTTCTGAATCCATAAGCTGGCACGACTTAGGATGGAAAGTACTTGCATCAAACATCAGTGACATAGCGTCCATGGGAGC
>CAZVRK010000026.1:0-22941 GCA_964629875.1 uncultured Dehalococcoidia bacterium | reverse complement strand
GCGGTAACTGGATATCTAGGAGGTTCAGCGGGAGGACTTCGGCTAATTCAACAATCCATTAACGTGAGTCAACCCTCACAAGACTATTTGTTAACAGCTCACCGAATGCCGACACCACAAGTGGAATCCGGTAGAGTCCTAGTTGACTGCCATATAAGAACCGCAATGGATATAAGTGATGGATTAGCAGACGATTTATCAAAATTATGCTTAGCAAGCAAAGTTTCAGCTACAATATATCTGAATAAGATACCAACTCATTCACTAGTCAAAAGTTCTTTCCCTGAAACTTATATCGAACTGGCACTTTACGGTGGTGAAGACTACGAACTGTTATTTACAGGCAACATCACCGCTGTAAATGAAGCTATTCAGCTATTACCCGAAGGAGCTTGTATCATCGGTGAAATCACCGATGGTACTCCAGGAGTAATCTCATTAGTAGAAGAAGACGGCTCGGAAAGAGTTGCTACCCGACAAGGCTGGGATCATTTCACATAATTATGAAACAATCATTAAATATAATAACAACTAGCCCTGATTCCACTGAACGACTCGGCAGAATCATGGGCCAGAATGCCCAACCAGGCGACATATTTTTACTTACTGGCGAACTAGGTTCGGGAAAAACCTGTTTAACCCAAGGGATAGCCACAGGTGCGGGAATAGAGGGCCACACGAGAAGCCCAACTTTCGTTTTGATGACCCAATATCAAGGGCGTATGATGGTGTACCACGCAGATTTATACAGGATCAACGACCCATTGGAAGCTTGGGACATTGGCCTATACGAACAATTAACTTCAGACGGCATATCCATAGTAGAATGGGCAGATAAAGCGAGCGAAATATTCCCAGACACCTCCTTGTGGATCAATATGGGGTACTGCAACCTAGAAGATATAGAATCATCCTTGAGTGGTTGTATATACCATAAACTAACCAACAACCGAGAAGATTTGCGTCAAGTCAAAATAGGAAATGCCCCAGCAAAATACACTGAACTAATAAAACAGATGTTAGATATAAACGACCCTGAGGTTCTCATAATTTAAAATGTTCCTGTCCATAGATACGTCAACATCAAACGCTGGAGTAGCCCTATCCAACCAAGATCAGATATTTATATCTGAAACATGGCATTCGACCTCAAGTCACACTGCCGAACTCATGCCCGCCGTATCATCGCTATTAGCACAAACTAGTATATCCTTGGGAGACCTTGAAGGAATTTGCGTTGCCGCAGGCCCTGGAGGTTTTAGCTCTCTTCGCGTTGGAATGAGCGTGGCAAAAGGAATCTCTATAGCCAGCAGCACGCCTATCGCCAGCATAGGGACATTAGACCTCGAGGCATTTCCGAATTTAGGGAATGGCATGGCAGTCTGTGCAATAATACCATCCGGAAGATCTGACGTAGCATATGCCCTATTTAACAAGAACTCCGAACGAGTAGCAGAGGACTCCATAACATCTCCGCTAGAACTAATAGCTACTATAGAGGAACCTACGATATTCTGCGGAGAAGGGCTACTAGCTCACTCTGAGATCATCGAAAAATCTCTCGGCCAACTATCCAAAATCATACATACTGAACCATCAGACAGGCTATATACTCTTGCAAAACTCGGCACTCAAAGATTAAATAACGGGCAGTCTGATAACATAGACGAATTACAACCCAACTACATTAAATTACCCAGCATTGGCGGCCCGAAGAAACAGGGTAATATAGCTCAGTAATTGACCCGAACCTAATTCCACAGTAATAGAACATAGGAGACAAGCAAAAATGGAAAAAACACTGGTATTGGTTAAACCTGACGGAGTACAGAGAGGTCTTAGCGGAGAAATTATCTCACGATTTGAAAATAGAGGATTAAAACTCGTCGGGCTAAAACTCATGCAGGTAACTGAACAATTAGCTAAACAACACTATAATGAACACACTGAACGTCCCTTTTTCCCAGGGCTAGTCAACTTCATAACATCAGGCCCTATCATAGCAATGGCATGGGAAGGAGATAATGCCATTAGTATTGTTCGCCAAACCATGGGAACCACTAATCCTGTTGAGGCTTCTCCCGGTACAATTCGTGGGGATTTGGCTATCAACATAGGCCGGAATGTCGTCCACGGATCAGATGGTCTTGAATCTGCAGAACGCGAACTTGATTTATTTTTCAACCAAGGAGAGATATTAGATTACAGCCGCTGCACTGACTCATGGATTACAGAAGCCTGACCACCTCAGTAGCACCAGACCACAATCTTTCTAACCCATACAGTTCCCTAGTATCCGGTTCAAATATGTGAACTATCACACCGCTAAAATCAAGCAGTGTCCATGTAGAAGTAGACGTTCCTTCTCTATGAGATCTCGGAACATCTACTTCTTTAAGCCCCTTTGTAATATCTTCTTCCAAGGATACTATCTGCCTTGTTGATTGTGCTGACATTATCACAAAATAATCCGCAAACCACGCGAGCCCGCGAATATCCAACATAACAATATTTTCCGCCAACTTATCGGAAGCCATGGTAACAACTGCCTGCGCTATTTCTGTAGAGTTCAGATAACACCATCCAAATTTTCTATTTCCGTATTGTCTTTTAAAAGATATTTTATGGTAAAACACAAATTGATGCTAATTTTATGACGGCACACCAAGTCAATCCTGAAACTACTCAGACGAGCTTCCCCGGTGTATAATAGACGTTCATATTCAACAAACATTGTGATATATTTAACAATCGTTTAGGACCCTATATTGTACATTGCTCCTTAAACGCTAAACCCGTAACGTCCGAAATTGCGCAATGTTTGGGCAATATCATTGCATAGATTTAGACGTGAATTATCTTGGGGGGAATTCGGTGAATCCGCATCAAGCTCTAAAAACTCTCAGCGAACAAGGTTTATATCGCCCTGACACAGAACACGACAATTGCGGTGTGGGCATGGTTGCCAATATAAAAGGAATCAAGTCACACGAAATTGTTGAAGACGCTCTACAAGTTCTAATAAATCTTGGCCATAGAGGCGCTTGTGGCTGTGACCCCGAAACTGGAGATGGTGCGGGCATCCTTATACAGATGCCTCATGGATTCTTACGCAAAGTTTGCTCCTCTAATAACATAACTCTACCGGAAGATGGGAAATATGGAGTGGGAGTAGTATTCCTACCTCCTTCTGAAACCGCTAAATCTCAATGCCAGGCTTTAATCGAGAACACAATTCGCGATCACGGTCTCTCTATATTAGGCTGGCGGGATGTGGACCTAGAACCTACTAATGTTGGGAACGAAGCACGAATGGTTATGCCCAACATAAAGCAAGTGTTTATATCCGCAGAATCAAATGGTGTGCAAGGCAACGATTTAGAAAGAACCCTATATTTAATTCGAAAAGTTATAGAGCATTCAATACCCTCTTTAGGTCTCGCAGAGACAGAAACGGATTATTTCTATATATGCAGTCTATCAAGCGAGACTCTCGTCTACAAAGGCCTTTTGATGGCTGACCAAGTAGGTGCTTTCTACACAGACTTAGCTGACTCAGATCTAAAAAGCGCATTTGCATTGGTACATTCTCGATTCAGCACTAACACACTAGGACACTGGAAGCTGGCACATCCTTACCGATATCTCGCCCATAACGGAGAAATCAATACTGTTAGAGGAAACTCGAATTGGATGTACGCACGGGAATCTCAGTTCGAATCATCCTTCTACGGAGACGATATAACAAAACTAACACCTATCATGTCCCATGGCGCCAGTGATACAGCTAGTTTCGACAACGCCCTTGAATTACTACTTATGACTGGTAGGAGCCTGAGCCACTCTATGCTCATGATGATCCCAGAAGCTTGGGAACAGCATGAGTCCATGTCACAGGATAAAAAGGATTTCTACGAATACCACTCATGCCTCATGGAGCCATGGGACGGACCTGCGATGATGGTGGCAGCCACGGGAAATGAAATATGTGCAGTACTAGATAGGAATGGTCTGAGACCATTCCGCTATACAATAACTCACGATGACCGGGTGATAATGGCGTCAGAAACCGGAGTATTAAACATTGCACCAGATAACATCAAAGAACGGGGGCGGTTGCAACCCGGAAAAATGTTCTTGGTGAGCTTTGATGAGGGTCGCATAATCGGCGATGAAGAGCTGAAGGACAAGCTCTCAACACAACAGCCATATAGTCAATGGTTAAAAGAAAATCGAATAACTATCGAAGATTTGCCACCAGCAGATGCGCCATCTAGATTAGATGGTGATGCCATCTTAAAACTGCAACGAACCTTCGGTTATACAATAGAAGAACTAAGAATGATAACTACGCCTATGGCTGAAGGCGCATATGAAGCCATAGGTTCTATGGGTAACGACGCCTCTCTCGCTGTATTATCAGATCAGAACCATCTATTGTTTAACTATTTCAAACAATTATTTGCCCAAGTAACCAACCCACCCTTGGACGCTATAAGAGAAGAATTAGTAACCTCCTCGCAATCATTCATAGGCTCTCAGCAAAATTTATTTACTGAAACTCCCAACCATTGCCGACAATTGAAGTTGGAATCTCCCATAATTACTAACGAAGAGCTGGCCAGAATCAGAAACTCAAACGTAGCAGGGTTGAGAACGAAGACTCTTAAGACCCTCTTCAAGTCACATTCGGGGCCAGGATCACTAAAGCAAGCCCTGCTTAGCCTATGTGAACAAGTTTCAGAAGCAGTAAAAGAGGGGCACTCTTTAATCATATTGTCTGATAGAGATACAGATTCTTCCAATATACCTATTCCCAGTTTATTAGCTACTGGAGCTATACACCACCATCTCATTCGAGAAGGTACTCGGACAAAAGTAGGATTGATTATTGAATCTGGAGAACCCAGAGAAGTACAACATTTTGCACTGCTGATTGGATACGGAGCAGGTGCTATCAATCCCTACCTTGCCTTAGAAACATGCTCAGACCTAAGCCTTAATGATGAATTAACTGAGAAAGATCCTGACCACGCGCAAGAAAACTTCATCAAGGCAAATGTAAAAGGCCTTATCAAAGTAATGTCCAAAATGGGTATATCAACAGTTCAAAGCTACAGAGGCGCACAGATATTCGAAGCCATAGGATTGAACAAAGAACTTATCGATAATTATTTCACCTGGACACCTTCTCCTGTAGAAGGAATAGGGCTGGAAATAATTGAGCAGGAATCCATTATCCGACATGAAGCGAGTTATTCGAAAGATTTAGTTGCTGGAGCACAGGAACTTGATCTCGGTGGACAATACCAATGGCGAAGACACGGTGAACACCATCAATGGAATCCAGATGCAATAGCCAAGCTTCAATTCGCTACCAAAGCTAACAGTTGGAAAATGTACAAAGAGTTTTCTAGTCTAGTCGATGATCAAAGTGAAAAAATGGCTACATTACGCGGGTTAATGGCTATTAAACAACAGACAGAGTCTGTTCCGATCGAAGAAGTAGAACCCGCGACAGAAATAGTAAAAAGATTCGCTACAGGAGCTATTTCGCTTGGCTCTATTAGTAGAGAAGCCCACGAAACCATGGCCATTGCCATGAATCGCATCGGAGCCCGAAGTAATACTGGTGAAGGTGGTGAAGACTACCACCGATATACTCCAGATGCCAACGGAGACTCTCGCAATAGCGCCATTAAGCAGGTCGCTTCAGGTCGTTTCGGAGTGACACCTAATTACCTGATCAACGCCACCGACTTACAGATCAAAATGGCCCAAGGCTCCAAGCCTGGAGAAGGGGGACAATTACCGGGTCATAAAGTTGATGATTACATCGGGTGGGTTAGACATACCACCCCTGGAGTAGAACTTATTTCGCCTCCACCGCATCATGATATCTATTCAATCGAAGATTTAGCACAATTAATTCACGATCTGAAAAATGTAAATCCCGAAGCTAGAATCCACGTCAAACTAGTATCAGAAATTGGCGTAGGAACAATCGCTGCGGGTGTATCTAAAGGACATGGCGATGTGGTGCTAATAAGTGGGCATGACGGCGGCACAGGGGCATCACCAGAATCATCCATCAAATATGCAGGATTACCGTGGGAATTGGGGGTTGCTGAAACACAACAAGTTCTTGTTGCGAACGACTTGCGCGGCCGAATAGTTGTACAGACTGACGGTCAATTAAAGACCGGCAGGGACGTAGCCATCGCAACCATGCTAGGAGCCGAAGAATTTGGGATGGCGACAGCTGCTTTAATTGTAAATGGCTGCATTATGCTGCGCAAATGTCATTTGAATACCTGCTCGGTAGGAATAGCCACGCAAGACCCTGAACTACGCAAGCAATTCGCAGGCAAACCAGAATACGTCGTAAATTACTTCATGTTTGTCGCAGAAGAGTTACGAGAGATTATGGCAGATCTCGGGTTCAGAACTGTTGCAGAAATGGTAGGCAGAGTAGACCTACTTGATACTAGAAGCGCGGTAGATCATTGGAAGGCTAAAGGAATTGATCTATCACGACTCTTATGTGTGGCTCCCAGATCAGATGAAGTTGCTACTCACAATTGCATGGTACAAGACCATGGTCTTGCATTAGCCTTGGACCACGAGCTCATCTCCCAGTCAAACTCCGCGATAACAGATAAAGAAATTGTGAACATCAGCCTACCTATACAGAACTCTAATAGAACTGTAGGAGCCATGCTAAGCGGTACCATTGCAAAGAAATACGGTGAATCCGGTTTGCCAGAAAATACTATAAATATAAATTTCTCAGGATCTGCCGGACAAAGTTTTGGAGCCTTTCTGGCCAAAGGTATTAACATATCACTAGAAGGCGACGCTAATGACTACATGGCTAAAGGTATGGGCGGGGGCAAGATAGCTATTAGACCGCCTCAAGGTTCTAACTTCGTGGCGGAAGATAACATAATCATCGGAAACGTTGCATTGTATGGCGCGACGGACGGAAAAGCATTTATTAGAGGGAAAGCGGGCGAACGTTTCTGCGTAAGAAATAGCGGAGCCGCAGCAGTAGTCGAAGGTGTTGGTGATCATGGCTGCGAATACATGACTGGTGGAACTGTTGTAGTTCTCGGGAATACTGGCCGAAACTTTGGAGCCGGTATGAGCGGAGGTATAGCATACGTCTACGACCCAGATAACGATTTCTCTAATAGATTCAATCCTGGCTTAGCAGACCTTGAACCCTTAAAAGAAGATAACGACATAGAATCTTTAAAGACTCTAATCAAAGAACATCAAGACTCCACTGACAGCGAACCAGCTCGAAAGATATTGAACAACTGGGACAAATCCATAGAGTCATTTAAAAAAGTTATGCCACGAGACTATAGAAGAGTACTTGAAGCTCAAAGAAACAATACTGACAACAACACGGAAGTAGAAAAGCATGGGTAAACCAACCGGATTTATGGAATCGGGCCGTACGCCTCCCGAAAGGCGTGCCCCTAACGAAAGAATATACGATTACAATGAATATTATCATCGATGGTCAGATATAGATGCTAAGGAGCAAGGTAGTCGATGTATGGACTGCGCAGTTCCTTTCTGCCATATGGGATGCCCGCTAGGAAACGTCATACCGGAATTCAATCACCACGTATATAAGGGTGAATGGGAGAAAGCACTCAAAGTACTACTAAGTACAAACAATTTCCCAGAGTTCACTGGACGCATATGTCCAGCCCCTTGCGAAGCCTCATGCGTACTGAGCATAAACTCCGATCCGGTCACAATAGAGTACATTGAAAAAGAAATATCTGATCGCGGTTTTGAACAAGGCTGGATAAAACCTGAACCGCCCGCTACTCGGACTGGAAAAAAAGTGGCTGTCGTAGGCTCGGGGCCATCTGGTTTAGCAGCAGCTCAACAACTTAACCGTGCTGGACACAAAGTAACCGTACTGGAAAGGGCCGACTACATAGGCGGTCTGTTGATGTTAGGCATACCAGATTTCAAACTAGATAAAACGGTCGTCAAGCGCCGAGTCGCATTAATGGAACAGGAAGGCATTCAATTCCAGACCGGCGTAAACGTAGGAGTCAATTTCTCAGTGGACGAACTCCTAAGCAACTACGATGCTATTTGTTTAACGGGAGGATCTACCGAAGCAAGAGACCTACCCGTTCCAGGAAGAGATCTGGATGGCGTGCATTTTGCCATGGAATACTTGCCTCAACAAAACCGTCGCTTACAGGGTGTAGATCCAGATCCCACTGATGCTATTACCGCCGAAGGGAAAAGAGTTGTGATACTAGGCGGAGGTGATACTGGAGCTGACTGTTTAGGGACTGCACACCGCCAAGGAGCAGAGATAGTTCACCAATACGAATTGCTTCCAGAGCCACCAGTTGAACGACCTGATAATAACCCTTGGCCCCAATGGCCATCCATATTAAGAAGTTCAGGAGCACATGAAGAAGGCGGGCTCCGTGACTATAATATACTTACCAAATCGTTTTCTGGTACAGACGGCAAACTGGAAAAACTCCATGGAGTACGAGTGGAATGGGCACCTGACGATACCGGAAGATTTCAGATGTCCGAAGTATCCGGAAGTGAATTCGAGATTGACGCGGATCTAGTACTACTTGCTATGGGTTTCGTACACCCTGAACATGGCGGTATGTTAGACCAATTAGGTTTAGAACTAGACGACCGCGGCAATGTAAAGGTTGATAAAAATAAAATGACCACTGTGCCCAAAGTCTTCGCAGGTGGAGACATGGTGAGAGGCCAATCTTTAGTAGTATGGGCTATAGCAGAAGGACGAGAAGTAGCTCGTAATATAGATAAGTACTTAGTAGGTGACAGTGAACTAGCTAGAACATTCCCTGAATAAGCTCACCAATTAATATCACTACGCACGCTCTTCTCTCGCCATATACTCTTGAACATCTAACACCTGAACAGTATTCGTAGTACCTGCTACACCAGTCATGAAGCCATGAACCATTGTAACAACGTCGGTCTCCGAGATTAGTCCCGTTGCTAGCGATTCCTTAATAAGCATCCCCACCAATTTACCCACATTAGGCTCTTCAGGCACCACACTGACTGGGTTAACACCCCAAGTTAATGCCAGTTGTCGCAGGACTAATTCATCGTGACCAAATACTATTATATCTTTCTCAGGTCGGAATCTAGCCAGTTGCATAGCAGCACGACCAGTACTAGTTATCACTATAGGCTTAGAATTCAAAGCTTCCAAGAGCTTACTCGCGCTCGACGCAATAGCTTGAGTGCGATCTGTTGAAGACAAATCATTATAATATGGGTATATTTTCTCTGCTTCTCGAATAGTTATATCAGCTACTCTCACCGCTTCAACGGGATACTCTCCTACAGCTATCTCGTCCGATAATAGTATAGAATCGCAACCGTCAAGGACGGCGTTACTTATGTCTGATACTTCTGCCCTTGTTGGGGTAGGAGACACTACCATTGATCGTAACATCTGTGTAGCAATACAGGATGATTTTCCGTTTTCTCCAGCCTTCCTCACTATTTCTTTTTGCACCAACGGAACTCTTTCCATCGCAATTTCAACACCCAAGTCTCCTCGAGCAACCATGACACAATCGACTTCGTTAAGTATCGACTCCAGATTGTCTATTCCCTCTCCACGTTCAAGTTTAGCCATAACTCGGGCTTTACTGCCGACATTACTTAAATAAGCTTTAGCATAAAGCATATCTTCTAGAGTTCGAACAAATGAGATGCCTACCCAATCAACATCCTGCTCGACTCCAAAATCTATCGCCCGTTTGTCATCATCAGTGATAACAGCGTGGTCTATATTCACTCCTGGCAAATTTAGTCCCTTATAGGATGAGATAATGCCGCCATTTCTAACCCGAGCATTAACACGCACACCATCAGTTTGCAAAACCTCCAAGCATATAGTTCCATCGGATATATATACTAGATTTCCTACCCGTAAGTTTTTTATCACCGTGGGTTCAGGAAATGGTATAAGATCAGGCGTGTCTGAGACCGCTTCCGGTCCTATAGTTACTTCGTCTCCATGATTCAATTGGACTGGCTCAGAAAGAGTGCCCAGACGGAGCTTTATCCCCCCTAAATCTTGCAGGATAGCAACATGTTTATTATGTTTTTTCGACAATTCTCTAACCGTACGAATTACTTCAGCATGCTCGTCTAGAGTGCCATGCGAAAAATTAAGACGCGCGCAATCCATACCTGCAAGCATAAGCTGCTCGAGAACCTCGGGTGAGCGCGACGCCGGACCTATCGTGGCAATTATTTTGGTCTTTCTCATAAAGTGCTATCCCTTACTAATAGAAAATAACTTGGCCTACAAGTTATTAGTACATACAATGATAACAGAGATACAGTAAATAACCGAAGTCAGACTTCCATGACACTAATAGCAATCCCGCTCTTATAAGAGCGGGATTGCTATTAGTGTCATGGAAAAAACCTATCCCTATTTATTGTCGTTCTTGGTAAGCAGTCTCAGCTGCTTGTAGAGCCGCTTTGCGATTGACTTGCAACGAATCCTTGATGTCCGCAGCCCACTGATTCGAAGTCTGTATTCCAACGAGACTACCCTGGAATTGCGGCATCACATAACGAGCTAACAGTTCATAACTTTTCAGAATTTTCTCCCGTGGAGCCCAGTCTTCAACGCGTATCAGCAACCCACCAAAACCACCACTAGCTTCCAACAAACGATTGATACCAGCAATACAATCATCTGGCGTTCCAACTATCCATTGATTGTTTTCTGTCATAAAGTCTACTATTTGATCGCTAGGTACATCGGGAATTTCGTGTCCGAGTGTATTACCGAAATACTCGGTTACTACTCTACTCGAACCTAATCTGATGTCTTCAAATGCTTCCTTGCGGCTTTCAGCTAAATGGCAACCAACTGACAAGCGCCACTCATTGCGATCGACCGTCTGACCATGTTCGGCAGCAGACTCCTCAGCTATTGTCCATTGATCTTTTAGAGTAGTCTTTCTGACCATGTCTCTTGGCACACTCAGAGATATAACCCCTGCACCATGTTTACCTGCAACCGTTACTCCAGCAGGAGATTGAACTGACGCGACTACCACAGGTAGATGCGGTTCTTGATAACACCGCAACTGCAAACTAGCTTCATTGAGTTCAAACCAACTTCCTTTAACACTAAATGGTTCAGTTTCTTTGAACAACCTCATGATAACTCCCAGAGATTCATCCATCATTTCTCTCTGTTTAGTCGAATCAATACCAAACATGTAAGCATCTGAGGCCAGAGCACCTGGACCAACACCTAGCATTACCCTGCCTCTAGTCAGGTGATCTAGTAATACCATTCTGTTTGCCACCATATAAGGGTTATGATATGGAAGGCTTATCACACCAGTACCTAGTCTCAGATTCCGAGTCCTTTCAGCAGCAGTAGCCATAAATATTTCTGGAGAGCAAATAGTTTCCCATCCTGCACTATGATGTTCTCCTATCCATGCTTCATCAAAACCTAGAGTATCTAACCACTGTAATAACTCTAGATCGCGTTCCAATGCTAACGTTGGGTTTTCTCCCACCCGGTGGAACGGTGCCATAAATACCCCAAATTTCATACGCTTAGGTGCAGCCATAATCCCTCCGATTCAGTCATAATCAGCCAGTTTCAGTATTAGCCCCTATTATTACTATAGCCTTTTTCATCCCTCAGTAGCATGAACTAAGGTTGCAACATTCTAACACGGGTCAGCGAGACATCAAATCCTGTACTAACATTCCGATAATTTCTCAACCACACTAGCGGCTTACATACAAAAATGGTATTGTGGGCTTTAATTCAAAACATCATAAAGGAGTAAGAAATGCCTCAAATCAAACATATAGCTATCGCTACTCAAAACGCAGATGAGACGGCTAAGTTTTACAAAGAAGTTTTTGGACTCCAAGAAATAGCCAAACTAGATAGTGATAACGCGTCTGGTTATTACCTCAGTGATGGCAACATCAACATGGCTGTTTTGAACTTCAAGAATGACCAGGTAGCTGGATCAGAATATGGGACAGGATTCAGCGGCATACATCACATAGGTTTTGAAGTGGAAAGTCTAGAGGAGATTGCAAAAAAGCTTGAATCTGCTGGTTCAAGCACTAGAGACGAAATTAATCAGGCTCTAGGTGTTGGAATGCCAGGCAATCGACATTCAAATGTGGAAGTCAAGTACAGCGGACCAAATGGTGAAATTATTGACGTGTCCGAAACAGGTTGGGTAGGCACTCGCGGACTAGAGTAGGAACAACACAAGAGTTATCAGAATTATAGAATAAATATAAATGATCCTGATAACTCTTTTTAGTCCGGTCTAAACGCTAACACTGGAATCCCTTCTGACAAATCCTCAAGCTCCAATTGCATTTTCATGCCAATCTTAATCCCTTGTGGATTTAAAGTATCTACATTAAGTATCCTAGCACTTATTCTAGGACCTTCATCTAACATTACTATGCCACTGCAATACGGATTGTCTCGACCGTATCCTTTCTCAGCCATAGATTGAGGAACTATAGAGATGCACGTAAAAGTGGCTAGTTGCCCCTTGCCACTAAATTCTACCCAAATAACTTCAGTAGAATGACAACTTTGACAAATTGCCCTAGCTTCAACTGCCAACTGTCCGCATGATACACAACGTACTCCCATGAATTTACCTTCTCTAAGATATTCATAAAAGGATGCGGCGTTAAATTCTTTAGTTATATGCTCTGCCATAGGTACTAATTTCTCCTGAAGATATTCACTACACAGGTCCCACCCGTTCCACCCACATTATGCGTAAGCCCCAGCTCGGGCAATTTGCGAGATATCTGACGTTCTCCTGCTTCTCCCCTGAGCTGATGATATATCTCAATAACCTGAGCAACACCAGATGCGCCGACTGGATGGCCCTTAGCTTTCAATCCTCCAGAAGTGTTTATTGGACGATCTCCAGAAAGTGCAGTTCTACCCTCATCTGCAGCTCTAGGACCTTCTCCAGGCGAGAAAAATCCTAAATCCTCACTAGCTACTATCTCCGCAATGGTAAAACAATCATGAACTTCGACAACATCTACTTGGCTTGGTGATATTCCAGCCATATCGTATGCCTGGGACGCCGCATATTTGGTAGCAGATAACGAGGTTAATTCTTCAGCGCTATGCAATGGGCGTCCAGTCGCTTGACCGGTGCCAACTATTTCGATGGGCTTGCTAGTAAAACCATCGGCTATCTCCGATGCAACCAATAATAAGCAAGCGCCACCATCGGTGATAGGAGCACAATCATACAACCTCAGGGGCCAAGCAATCCAAGGGTTAGCTCTCTCATCGTTCAAGAAATCCATCTCGTTGTTCCACTGAGGAACTGATTCCCCTCTTTCCTGAGCGCGGGAGATACGCCGATCCATCAAAGACTTGATAGTCGTATTGAACTGAGCTTTCGGATTCAATGCACCATTGTTGTGATTTTTAATTCCTACTTTCAACAAATGATCCAAGTTAGTTTCATATTCTTCCATATGAGCTTTCGCAAGCGCTCCATATATACCCGGGAATGTAAATCCTGCAGGGACTTCGTATAGCCCATCGGCAGCAGACGCCAAAACATCTGTGACACCTTCAGTCGGCAGATCTGTCATCTTTTCTACTCCGCCTACCAATACAACGTCATACAATCCTGATGCTATTGCCATTACACCCTCTCGCAGTGCACTTCCACTGCTTGCACAAGCATTTTCTATGCGAGTTATGGGGGCAGGGGTCAACCCAAGCCAATCGGCCACTATGGGTGCTGTATGGCCTTGGCCTTCAAACAAATCGGCAGAGTAATTCCCAAGATAACCGGCCTCAATATCAGAAATATCTATCCCATTATCCATGTGATCGATCATATCCCTAAAAGCATCTACAAAAATGTCTCGATTAGTCTTATCCTTATATGCGCCGAAATTAGACATACCAGCACCGACAATAGAGACTGATCTTCCCAGCTGCTTTTTCCTTGGTGAAGTCATAAAAAATGCACCCCATAATCTGAGATTCGTTGCCCGGATATTATGCGATTCAACAGTTGTAGCGTCAAATCACATTTCCTTAGTAGTTCCATAACCGCCACGTTCTACAAATTCGGATTTAAGTTCACTCCTAATACTGATTCACACCAAGCTGCCACTGATAACAGTAAAGACTCGTTTAGCCGCTGCCCTGCCAATTGAATACCGAGAGGCATTCCCCCCTCAGATAATCCTGAGGGAAGTGTAATAGTCGGCAACCCACAGTAAGTCCATGGCCCTTGAAACATTGTATTACCAGTATTCGTAATATCCGGCAAGGCTGGGCTAGGGGTAGTCGGAGTTAAAAGAACATCTGCCTTACTGGCCATTACATCCATATCAAAGACAAATCTCAATCTTCGCTCCAAAGCGTCAGAGTAACTGGTTGCATCTGTATCAAGTCCTCTTTGAATCATCGCCCTAATACCTGGTTGATAGTCTCCTGCTTGGACATCGAACATAGGTTTATGAAAAGCCGCTCCCTCGACAGCCATAATAAGTTGCTGGTCAGAAATTGCATTAGAAAAACTATCTGGAAGTCTTACCTCAACAACATCCGCCCCAGCGCTCGTTAGTCTATCTACAATATCAAAAAACTTCCGTTGAGTTTCAGGATCAGCTTTTTCTACAAAGAAGTCGCGTATAACACCTATCTTGGGATTAGTTATTGCACCACTATCCCCATAAAACTCTGACACTGACTCTGTTGAACTGATCGGGTCATTCGGGTCATGTCCCGACATTACAGACAATAAGAGTGCTGAATCTTTGACGGTACGAGTCATCCAACCCATGGTATCAAGTGTCCAGCTTACGGGAACCACGCCATATCTGCTTACTCTTCCAAGAGTAGGTTTAAACCCTACTACACCATTATATGAAGCTGGCCGCAATACAGAACCGACCGTCTGAGATCCTAGAGCAGCTGGACACATTCTTGAAGATACAGATACAGCGGACCCGCTGCTAGACCCACCCGGAGTATGAGCCGGATTCCATGGATTCACGGTAGGAGAGGGATCACTACAGGCAAATTCAGTAGTAACAGTTTTGCCCAACATTATCGCTCCTGACTGCTTAAGTTTTGATACAGTAGTTGCATCATAATCGGGGACAAAGTTTGCATAAACTTTAGAACACGCAGTAGTCGGTATCGAAGCGTTATGGTAAATGTCCTTTAATCCTATAGGAACGCCATGCAATGGGCCTATATCAACACCATCTTTATATTGCTGATCCTTGAGTTTTGCTTCCTTAAGCACAGCATCTTCATCAAGATAAACCCAAGCTTTAAGTAGTGGCTCTAGTCTCCTAATTTGATTGAGCATGGATCCCACAAGATCAATTGGAGAAACCTCACCGCTTCTGATTAGAGATGCGGATTCATGTACTGTTAATTCATATAACTCTGTCATATCTGACCTTTTACCTTATGTATTCATGTTATGCTTGACTCAGGAATTTAATAGGCACAAGTCTATCATCCCAGTGATTTAGCCACAATTTATCTCTGCAGATCATGCAGAATTAACAACCATTAATAACAGCGAGAGCATAAAAAACGGTGATTTCAGAACAAAACATCCAAATTGTCTTATCTGCTTTATCTCAAGTGCAACACTGTTCGCAATGTGGAACACGCTTCCGATTTGGGGACCTCGATTGTCCACATTGCGGATTTGAACTAGACGATTTATTCAGAGAATGGGCATCGGATCTACTTATCAGTCTCGGACTGACCTAGCAATGCACTAAAATAGAAGTTGAATCTCTAGGTATATTCATATTAAGCTACCGCAAGTCCAATTTAATCAAGCATAAAGAAAGCGTATATCTCAGGAGGGGCCATGGCGACCATAACTGGCAACAGGATTAGAGGTCGAGAACGAGACGAGTTAGCCAACGAACTAAAGAAACGGGTTAAAGGAGAAGTTAGATTTGATCCGTTCTCGAGAGTTTTATACAGCACAGACGCGAGCATCTACCAGATGGAACCCGTTGGCGTAGTTATACCCAAGGATGTTGACGATGTGGTTTCCGTTATGCAGGTCGCTCACGAAAGCAAAATACCTGTTCTACCAAGAGCTGGCGGGACTAGCCTGGCAGGACAATGTGTAAATCACGCCATAGTCATGGATTTCAGCAAATACATGAATCAACTAATTGAAGTGAACGAAGAAGAACACTGGGCGAAGGTTCAGCCTGGTATAGTACTTGACCAGTTAAATAAATTGCTAGTCCCATATAATCTACAATACGCACCAGACCCAACGACGGCAAGCAGAGCGTGTGTAGGTGGAGGAATTGGTAATAATACGTGTGGTGCACATTCCGTCATATACGGTAAAACTCTCGACCACGTAAAGGAACTTGATGTCGTATTATCTAACTCAAACCAGACTATCTTCAAAGAACTGAATCCACAAGAATTGGAGCGCAAGCTCAGCGGCACTGGCTTAGAATCAGATATATACAGAGGAGTTTTGAGAATAGCCAAAGGGTCGGCCAGTGAAATCGAATCTCGTTACCCGAAAATTCTCAGACGCGTAAGTGGATATAACTTAGATGATTTCTTGCACGATGGGCCAATCAACATGGCCAAAATGGCTGTCGGCTCCGAAGGAACCTTATGCGTAACAACAGAAGCTAAAATAAACCTGGTTCCACGACCGACAATAACCGCGATGTCAGTAATTCATTTCCAAGACATTTTCGAAGCCAGCGAAGCAACTAAAGAGATACTAACCCACGACGTGTCAGTGGTAGAAATAATGGATAAAATGTTACTTGATAGATGTAGAGAGTCTCTTGGTTTTGCCCAAAACCTATCATTTATTGAAGGGGATCCCGGTGCTCTATTATTAGTAGAGTTCTACGGAGAAACAGAACTCGAACTCAAAAGCAAACTAGATGTGTTTAAATCTGATATGGAACGGAAGCGTCTAGGTTATGCCTGCGTGAACCTCCTAGACAAACCTTCTCAGAACAATGTTTGGAACATTAGGAAGGCAGGGCTGGGTTTATTGATGAGCATACACGGGGATGCTAAACCACTCCCATACGTTGAGGACACAGCTGTCGATCCTCAAAAACTCGGCCCATTCGTGAGACGATTCGATGAGATCGTCCGAAACCATAATACAGAAGCTGGATATTATGGCCATGCCAGCGTTGGGTGTTTGCACATTCGCCCTTTGGTCAGTCTCAAAGAAGAAAACGGGCTGAACAGGATGATGGCGATAGCAGATGAGATAAGTGATTTAGTAAAAGAGTTTGGCGGTTCCCTCAGTGGAGAGCACGGAGACGGTATTGTAAGAGGGGTCTGGACTGAAAAAATGTTTGGGCCAGAAATCACACAAGCATTCAGGGACGTCAAACATACATTCGATCCAGACGGTATTATGAATCCAGGAAAGATAATAGACTGTCCCCCATTAACTGACAATTTACGGTATGGTACTTCTTATAGCACGACACCAGTAAATACCACGCTAGACTTTTCATTAGACTCAGACTATGCCGGCGCCGTAGAAATGTGCAACGGCATGGGTGCATGCCGAAAACTCGAAGGCACAATGTGCCCCTCATATATGGCCACACGAGATGAAGAACACTCTACTAGAGGTAGAGCAAACCTATTACGGGCTGCTTTGTCAGGGAATCTACCGGAAGGCACTATCACGAGCTCCCGATTGTACGAAAGCCTGGATTTATGTTTAGAGTGCAAAGGATGTAAATCAGAGTGCCCCTCGGGTGTAGATATGGCGAAACTCAAATACGAATTCTTAGACAAATATTACCAGGTAAATAAACTCCCCATACGAACAAAAATCTTTGCAAATATTAACAAGGTAAATAAACTAGGCACCAAACTACCTGGATTATCCAATTGGATCAGTAATAGTAGCCTCGGACGGCTAGTAGCTTCAAAACTCATTGGAGTACATCCGAACCGCCAATTGCCAAGATTCGCCTCGACAACTTTCCAACAATGGTTCGATAACAGAAACAGTATCAGAGACAATATTGCTCTGACGGGGACAGTTGTTCTATACAACGATACTTTCATGAATTACAACTATCCGTCCATAGGGCAAGCATCGGTTAAATTATTAGAGCAAGCCGGGTACAACGTGGTATTGGCCAACGCAGATTGCTGTGGACGTCCTATGATTTCCAAAGGGTTACTAAACGAAGCCAAGATGAGAGCAGAAACCAATATAGATGTATTGGCAGATTACGTTAAACAGGGCTTTCCAATCATAGGAACTGAACCAAGTTGCATACTCACCTTTAGAGATGAATATCCCGAATTAATAAAAACAGAAAACGCCAAACTAGTCGCAGAAAATAGTTACATGATCGACGAATTCCTTTCTATGCTAAATCAGAAAGGAGAACTGAATTTGAATTTCACTAGCAATAAAAAGCAAATATTGTTTCACGGGCATTGTCATCAAAAATCTTTGATAGGAACCTCTGCTTCATTAGAAGTTCTAAACTTGCCAGAGAACTACGAAGCTCAATTGATAAATTCGGGCTGCTGTGGCATGGCAGGATCATTTGGATTCGAAAAGGAACATTATGACATTTCTATGCAGATCGGAGAGCAAGCATTATTCCCAGCCATCAATAATTCTGATGCCGAATGTGAAATAGCCGTTACAGGAGTGTCCTGTAGACAGCAGGTTGAACACGGGACAAATCGTCAACCTAGGCATATTGCTGAGATAATGGCAGAGGCTTTGGAATAACCCTGTCAGGCCATGTTAGGTCTGTACTGATCCCAAGGAGCAGCCTTCTCAAAAGCACGTGAAGCCCTTAGGACTTTATTTTCCGACCCAAAGGGACCGACTATATGTAGTCCTATTGGCATACCTGACTGAGAGAATCCGCAAGGAACACTTGCCGCCGTCTGACCAGTAATGTTTATGGGATACGTGAAAGGTAAATATCCCCAAAACTTATGCACTTCCTTTCCCGAAATAGTAGAAGGTCTATCGTTAATATGAAATGCAGTTACAGCCATAGTAGGAGTCAATAACAAATCAAATTCATCAAAAACCGTCTCCATATATCGCTTCAGAATATCTTGTTGTAGCAGCGCTTTTGAAAAATCGCTGGCCGTCAGAGTACTAGCATATTCCAGAGTACTTCTTACATAATCAGTTAAATCGTCACCACTCTGTTCTAATAAATCACCATAAGATGTATATGTTCCAGTTGCAAAAATATCGAAGAACGTGTGAAAAGGATCTTCAATTTGCAGATTTACCTCTTCGACATTAGCACCTAAGGATTCAAATACCTTTGCTGACTCCGCACATACCTTTAGGACTTCGGAATCTACAGCAGCATATCCTAAATCAGGACTCCAACCGATCTTCCAACCTGATACACCTTTTTCGATATCTGATAGAAAATCATTACTATTTAAGCGCAAAGAAGTCGGGTCTCTATAATCCGCTCCGGACATTACTTGCAATAATAATGCGCAGTCCGTGACGGTACGTGCCATCGGACCTGATTGCGACAAATGGTTAGAGGCAGGTATACCGTATCCACCATACCGGGGTACTCTTCCTTGAGATGGCTTAATTCCAAAGACTCCATTAAAACTGGCCGGTATTCGTATTGAGCCACCTCCATCACTACCTGTAGCAATAGGGAATAGACCCGCAGCGAGCCCAGCACCGGCTCCTCCGCTCGACCCTCCTGATGTTCTACTGGTATCCCAAGGGTTTCTACACGCATCTCCTAATCTATTCTCAGTTGTACCTGACTGACCAAATTCAGGAGTATTCGTTTTTCCTAATATAATTGCGCCCTCATTTTTAACACGCTCCACAACAACAGAATCGTAAGTCGGGACACGATCTCTAAAAACTACAGAACCTAAAGTTGTAACAATGCCACTAGTCATCTCAAGATCTTTAATCGAAATTGGGATGCCCGCCAATTTTCCTTGCAAAACACCTTTTTCTAACGCTTGTTGCTGCTTGAATGCTATTTCCATAGCCTCTTCTCTACATAATGCAAGAAATACATTTAGCTTCGGATTAAGCTCATCAATACGATCATAGAAATGTTCTATTATTTCTACAATAGACACTTCTTTCGCATCAAGCATATGTTTAAGCTCAACTACGGACATGAAGTCTATATCCATACGATTACTCCTTAACCACAGTTATGTATCCAGAGATATTGATGATAACATCTATACTAATCTGTTTTACAACGTTTTACGGTCGGAGATTATATCGGCTTATGGCTTCTGTAGGCATCATAGCTAATCCTTCAGCTAGTAAAGATATCCGAAGAATAGTATCCCAAGGAAGAGTCGTGCCGGATTGGGAGAAAGTAAACATAATTCGACGAGCCTTATTCGGGATATCATCTACAGGGGTCCACAAAGTCATTGCCATGCCGGATAGTGCTGGACTCTGCTTACGTGCTAGTGACGATCCTAATCTGAAGATTACAGTAGAGACTCTAGATATGCCTGCGTATTATGTCGAAGGAGATACCACGCGAGCAGCAGAATTAATGCAGCAGAACCATGTTGGCTGTCTACTTACATTAGGTGGCGATGGCACCAATAGAGCTGTAGTGAAAGGGTCTACCGTTATACCTATGGTTCCGATATCCACTGGAACTAATAACGTGTTCCCATCATTAACCGAAGGAACTCTGGCTGGAATAGCCGCTGGATTAGTAGCACAAGATATTCTTGAGATATCTCTCGTATCCACTATTAGCAAGCTTCTAAAAATTGATGTGGACGGAAGTTTTAAAGATCTAGCCCTCATAGATGTCGCTTTGTCCAAAGAGCGATTTCTAGCCAGTAGAGCAATATGGGATTTGTCGACCTTATACGATGTGTTCCTTACGCGAGCCGAACCATCAAGTATCGGACTATCCTCTATTGGAGCAAGGCTTAAACCAATATCTCAACAGGATAATCAGGGGATTAGATATACTTTATCTGACGACAATATGAATGCCACAGTAAAGAATACAACAAGTATCCTAGCTCCCATAGCACCCGGAATGGTCACTCAAGTAGATATACAGAGTTGGGATACCATCGACTTGGGGGCACGTACAGTTCTGCCAAAGAGGTCCTACACCGTGGCTTTAGACGGTGAGCGCTCGTTCACTGTATCTGCTGAAGAAGAACTATCAATTGCACTTGAACGAAATGGTCCTCCTGTTGTAAATGTAGATGCGGCTTTAAACGAAGCGGCAAAAATGGGTGCCTTTACACTAAAGACAAACCCCAAAACACCTCCGAGTATGTAGTAAAACGTGTGGATTTATCACAAGCCCATTAGGTACCATTGTCCGTAACACACGATAAAACAACGTAGCACTTAACAGCGACAGTTCATAATGGCCACTCAGATAGAAAAATCAAAACTAGAGATATCAAACGGTAAATATTGTGATTGCCCAACTAACCATATTAACTGTCTAACAGCTAAAGAATGGATTTTGTCTCAAATAGGAGTTTGGAAATTTTCTTACGAATCTCGTGATATCAGAGACAAAGACATTCATCCCGCTACATTTCCTATATCTTTACCCAAAAGATGCATTGAGTTATTCACACATGCAGGCGAACTAGTAGTAGATCCATTTTCTGGCAGCGGTAGTACATTACTGGCTGCTCAAGACTGTGACCGTAATTGCGTCGGGTTTGACCTAAAACCTGAATACATGAACGTATGCCAGAGCCGTTTATCAACTCAAGAACAAAAATCACAACAGATACCCCTATGCGAAGACGCCCGAAATGCAAATAAACATCTTGATGAAAATTCAATCAACCTGATAGTAACTTCTCCTCCATATGCCAATCTATTGAATCGCCCTAGAACTAACAAAAGCCGAAGAGGAAAGCTTCGACAAAATGACCAATATCTGAAAATCGAGCAATACAGCCAGGATAAAAACGACCTTGGCGTACTAGACTTAGACCAGTATCAACTTGCCATGACAGAAATATTTAGAGATCTATTACCATTACTTAAGGAAAAAGCTCACTGTGTAATTAATGTTCCTGATGTGTGGATGGATAATAAACGAATGACTATCCACATATCAGTTGTTAAAGCTCTAACAGACGCAGGGTACGAACTCCGAAATACTATAATTTGGGATCGGACTAATATAGTTAATAGAATCGGTATTTTCGGATGGCCTTCCAACTACATTACTATGGGGACGACATTCGAATACATTCTAGACTTTTGGCGACCTCCTTCTACGTCTTCGCAAACAAATATCCCAGTCTAGATTCAGACTTCACCTCCGATTAGACTAACAACATTCAACACTATGGCCTATCCACTACAGGATATTGAGGGACTTTGCTCCAAGGATTAGAACTAATCATTTCATTAATAGCCGTATTTATCGGAGCCACCGTTATGGGAACGGTAAGCTTCGGACTGGCTCTAGTCGTCGCCCCGGTACTTTTAATATTCCTGGATCCTCATTCAGTAGTGATAATAGCCAACTTGTTGATAGTAATTCTATTAGCCATGGTGTTTATAAAGGTAAGAAAACATCTGCAAATATCACAATTATATGGAATGTTATCCGGCGGACTTTGTGCGGTTCCGGTAGGAGTTTTTGCCCTTAAAATTGCAAACCCATCCGTCTTAAGAATATTAATCGGAATACTCATTTTAATATTAGGAGTCTCTCTGCTTTTCAAATCTGAGATTGCGCTTGCTAGATCCAAGAAATCCGGGTTTTTCTTCGGCTTTCTGGGTTCATTATCAATAACTTCATTAAGTATTGGAGGACCGGTAGCAGCAGCCTATG
>CAZVRK010000025.1:0-25847 GCA_964629875.1 uncultured Dehalococcoidia bacterium | reverse complement strand
AATAGGTGGTGATTCTCTAGGTATGGCTATTACTGTCGGTAGAGTTAATTATCTTCACAATGAACCTTTTTACTTCGATATGGCCCGTAGAGGCGTAGATTGGCGTGATTTAACACCCAATACAATGGCAGATGCCATACGTTCAGGAGATATCGATGCTGCCCCAGTCCCAATATTAGATTGTTTTAGATTAGGTGATTCAATCCAGAACGTCGCTGGGTTTTGTATTGCGAGTATAGATAGAGCTGGTAGTGTGAATTTATATTCGAACAAGCCTATTGAGGAGCTTGGTTCGTCTCGTATTGCGGTAATAGACGACAGTGTAACTGCTCCTAAATTACTAGAAGTTCTATTGAAGCTCAAATACGGGGTTGAGTCCTTTGAATTTGTCAGTACTCAAGATCAGCCATACGACGCATTATTGTTAATAGGAAATCAGGCTTTGCGCCAGAGAAGGGGTGTACGCGGGTTTACACATACGTATGACCTAGGACAGGAATGGAATCAGTGGACTAGATTGCCATTCGTATTTTCGAGATGGGTGGCTAGGCATGATATGGATTCTAAAGATATGGCATTGCTAGAGGACATCCTATACGTTGGGTTAGAGGATGGAGTTGATGCGCTGTATCACATGAACGAGCCGCGCGACGAACTTCTGATGTTACCTAGGGATGTTGTAAACCACATCCAGGGGTTGAGATATTATATTGGACTCTCAGAGCAAAAGAGTATAAACCAATTTCATGAGATGATTGCTCAAATAGAGGGTGAATAAAATAGGTCGTACTTTTATTCCTCATGGATTCTTGCGCGAGTGTTTTTATAGCTAGAGGTGTGTCGTAATGGTGAAAGTTACCGCAAACTTCAATAACACTACTCGTAAGTCTTGTTTTATTTGTGATTATTCACCTCCAAAATCACCATCAATGGAGTTGGACGAATCCTATCCGGATATGGCAGATTTTATCTTGGTTAATTCTAGTCCTGGACTCTCTGTCAGAGCCAGTTCTTCAATGGTAGCCGCATATATACAGTGCAACGACATATCAGATGCTATTTTTACTGTAGTGACCAGAGATATGAATAAACTGGCATTGGACTCGCTCGTACTGGGTGGGTCTATCATGGGGTTGGAGAATGTGGTTGTTGCGGCCGGAGACAGATTCCGTAGAGCATGGACAGATAATCCATCGGAGATTCGTGACTATACGACTACCGAATTTATCCGGTCTATAGTTAATTTGAATCAAGGGATAGATTATCGCGGTATGGAATTGGCCAAACCTGCTGATATATGTGTCGGATCAGTTTTAGATTTATCTAAAGGAGTAGATAACGAAGTAGTCCTGGCGAATCAGAAAATTCTCGCAGGTGTTGAATATTTTATTACTCAGCCCGTTTATGATATGGAAGCCGTGGATCTATTTTATGATCTGTATAGAAACAGTTTTCTGGAAGATATTAAAGTCCCGATATTATGGGGAATACAAATTCCAGATGTTAATTGTATTTCTCTGACAGCGTTTCCAGGTTGGGTGGATAATGCGCTCCATGATGGCGAAGACCCTGCGAAAATTGCATTACGTATGTACAAGGATTTTTCTAGCCGAGGCCTCAAGGATATATATATAGTGCCCACCATATATAAAGGTGGGCACCGCAACTATTCTTTAGCTAATACGTTTATATCCATGGCTAACCAAATTTAGTTTTATTATGGGCTCCACGCGCCGGGAGCTATCCCGTCGATATCTGTGACTACATCTACTACGGCAGGTTTACCAGAAGCAAAGGCTTGTTCCATTGCGCTTTGTATTTGATTCGGCTGGTCTACTCTAATTCCAAAGCATCCCATAGACTCAGCTAGCTTGGCAAAGTCAATATCAGAAAGCATCCAGAGTTCGTCGGATTCGGGTGTTTGCGCCCCGTATGTTCGTTCATTACCGCGTTTTTCTTGATTGAGTGAATGGTTGTTGTTAACTACTGTCACCACATTTATGCCGTAACGTGCAGCAGTTTCCAATTCTGACAGGTGATACCAGAATCCGCCGTCACCCGTAAAGCAAACAATAGGTCGCTCTGGTGCGGCGCATTTTGCTCCAATAGCTGCAGGGAATCCCCATCCTAATGATCCAGCACATCTAAGGTAGCTCTGGTCAGAGTGAGTTAGGTCTATCATGGTTCCTGTCCATATGCCCGCATGTCCTGTATCTGATACTAAGATGGAATCTGAGGGTAGGAATTCTGTTATTTCTTTACATAATCGCTCAGGACGTGGAGGAGCGGTGTCTGCGTCAACAAGCTGGCTCACTTCGTCTTTCCATTCTCTGACTATTTCCTGGGCTCTGTTGACCCACGTTGTCCGATTAGTGGATGGTTCGCTAGCCTCTAATAACTTCTGTACCGAAGCACGAGCGTCGCCTTGCATAGCCACTTGTGTGGGGTAACTACGACCTAGTTCAGACGCATCAATATCAATTTGTATAACCGGTGTTCCAGGCTGTGGGACAGTCCACTCATTTGTAACTTGGCTACCAGTATTACTACCAATATAAATAACCAGGTCAGCTTCTGATACAACTCGGTTAGCGCATTTTCTCGAATATGCTCCACATACTCCTACTGACAAGGGATGATCGGCTAGGATGGTTTCTTTTCCGTTTAGTGATGTTGCGACCGGGATCGATAGCAATTCGGCTAGTTCAACTACTTGCTTTTCCGCTCCTGAAGTGACTACTCCGCCTCCCGATACTATTACGGGTCGTTGAGAGTTAGCTATGACCGATGCGGCCTCTCGCACAAGTGTAGGGTCTGGTTCTGGTCGAAATGGAGGTACGCTGATGAAAGCATCATCTATAATCACTTCTATGTCAGCTTCGCCATCCCCGATTATTGCTCCTGTAGTCCCCTCGAAATCTAGATGTACAGGTCCGGGTGACCCTGTTACGGCTTCTCTGAACGCTTGTCGAATAAGGTGTGGCAATTGGGAAGGATCAGTTACACCCACATTGTATTTAGTCACTGCATCAAAAGGTGCTATGTGGTCAATCTCCTGATAGGAATGTCGGTACTGGTCTGCTTGTGGCCTGCGTCCAGTTATCGCTATTACGGGTGATCTGCCTAAGAAGGGGTCTTGCAAACCAGCTGCTAGATTAGCAGCGCCTACCGACTGTGACATGCATATCCCCGCTTTGTGGCTAGTACGAGCATATCCATCAGCCATATATACTGCTGCCTTTTCGCTATGGGCCATAATTCTCTTGATACCGAGTTTTTCCATTTCTAGTAGTGCCCTTTGGACAATCACCGGCATAAAGAACACATGACTTACTCCGTACCCTTTAAATGTGTCTGCTAAAAACTTTCCACCAGTCATTACCGGCATGAATTTCCTCCATATGTCTCGTTTTAGAGAGGTGATGTATATAATTAGGCCTTGATACCTATTCTAGGGTTTAACTTCGCGAATCAAAAACTTCCTTTGCGACTTTAATCGCATTGGCAGCCGTAGGCCATCCGGAATAAAAGGCCATGTGTGTAATGACCTCTCCGATCTCCTCGGCTGTAACGCCGTTATCTAGAGCTCTATTCAGGTGACCCCTTAGTTGGTCTGTTCGGTACATGGCTATTAGTGATGCTATGGTTATAAGGCTACGATCTCGCTTAGAGAGCTCCGAGCGCTCCCAGACATCTCCAAACAGTACATTTTCACTTAATTGCGCCAGTTTCGGTGCGATAGACCTTTGGACCGTTCGATCTGTTGGCGGTGTACTCATTGTATCCTCCTTCATAATACCGATTATGGACATTATCAGGTGGAGTATAGTACGGGAGGGAGGTTTAGGGTAGTGCTGAGTCTGAATAGTTAAAACGGTGTTTATCTGATACCCCAAGTGGTTCCGAACTCAGATCTTTCTACAAGGTTTCCAGTGAATGTACTAGCATCCTGCTGTGCAAGCCATACGGCCGAGGGGATAATTTCTTCAGGTTGAACCATCGGGATGTGTTCGGTACCTGGCCAATCACCACGTCGATTCATCCAAGTGTCCACTCGCCCGGGGCTGAGGACGTTGACTGCTACGTTAGAAGCCTTAACTTCTTCTGCCAGACTGAGAAACATTCGGTCTACGGCAGCTTTGCTCATGGAGTAACCGACTCTACCTTCTCTATAACCTCTGGACGCACCAGATGTGACGGCAAATATTGATCCTCCATGTCCACTGTCTAGCATGTAAGGTAGGGCATATTTGCATAGAAGGAATGGAGCTCTAATGTTAATGGCAAGACAATCGTCTAGTATATTTAATGGCAGGTCGGGCACTGGGGATTCGCAATCTATACCAGCGTTTGATACCAAAATATCTAGTCGGCCGAATCTTTGATAAGTGGATTCGCAGAGCGTTTCAATGTCTCGTGCATTGCTAACATCACATCGTTGAGCGACAGCTGATCCACCATTCTGGGTAATAAGATTTACAGTGTTATGGATAGTACCGGATGCGTATTGAGGATAATCATTAGCTGAAGATTGATCATCCTCTGTCCGAGACGCCACTACCACTGAACAGCCTTGAGCAGCTAGACCTTGGCAGATAGCGCGTCCAATTCCTCTACTTGCTCCGGTAACTATTGCTACTTTATCGACAAGGGTTGTCATATTTCCTTACTTGCCTGGCCGAAACATGGGTAAGTTTATGTTCTCATCAAGTTTTTCAAAGACCACTTCAACCGACATCCCGCATTTGATGAATGCAGGGTCTGGTTCCACGTCGACTAAATTAGTCGGCATTCGCGCTCCCCCAGGGAATTCCACGACGGCAGTGACGTATGGAGCTCTGTCTCGGAAAGCAGGAGTCGGGCCTCTGTGGACTATCGCAAAGGTGTGAACGATTCCTTTACCATCGGTTTGAACCCAACTTGTATTGCGGGAGAAGCATAATGGGCATAGATCCCTCGGGTAGAAATAAGTCTTATTGCAGTCATCACACTGACGCAACCATAGTTCTCCGTCTTTACACTTTTCCCAGTAAAAATCTGACTCGGGCTGTGGTACCGGTGGTGTAATCTTTGGTTGTTCTTGTGTCATAGTGGTCTCCACAAATATATTACAGTGAGAATAAGGTTATTAACTATGACCGTCAAGGTAAGTTTGTTTGCAGGTTGCCTTGTTAGTCGAGTCGAGTTAATGTAGCCGTAATTTTACAGGTAGGTAATAGTAATGCGAATAGCTGTGATGGGCCCAGGGAGTATCGGAGGTTATTTCGGTGGAACTCTTGCTCTGCATGGGCATGAAGTGACCTTGATTGCGCGAGGTAATAATCTTAGTGCTATCAAGGAGAACGGGTTGCAGGTCATTACGGATAGTGGATCAAATATCATTTCGTGTGATGTGGAAGAAGATACTACTAAGGTAGGAGTAGTAGATTTAATTCTTTTAACGGTCAAAACTTATCATAATGCTATTGCTGTCCCAATGTTGGAGCCACTGGTTGGTGACAATACTGTTGTTATATGTTTGCAGAATGGAATTGATAGCTATAAATTAGCGGCCAACGTATTGGGAAATTCAAAAGTCATGCCAGGTGCAGCCTATATAGAAGCACAGTTGGTTGAGCCTGGGGTAATTCGACAGAATGGTGATGTGGTTAGAATAGAATTTGGAGAGGATGATGGCAGTCTTACTGAACGTGGCGTTTTGATCGCGGAAATGTTTAATGAGTCTGGGGTACAAGCAAGGTTCAGCGATGATATACACAAAACGCTATGGACTAAATTTCTGTTCATAGCAACAATGGCTGGAGTAACTAGTTTAGCTAGAGCATCCATGGCCGATTTAATGGTTAAACCCGAGTGGGAAAGGATAATTCGAGGATGCATGGAGGAGATTGAATCGGTAGGGAAAGCGAGTAATATCAATCTTTCTACTACTGTTGTTGATGATACTCTGAATTATATAATGGAAAATCTTAAAGACATGCATGCGTCAATGTACAGTGATTTGTTAGAGAAACGTCCGATGGAATTGGAATCTCTTACAGGAGCCGTTATTAGGGCAGGTAGTAACATTGGTTGTAGAACGCCGATAAATGATTTGATATATGCTATGTTAAAGCCCTACGCGGCAGGGGCGTGAAAAGAAATATAGGAGGAACCATGGCGATAGATAAAGAAGCAGAATTAGAACGGGTAACACAGTTAAGAGGCTTTAGGTACGGGCTTCATGATTTCTATGCTGAGCTCAATATAGAAACACTGAAGGAGCTTAACGACCATATTGAGGCTACATATATCGGTACTACAACGTTAGACCGGAAGACCAAGGAGATATCCTTAATGGTTGCCTGTGTTGCACAGCAAGATCTAGTTTCACATTTGCAGATACATATGCATGCAGCTAACAAGGCAGGCGCTAGTCCTGAAGAAATTATGGCTATTTTAGATCTAGTTGGTGGATGGATCGGGAACGTTGCCAAAATCAACGCTCTAGAAGCATGGAGGGCTACCTTCAGGCCTGATATACCGACTATTGATAGAGTGGTTGAGCTTAGATAAAAATAGAGAGGTTTATGATGTCTTCTGATATGGAACGTGAATTAGAGCGCACTACGGCTCTTCGAGGATTCCGTTATGGTCTACATGATTTTGTAGCCCAATACAAAGGAGTCGAGGCTTTAAAGAGCCATAACGACAATACGGAAGCAAACTATCTGAAGGAAGGTCTTATAGACCGAAAGACTAAGGAATTAGCTATTGTGGTGGCATGCATATCAAGTAATGATCTGGTTTCACATATCCAACTACATATGCATGCTGCTAATAAAGCAGGAGCTAGTCCTGAAGAAATCATGGCAGTCATAGACCTAGTTGGTGGATGGATTGGGAACGTTGCTAAGATAAAGGCTCTTGAGGCCTGGCGTGCCACTTTCAGGCCTGATATACCGACTATAGACAGGGTTGTTGAACTTAGATGAGTAAATGATGGCTGCTCAGATACGTTTGACGTGATTGCTCAGCGTATTTGGAATCCAGGTTGATAGCAGGTCATACAATTGTGCTCGACATTCTTCTAGCCGGTGTTCAGCCTCCTCATATAATATGAGTTCCTTGGGTTCTCTAGCCCAGTTATTAATCTGCTCGCCGCATGTGTATGGTAATCTAGTGTCAGTCTTACCATGCACAATTAGCAGCGGTTTCGGTGATACTAGTCCAGCCATGTGTGCTCCATATGTTTGAGATGATAGAGCTACTACTCCGGATACATGAGGGCTTGCGGCTCCAGCTGCAATGACCACAGCTCCTCCGAATGAATGTCCTACTAAGACTGGAGGGCCATAGCCTGTTTTTTGGAGATAAATAATTCCGGATAATAAGTCGAGCATACATTCAGGGAAGTCGTTCGGGCTCCTATAATCCATTCTGAGCGACGATATGCCTAGAGAGGTAAAATACTCAGCTAATTCCTCATAGATTCCCTTAGCTGGTCCTCCAAATCCTCCGCTAGCGCCACAAACCAATATGACGCTGTTTCCTACATTTTCACCATTGTGTAAGATGCTCCGGACATCTCCTCTGTTTGTTTTAAATATTAGTCCGGTCCCGTTCTCACCAGAGTGTGGGTCACACTCCAACACTTCATGGATTTGCATTTGAGGACTATGAATGTTCGATTGATTATCTCTGCTCATCTCAGTCTTCACGAAATATGGTTTGAATTGGATATATGCCTATTTGTTAGCTGTTTTCTCCTTGTTTTTGAAGTATGGGATTACATGTTCACCGAACATTCTTAGAGTGTTCATAGTTTCTTCGTGGGATTCGGGTCCTATAGCATTGAGAGAAAATACTTGCTCAATGCCCATGTTCTCATAGCTCTCAACGAATTTTATGCACTCCTCTGGGGTTCCTACCAAGAATGACCCGCCTTTGTTTACTACTTCTTGCGGTGTCGGTTCTCCCTTATGTGGCCCGGCAGCTAAGCGCATATCTCTTTCGTAATATCCTTTATAGTCTGCTGGTATGGTTGCCGGGTCCACTCCTTTCCATACTAATCGGGCTCGTTCACGTTGTTGTTCCATATACCAGTCGATTAGTTCAACACCTCGTGTAGATACTACTGTGGGGTCTTCATGACAGAAACCTGCAGTCATTACGGCCGCCTGATTATTTACCATTCCTGATGGTGATTTTGCAGTCTTAATAGTCTCTCGGTATGTTTCCATAAGCGTACCGATTTTTTCTGGACCGCCTTCGCTTCCAAACAGTGCACCGAGTCCCATCTCTCCAGCCAGCTTCACGGTCTCTTCGCTACCGCATGCTGACCATAGTGGCGGGTGAGGTTTCTGGATCGGTTTCGGGAGCACTTCTCTCGGAGGAATTTTAAAGTATGTTCCATCATATGAAGTGGTTTCTTGAGTCCAGGCTTGTGGTAGAACCTCGGCAAATTCTTCCCACATGCCCCTCGTGTCTTCTAATCCGGAACCATACGGTGTAAGTTGATATGGGTATCCGGTCCTTCCTAAACCCACGTCAACACGTCCATTGCTCAGGATATCTAGAGTGGCCATTCTGGCTGCTGCATGCAGTGGGTGATGGATTGGGGTCAGTACGACTCCGATTCCCAGTCTTATCTTAGACGTTCTCTGGCTTACAGCTGCCAAGGTTAGGTCTGGAGCACTATTGTGGGACCAGACGGGCCTAAAATGATGTTCGGAGAACCACACGCTTTCATATCCCATTTCCTCAGCGTAAGTGATTTGTTCTAGCGCTTCCCATATGCGCTTTGACTCGCTGTCTTCTGACCAGGGTTTGGGGACTTGAATTTGATAAAACAGACCAAATTTCATGTTGCGCCTCCGTTTTTGCTAATAACTTTTGCAGTATCTGTTCTTATGAACCTGGAGTCTGGTTGGATAACGGTATCTGAACGGTAACTCGCGGTACTGTGCTTGTTACCCTTGTAGTATGGCCCTGTCCTGTCAGGTCTTCCACAAGCATTACCTCGCCAGCTTTAATTCTTCGCAATGTGCCGTCACCGATTCCTAGTTCACCTTCCCCTGAAAGAGTAATTATGTAATTGCGCTGTGATTCTTGATGCCAATCGCTGAATACTCCTGGTTCTTGTATACGAAATCTTATTCCGCTTACGTTTTCCAGGGATTCTGGATAGGGGAAAGCATCTGTTTCTAAGTCTTCAAAGTGAGTCTGTCCGTCCGCCCCAGTGTAAACGCGAATGATTAACATATTGATACTCCATTGAAATTGTTGATAGCAAGATATATTTATATGCGCATTTGCGCAATAGGTATTGTCGCTGCACGGGACTTGATGCGTGCTAAGATTATTTCGTGACCGGTAGTGCATTGTTTTGTATGAGTGTCTGGTACCATGTACAAATAATGAGTTTACGATAAAGTTGGTAGTTCGAGATGACGAAATTTTTATTTAGCATGATGGTTTTATTGACGGTTTTAGCGGCGGGTTGTTCTAGTACGGACCCTGAAATTGACAAAAGTGGCGTTGATATAGAAACCCCTGTAGTTGCACAACAACAAACCCCTGACATTCCTGATGTTTCATTGCAAGCAACTTCATCTCAGAGCACTACAACTGTCCTTGATGGGTTATCTCAGGGAATTTCTGACGGTAAAGATCATCAAGAGTCCGTCCAACAGCAATGTGTTTTGTCGGGAGGGGAAACTGTAGATTCAGGGTGGACTGGACAAGATACAGGAGACAACCACTGTAACAGTTGTTTCTGTACTGAAAATGGAGTGTTGGGGTGCACTAAAATGGCCTGCCCAAAGCCAAACGATACAGATTCTCTGAGTCTCCCCGATTTGTCTGATATTCCTTTTGATTTGAGCGATATACAAGGACTTGATGACGCATTAAATCAAATGGCTGAAGTGCTTCCGGAAGGTTCTATCCCGGAGGATGCATTAGATATAGTAGGTGGGCTCATAAACAATGGAGAATCCATATCACCGAACGAGTTCATGCAAGATCCTTGTGCCCAGATGCCAGTTAACGCTCAACCAATGTGCTATATGATGTTGCAGAGAGCTCAATCGATGGGGCAGGCAGGAATGGCCACTGGCAGAGATGACAGCCCACCCGTTTTATACAATATTTTGGTAGACAGTTTCAGTGGTTATGATCCCACTACATCGATGATGGGGCCCTTCAAATTTAGCAAGTCGTTCTTGAAAGGGTCATTCCCAACAGTTTTTGATGAATTTGGCAGGGTTCATGATGCAGGGAAACCTACTGAATATGAGAATCCTACGTTTGAATACAGATTTCCGGCTAGGACTGAACTAATATCACCAGTTACTGGAATGGTAGATGATATTTCTTGGCAGCCTACTGATACGTATAAACAAGATGATTGGGAATTAATTATAAAACCCTCACGTTTTTCAGCCTGGCGTGTATCCATAGATCATGTAGTGAGTCTCTCATGTGATATGACCTCGAAAGAAATATGCGAACAGCCGCTAACGATAAATGGAGAACAAGTGAAAGTCGGGATGCAAATAACCGCTGGAGACAAGATCGGTTATGCAGGTCATTTTGTAGATAATACGAATTCTGGCATGGTCGGACGAACGGAAATAACTGTCGGTAGATTTGCTTCTGGAGGAGTTTTTGAGAGTTATTGCCCTGTGATGTATTTGGATGAGTCAGTAAAGCAGGATTTCCGTGATAGCATCTCCGGGTTAATGGATGCTTATGAGGAATGGTCGGGTGACAGAACCTTGTACGACCAGTCCGAAATGGTGGAACCAGGATGTTTATATGAGCAGATAAATGACATTGGTAACAAAACGACTGTGGTCAAATAATCGTAATCAGACTGTTCGTATTAGTTGATAAATAAATATGAGGTAGCATGAGCAAATTATTTTCGTCTATTCAAATTAGAGGGGAAGTGATACCCAACAGGGTGTTTGTATCCCCAATGTGCCAATATTCTTGTGATACCGAAGACGGAAAATCTAATACATGGCATGTAGTACATCTGGGTACCCGTGCAGTGGGAGGGGCTGGGTTAGTTATGATAGAAGCTACTGCTGTGCAACCTGAGGGAAGAATTACCCCATGGGATTCGGGGTTGTGGGAAGATTCTCAGATAGAATCTTTGTTGCCATCTGTTGAAGCTATTGTAGCAAACGGTTCTGTTCCTGCCATTCAGTTGGCGCATGCGGGAAGAAAGGCATCCCATGACAAACCATGGGATGGTGGGGGATTCTTAAATCAACAGGAAAAGGGTTGGCAAAGTGTCGGTGCAAGTCCTTTACCGTTTGATGAAGATTCAGCCCCCCCAAGAGAATTGACTTCGGACGATATTGATGAGGTAGTCAGAGACTTCGCAAGATCAGCTAAACGTTCAGTAGAGGCCGGAATAAGAGTGATTGAGCTTCATATGGCTCATGGGTATCTTGGATGTTCCTTTATGTCCCCTTTATCAAATAAGCGGTCTGATAAGTACGGAGGGTCCCTGGAGAACCGAGTCAGATTCGCGCGTGAAACTTCTAGGTCTGTGAGAGAGGCGATACCGGACAGTATGCCACTCCTTGTCAGGGTGTCAGCTACTGAATACATGGAAAATGGGTGGGACATTGAGGAATGTGTGCAATTATGTGATTGGTTAAAGGATGATGGGGTAGACATGATAGATTGCTCATCTGGAGGTAATTCTCTAGGTCAGAACCTCACTCCCTTTGCAGGGTATCAAGTCAGTTTTGCAGAACGGATCAAGAAGGAAACCGGCATCATGACAGGAGCTGTAGGGTTAATTACTGATGCAAATCAGGCTGAGCAAATACTGGTTAATGAACAAGCGGACGTTGTTCTTTTAGGTAGAGAGCTGTTGAGGAACCCATATTGGCCGTTGCAGGCAAGAATGGAATTGGATCAAGTAGTTGGATGGCCATCTCAATATTTGAGGGTTAGAGAAATACGCAGTTTTCTTGATGAACAAGGCAGAAACTAGAAATTTTCAGTCGAATGGTTTAACTAGGCGTAATGTTTCCGTGGCGATTCAATAGGGATTTGTATATCTGGCGTTGTTTCAAATCTTGCATTCTGCAATAGATCAGTATTGATCCGATATTTCCGATGGAGATGAAACAAATAATCCCACCTAATATTGAGTACTGGCTAATGAAAATCGAAATACATAAAACAATGGCTATAAACATGGCTAATAACGCCTTTATATAGTTCTTGAACCGGTTGCTGATTGCCTGTTCCATGTTGTGGTCTAGCTTCATTAAGTTCAGTAATATTGCAGTATTATATAGCTTGGCATGAGCGCTTCTGGAGCTTTTGTACCTAGATATATAATACAGGAATAATTGGTTTCATCGGCGTTTTAATTCTATGGATACGTTTAGACTTAACAGAAGGGAAATGAGGGCGTTGCTAGGGTTTCGATCGGACACTGAGTGGAGATCTGAGTCTGAAATTTTAGATCGCGGCGTCTTTGAACTTTCTTATAACCATGTGGTTATAGAATATGGGTCGGATGTCGCCCTGTCATTGATGGCTTATATGCAGGCAACTAGGAATAAACATTAACGGATCCGTAGTACTCAACATAATTAGATTGTATGGAACTGTGATACATGTCAGTAAAATCTATCGAAGAGCGATTTCATATAGCTAGAGGGGACCTATCTTTAGTAGTAGTTGAGGGGTTTCATCCGCTAAAGCATGCGCTCAGGTTCGGTGCGAAATTCGTCGAAGTGGTTTCTCCGGATAGCCTGGAATTACAACGGTTACAACAGGAGTATGCGCCTGACATCGGTGATTGCCTGAATAACCTAGTTGTAGAGATAGAGAAGTCAATATTTGAGCGTTTAGCTCGCGTTACGCCAGCAACAGGGGTAATGTCTATCGCTGAGCGACCTGTCGTAGATTTAGACGCTATGTTAAATGGGACTGATCAGTCTCCTGTTGTATTTTTGGAGAAACCAAGAAACTTATTTAATATAGGGGCCGCAGTTAGGTCTGCTTCGGCGGCGGGAGCTGCTGGAGTGTTAAATACAGGTGATTTGGACCCTTGGAAACCGGCGGCTCTCACTACTGGAGTTGGTCTGCAGTGGTCTCTGCCGGTCGCCCAAGTGGATGACTTGCCTAGTACAGATAGACCAATGGTGGCAGTTGATATCGGAGGGGAATCGCTTGAGTCATTTGATATTCCTGACAGGTCTATATTGGCCTTTGGTACAGAACGACAAGGTCTTAGTAGATCAGTCATAGAATCGGCTGACTATCACGTATCTATACCTATGGAGCATGGCGTTTCCAGTTTGAATTTGGCCTGTTCGGTTGCGGTTATGTTGTATAAGTGGAAACTTCAGCAAGGTAAAATATCCTGAGGCTAAATTAAAGTCTGTGAAACTGGCATATCAGGCGTATAATAGGCCGATATCTGAAAAACCACTGTATGTAGACCAAGTTTTTAATCTAGAAGATAAATCAAACTCGGGGGAAGCAATTGGCTAATTCAGAGCACATATCTTTAGTTAGATCAGGTGCAGCGGCTATAGCCACTTGGCGCGAAGTCAACTACATGATACCGAATCCCAGTAAAGATGAGTTTAAATTGAGCTATCGTCTGGAGGATCGGTCGACTCATGAAACTTTCCGTCCAGAGTTTGTTCACGGAAGGGCTAAACTTGATTTAACGGGAGCTTTTCTAAGTGGGATAAAGCTTCCTGGGGCGGACCTGTCATATGACGATCTCTCAGGTTGCGATCTGACTGGTAGCAACTTAAGATCTGCAGACTTATTCGGATGTACGTTAAATTCAGCAGTAGTCTCTCGTTCAAATCTGAGCAGGATAACCTTAACGAGAGCTAACATGGCTGGATGCTCTTTAATTAGATCAGATCTGTCCAGCAGCACATTGGAAATGGCTGATTTGTCCGGAGCTGACTTGGCTTTTGCTAATTTAACCTACTGTAATCTGGAAGGAGCAAATTTATCTGGAGCTAATCTTTCCTCAACAGATCTGTCATGGGCAAATCTTGCACGAACAAATTTGAGAGGAGCTAATATTAGTTTAACTTCTCTTATGATGGCAGATCTTACTGGAGCCGATTTGCGAGGGGCTCAAATAATGAATGCTGATCTGGAAAGTTCCATCTTCATGAATGCAGTGATGGCTGTAACCAGGATAGTGAACTGTGATCTCAAGGGTGTAATTGGGCTTGATATGGTTAATAATCAGGGACCGAGTACTATTTCTCTGGATACTATCTCTAAGTCTGGTGGTATGATTCCGGAATCATTTTTAAGATCAGCTGGAGTGGCTGGCCCTCTTATACAGTCTCAAGAGGCATTACGGGATACTCGTCGGAGATACCCTACTGTTTTGATAGTGGGGGCATCATCTGATACGGATTTAGCGGAAAAGATACGTGACGGATTAGCAAAGTTTGATGTACCTAGTTGGACTATGGTTGGGGATGATGAAGAAGCGGTACAGTCGAATAAAATAATTCTGTCACATTCGACGTATTATGACAGTTTATTGATATTGGCTACTGAAAACTCTCTTGGTAATTCATTGACCAGCCAGTATTACTCAGAATTGTTGTCCACTACGCGGGTTGAGTCCAAGCAGAATATAACTGTGGTAGCTACAGACGACATTCTTTTTAACAGAGAAGACCGACTCTGTACTTCCCTTAGGGAACGGTCTGTCCAGGATTTGCGAGGATGGGATGCGAGTCCGGACAGCTTTGATGGTCTCCTGGAGGCTCTCGCAAAAGCTCTATATCAAGACAGTCCGTGGTAATCAGCCAATAGCCTAATTGCAATACTTCTCAATGTCTGCTTCGGCCTGGTTAATTTGTTCCAAGTGTCTGTCCCATAGTACTTTTTGGGAGGGGACCAGGAAATTACTGGATTCCTTTTTACTTGCTTCTGCTTCTTTACACTTTTCCGCGTCGCTCATTGGTGAACTTGCTCCCGGAGAAGTGGGAGCTGGAGCAGAACACGCGATAGCGGTAACCGCCAGTATGCACATGATCAGGAACTGAATTTGAGCTAATTGCTTTTTCATACATTCCCCACCTTATTGCCGCATTCTAGGATAAACAAGATACCAGGGTCATTTTACTTTATTTATACTCAACGTAATATAGGCTAGCGGGACACGATAAATTATTAGTACCCGGGTTTATAACTCTCTAGGTCTTTGACCTTTTCGCACCGAATACGGTATTCAGCACACTTTTGGACAGAATAATCATATTCTTGGCGATTTGCCCATCCTTCTTCGTATCCTTCTGATTTTCCGTACATCATTCCAGTTATGAAACATGTTAATCCCAATACGATAGTAAATACTATAAGGAAACCAGCTAAGTCTTTATTGCTTCGAAACCAAAATTCTTCATACTTAAGCCTCCAGTAATCGGCCATTTATTACCACCTATTATTGTCAGGAATATCCATAACGGTTATTTGGGCTATTGTGTTTGGATATGTTTTTCACAATCTGTCGTTAAAAACCAAATATAATAATCCCTATTCATAAACTAGCTTAAAACTCTTATCACAATATTGTCTAGTGCCGGGAGTATTTCCCTGAAATTGGCCATACGCATAGAACATTTCGTAAATTTATTTAGTATAGGTCGAGATATAAGCCTATTAAGACTACGGAAAGGCTAGATTGAGACTTGATCATTGAGGCCTTGATCGATTAATATACGCCAATCGACTAAAAGGTCTAAGTACTAATCGGCATATGTATGCCATGGAATTTTACAAAAGTATAAGGGGGGCAGTATTCATGTTGGGTCGTAAATTTAAAATACTGAAGCTTTTAGGGGTAGGATTAATCCTAATGGCCCTATCTGCGACAGTCGCTTGTGGCGGTAGCGCAGCGCCGACGGCTTCCGACTCAGGTGCAGCAAAGGACTCTTCGGTATCAGAGCCTAAATCTATACCTACGTCGGTTCCTAAGTCAGCGGATGCAGAACCAGCTTCTGAGGGCGGAGATATGGTTATATCTGTCAGCTCATATCTTGGTTTCCAGGGAGTTGACACAAATATTTCCGAAGACAGTGCTACCAAGATCTACTATGACGAGGTCTTTGACTATGCCATAGGTCAGAGCCCTGATGGTAATTTGGTGCCTGGCTTTGCAACTGAATGGGGAGTATCGGATGACTTCCTGACTTGGACGTTCACCATCAGAGAAGGTATGAAATTCCACAATGGTGAGGATGTAACTCCAGAGGATGTCGCATGGACGTGGAACAGAGCTGTGTCCCCTGAGTCATTGGGTGGATTTGCCTTAGAAGTAGGCCCTGATCTATCCAGCGAGTTTACGGTGTCCGGTAACAAGGTCAGCGTGAGCACCACGGAACCAAAGTCTACGCTGCCTATACTATTCGCCGCAGCTTCACCACCTCGCTCTGTAGTGTGGTCCCAGGACTATTTTGAGGAAGTCGGTGGAATCGATGGATTCAGGGATGCTCCTGTAGGATCAGGTCCCTATAGGTGGACAGATCGTGTACCTGGCCAGTATATAGAATTCACGGCTTTTGACGATCATTATGAAAAGACAGCCGGCTATGAAAAACTGCAGATATGGGACGTAGCAGAACTAAATACTAGAATGGCTATGCTGAAAAGCGGGACTGCCGACTTGGCGACCGCTTCAGTCAGGAACGTTGAGGAACTGCAAAAAGCCAATCTACAAGTTTTGCAAGCCCCTGCTTCAAATATATCCTGGATCTGGTACAACTACGCCTGGGTTGAAGGACATCCATTTAATGATCGTAGATTAAGAGAAGCGATTTCAATAGCAATAGACAGGGATGCTATAGGTAAAGGTCTCTATAATGACCAGACTACTCCTGCCTGCTGCTACTGGGTAGTACAAGGAAACGTGGGATACCCTGGTGACGTAGAGCCTCATCCATATGACCCAGAAAAAGCTAAGGCATTAATAAAAGAGGCCGGCTATGAAGGGGCAGAAATAGAGATTATGACCTTCTCTGGAGACGCTGATTTCGTAGATCAGCCAGGTTTGTCAGAAGCAGTAGCTGGTTATCTAGATGCAATTGGTCTGAAGACTTTCGTATCAGTAGTAGATGGATCAGCACTGAGAGAAACTTTTGATAACGCTATAAAAACTCCGGAGCAAATAGCTGATATTGTGGCTAACCAGCCTCCTTATCAGATAGCTGTAAGGGGTAGCGATACAAGGTTCCACTCCTATAGAGGAGCTCATATTTACTACCATTCCGAAGGTCGTCGGCAAATGATTAAACTACCAGATGTATTCGATCCACTCTTGGACAAGGCAGGTTCCGCATTTGATCTTCAGGATCAGCACGATGCGATGGCAGAGTTCCATAGGGTTGTTAACGAAGACTACTGGACTGCCCCACTGCTAGAAGCTGGTGCAGTATTCGGTGCCACCGATAAAATAGGTTCATGGACTCCTATCACGGGAAGGCCGTACCCGCATAACCATTGGACCATCCAACCTTAATCTGTAATAGTTAAGTTGAATGAAGAGGTCTGCTTGATAGTAAATATGCTGGATAGCAGGCCTTTTCGTCGGAGAAATTAATGCTTACTTATATTGGGTTGCGTATATTTCAGGCCTTTTTGGGTCTATGGTTTATCGCAACTCTAGTATTCATATTATCCAGGTCTATAGGAGATCCAGCGGAGATATTTACCGCTCGTCATGGGCATGTCCACGCAAGGGAGCTCATGGAGGAGAGGTTAGGCCTCGATAAACCGCTCTACCACCAGTACGGCATTTATGTCGGTCAGTTGCTACGCGGAGATCTTGGTAAGTCTGTGCGAAATGGCATACCTATCACCAAGATCCTCATGGAAAGATTACCGGCAACATTTACCCTCGGGTTATTTGCTCTAGGTTTTGCTATCGCATTTTCTATACCACTAGGAGTGTTGGGGGCAGTTTATAGAGATACCCCAATAGATTGGTTCGCCAAGGTGATGGCTTTTCTTGGACAGGCGATGCCACCTTTCTGGTTGGGTATCATGTTGATCATTTTATTTGCCGTGGTATGGGACCTTGTTCCTCCCGCAGGAAAGACCGGTTGGACTTCCTACATACTGCCCGGGTTTACCTTGGGTTGGGGTGTGATGGCGGGTATGGTCAGGTTGGTACGTTCTAGTATGCTAGATGTGCTTGATAGTGATTACGTGACTATGGCAAGGGCTAAGGGCGTTGGCGAGATTATGGTAGTTAGTAAGCATGCTCTTAGAAATGCTCTTATCCCGGTTATTACATATAGCAGCCTTGTACTAGGTGCTTTTATGAACGGGTCGGTGGTTGTAGAACAGGTTTTCGCCTGGCCAGGAATCGGAACCGTTGCTGTTCAAAGCGTAGTCAGTCGTGATTTTCCGATTGTTCAGGGTGTTGTAATCGTATTCGGTGCATTTTTCATATTTATAAATCTATTCGTGGATATCCTTTATGCGGTAATTGATCCACGAATTAAGTACACGGGGCAGTAGGTCATTATGGCTAGCGCAACATCAACTCAGATTGTCATGACAAACGTCTGGAAACTAAGACTAATCGCTATGTTTTCCGGACTTAAGAGAGCTCCTAAGATACCTACAGTAATACTTGGCATACTATTGGCATTCGGTTTGTTCGGACAATGGATAGCCCCTCATGATCCTATTACTATAGACCTTGCCAAGTCGTTTACACCTCCTGCTTGGCACGAAGGTGGGAGCATATCAAATTTACTGGGGACAGATAAGTTAGGCAGAGATATTCTCAGTAGGGTTATCATTGGGTCACGTGTGTCGTTAGCTCTTTCTCTGACTATCATTGCTTTGGGTGGTGGAGTCGGGGTAATACTTGGGCTAGTATCGGGGTATTCAGGAAGAAAAGTGGATAGCCTTATCCAAAGAGGAGTCGAAGTTATACTGGCGATGCCAACAATCCTTGTGGCGCTTGTATTTGTATTTACTGTTGGTCGTAGTTTTGAAAGTGTAATGTTCATTTTATCCCCCTTTCTAGCGGCCAGATTTACCAGGATAGTAAGGGGAGAGACACTCAGTATCAGGGAGCGTGATTTCGTTGCGGTAGCAAAGGTAATAGGAACTCCTGCTTGGATGATACTGCTCCGTCATATACTTCCAAATGTTTTTAATACCGTTATAGTGTTGGCTACGCTAGAAGTAGGACATCTTATCCTGTTGGAGGCATCGCTCAGTTTCTTGGGAGTTGGTGTTCCTCCACCGCATCCTGCTTGGGGATTGATGGTTGCAGGAGGTAGGGAGTTTATATCCTCTGCTTATTGGATAGCATTATTTCCCGGCTTGGCCATTTTGTTTGCTGTGTTGTCTATAAACCTATTTGGCGATTGGCTACGTGACACCCTAGACCCGAGGCGTCGCCAATTATGAGTATGATTTATAGTTGGGATGTTTGTTTCTATATAGGAATTGTAAAACCAAGGGAACGGAATGACTGATATGTCGACAACAAAAGATCGCCCTATTCTACTGGATGTTAAAGGTCTAAAAACATATTTTTTCCAGCGCCGTGGCGTTTTAAAAGCTGTTGACGGTGTTAACTTCACTGTTAGGGCAGGTGAGTCTGTCGGATTAGTGGGAGAGTCTGGCAGCGGTAAGAGCATGACCTGTCTCTCTATAATGAGGTTAGTGCCTAAACCGGCGGCTAGCATCGTAGATGGGCAGATATTGTTCAATGGAGAAGATTTATTAGGTATACAAGAATCAGAGATGAGAGAGTATCGTGGCAGTAAAATTGCGATGGTAATGCAAGATCCACAAACCTCTATGAACCCTGTTTTCACTATTGGTAACCAAGTTGAGGAACCGATAAAGTTGCATTTGAAGGAGCGTGGGGCTCAGGCTATGCAGAGAGCTCTTGACGCTTTGAGGTCTGTCAGAATACCCAGTCCAGAGGACAGGCTCAAACAATATCCTCATCAATTCAGTGGTGGTATGCGTCAAAGAGTAGTGGCGGCTATGGGCTTGGCCACAAGCCCTGAATTGTTGGTTGCTGATGAGCCTACTACCTCTCTGGATGTAACGATACAGGCCCAGTTCTTGGGATTAATTAGGGACATTCAAAAAGAACATGGTACCAGCGTAATATGGGTCACTCATGATCTAGGTATAGTGGCGCAAATGTGCGATAGAGTTAATGTTATGTATGCGGGCAGAATTGTAGAGAGTGCAGAAGTACGCAAGATATACAAAACTCCCCAGCATCCATACACCAAGGCTTTATTAGATTCTGTGCCTGTGATGGGTGCGCGAAGGCCTCGTTTGTATCAGATTGATGGACAGCCGCCAGACTTAAGGAGTATACCGACGGGCTGCTCGTTTTGGCCACGATGCCCTGCTGCAATGGATATTTGTAAAACTGAATATCCTCCAGCGACTCATCTGGGTGGCGATGATTTTGTACATTGTTGGTTGGCGGAGAAGTAAATGTCAGTATCAGAACCGTTACTAGAAGTAGAAGGTCTAGTAAAACATTTTCCGGGGCCAAGCAACTTTTTGCAGCAAAGCTCTGTGGTTGTTAAAGCTGTTGATGGGGTTAGTTTTACAGTAGATGAAGGGACTACTTTTGCATTAGTAGGTGAGTCTGGATGTGGAAAGACTACCGTGGCAAAAAATGTGCTTTTATTAGAACGGCCAACGGACGGGACTATAAAATTCAGGGGAAAAGATATTAATCGACTGAATCGGAGGGATTTAAGAGAATACAAACATACTGTTCAAGCTGTTTTTCAGGATCCCTACAGCTCCCTGAATCCTCGTATGCAAGTTAAAGATATCATTGGCGAGCCTTTGCGTGTTCATGAAAGAATGCGCGGCAGGAGACTCGAAGCTAGAGTTGCTGAGCTATTAGATAACGTAGGTTTAAACCCAGTGACTGGTTCATTTTTTCCGCATCAGTTCAGTGGTGGTCAAAGACAGAGAATTGCCATAGCCCGTGCGCTTGCATTACAACCAAAGCTGATAGTGTTGGATGAACCTGTGTCAGGTTTAGATGTTTCTATCAGGGCACAAATATTGAATCTGCTGGTAGATTTGCAGCAGGAATTCGGACTTAGTTATCTTCTCATTTCCCATGATTTAGCTATTGTAGAGCATATGAGCCACAGGGTTGGTGTTATGTATGTAGGAAAGATGGTGGAGCTAGCTGAAAAAGAAGATATGTATGCGGATGCTGTTCACCCGTATACAAAGGCGCTGCTTGCATCTGTGCCTAGGCCCGATCCCGACGTAGCTATGGGACTAACTATTTCAGGCGAGGTCGCGAGTCCTATCAACCCTCCAACAGGTTGCCGATTCCATCCTAGGTGTCCTATTTATGAAGACAGCCAGGAATGTAGAGATGTTCAACCTGCTTGGGACCAGGTTGCAGTTCAACACTGGTCCGCCTGCCATAAAGTAAAGCCATAATCTCAGTCGATCAATCTGTGTCAGGTTCTATACTGCTAACAAAGGCCGGAGTTTTCTGACGCTGTCGAGAGTTTCCAGGTTATTAATAGCATCTATCAGTTCATCTGATTGGGGTTTTCCAAGTACTGGCTCCATCAAGTCGAGGGCTTTCTCAGCAACCTCCTCAGTAGTTAAGGGGTTATCAGCCTTACCTTTGAAACTGACGACATGTTCCTTGAGGTCGCGGCCGTCGTTTGTCGTAATCTCGACAATGCTTTGCCATTCCGGATCAGCGTGAGTTAACTCTGGATCACCGATAAGTGTCATCTTTGCTCGTAACTCTAGTACGTCCGGTTCAGTCATCCTTTCAACAGAATGGGCTGCTTCGAAGGAAATTCTTCCATCCAACAATGCCACAGCAAACAGGTACTGCAAATTTATGTCTGGCATTTCACGATCGTTTACCGTGTGTGCACCACTCTCTGGCAATCGTGCGGTTATACTTTTTATGTCTGCCGGCTTTAAATTATGCTTGTTAATGAGAATCAATAACCCCTCTGCTGGAGACTGAATGGGAAATCCTGTGCAGAATTTCTTTATGTTGGTACCCATTACTTCGAATCTAGTTCCTAATTCTTTGATTAATTCTTCGCCTTTAGGATTATCTGAATAAGCAACCAAGAAGTTCCCATCACCATCAAATGTGTCGTATACCCCTGTAAAGCCCATTTGGATCATCTCTGCAGCCATTACTCCATTTCGGGCGTTCATACCCCCGAATATAAAGGCTTTTTCGATATGCTCAACGTCCCGAGGATAAGTCATAATACCGGATGCTTGCTGGGCTCCATAAGAGAGCAGGTCCCTGTATTGTTCTTCTTCCAAACCTGCCAAGCAGCCTGCCGCTGCAATGGCCCCCATGGTTCCACCAATGCTGAATGGCAAATGGTTCCGGGCACGCATTTCATTCCTGCCCAGTGCACGGGTAGTTCGGCTGCCTATGTCGTAACCTAAAACTACTGAGTTGATTAATTCAACTCCACTAATATTTTCCCGTTCACCCATTGCTAATGCTGCAGGAAGGACGGCACATCCAGGATGTATGCCTGCTGAACCGTTAGAATCATCGGTTTCATCGGCGTGTGCCATCATGCCATTGGCTATCGCAGCATTTACTGCTGAGATCACCATTGAGCTTCCTACGACTTGTGCTTCCGGTGGGCCACCTTGCTGTTCAACATATTGCCGAGCCAGTACACCAGGTTTTAATACTGATCCAGACACCATAGCAGCTAGGGTATCCAAGATGTGGTGCTTTGCCTTTGCTAGAACCGGGTCGGGTAACTTAGCACCTCGTGCTTGGGACATATATTTGATTAGATCAGGAGTAATGCTTGCCATGGTGATTCTGGCTCCTTTTGTCTGTTTTAGTATTCGACCATTACGACGGTAGATTAATGCTATTAAGTTCAGCTGGCATTATACGTTATCTGTTTAATAATTAAACACGGAAGTACTGGCCAGATAATATATTAGAAAGACAGACGGTATTACCATGATAGACATGAATATTCTGAGTACTATAGTTTCGCCATTGCTGGTTAGCGTGGCGTCGTCTATCCTAAATTCGTAGTGCCCATCGGTCATTGTCGGGTCCTATTCTTAAGTGTTTGTCGAAAGTAGAGGCCTTAGCTCTCTGACTTTGCCGACAGTCTCAAGATTATTGATAGCGTCGATTAGCTCACTGGTTTGGGATTTTCCAAAAATGGGTTCTATCAGGTCAGTTGCTTTTTCGACCACTTCCTCGGTAGTTAGTGGGTTTTCTGCCTTCCCCTTGAAACTTACTACGTGCTCCTGAACAGTAGAACCGTCTGGCCTAGTTATTTCTACGATAGACTGGCTCATTGGGTCTACGTTGGATAATGCTTCATCTCCGATCAAGGTTATTTTGGACCTTAAGGCCATTATTTGAGGGTCACTCATTCTTTCGAAAGAATGGGCTGCTTCAAAAGAAATTCCTCCGTCAATCAGGGCTACCGCGAAAATGTATTGAAGATTTATGTCAGGCATCTCTCGGTCGTTGACGGTATGGGCATCCCTCTTGGACAACCTGACAACGATTTTGGAGATATCGTCTGGTTTCAGTCCATACTTTTCTTTTAATATAAGTAGTCCTTCCGCTGGGGACTGGATGGGAAATCCGGTGCAGTATTTTTTTATGTTGGTGAGCATTACTTCATATCGGCTTCCCAGCTCTGATATCAATTCATCTTTGTTTGGGTTGTCTGCGTAGGCGATTAAGAAATTGCCGTCACCGATAAATGTGTCATGTACTCCAGAAAAGCCATTCTGGACCATCTGGGCTGCGGTTACACCATTTCTGCAAGGCATACCGCCAAAAATGAACGCTTTTTCTACATGTTCGACGTCCCGCTGATAGGTCATGATCCCTGAGGCCTGCTGGGCGCCATAGGAAAGTAACGGTCGATATTGTTCCATGTCTAATCGAGCCAAGGATCCTGCGGCGGCAGTCGCAGCCATTGTTCCCCCGATACTGTAAGGCAGGTGATTTCTGGCGCGCATTGCTTCCCTACCCAGGGAACGGACAGTTCTGCTTCCAATGTCATAACCTAGTGCGACTGATCTGATCAGGTCAGTTCCGCTAGCGTCCTCGCGCTCTGCCATAGCTAAAGCCGCTGGAACGGTGGCACATCCGGGGTGGAGGCCTGCGGATCCGTTGGAATCATCGGTCTCATCGGAATGGGCCATCATACCGTTAGCCAATGCGGCATTTATTGCTGATGTTAGGTGTGGTGATCCTATGATCTGGGCTTCAGGAGTTCCGCCTTGTTGCAGTATGAACTGCTTTCCAAGTAAACCCGGATGCATTACTGATCCAGATATCATGGCTGAGAGGGTGTCCAGGATGTGGTGTTTGGTCTTTGTTAATACGCTGGGTGGTAATTCTGAAGCTAGAGCACCGGACATGTATTCGATTAGGCGCGGGGTTATGGAATTGTCAGTTGACATAATAATATGCTCCTTGGGGGATTTGCCCTGATTATTGAGTGACCGTAGTAATAGTATCTAGATACTCATCTATCACAAGAAAAGCCTGTCTACTATACGAAATTCTTATAGCGTAGAACTCGTCGTATTGTGCCAAATCAGTATGTTCGTCGGCCAGATACGTACAGAAGCCTTCCCTGATCGACTCTATATCGCCTATCTGGATGGCTTGCGCGTTTTTCATAAGGAAGGAATACGGTTCGTTTTTGATGGCATCAAGGAACAGCAGACGGGATACCTGTTCTATGGGATGCATGCTGCTGATGTCTACGGATGTCACATATTGGTAGTTATCGAGCTTTTCCTGAAGGGAAAGCATGTAATCTATCAATGCAGTCTCTAGTTCGTCACTGAAGTATGGGTCAGGAGTTTTACCCCCATCAGCCCACATATCGTTTAGCATAAGTTTTACTTCCTGGATAATGTAAATAGAAATATACACTATTTGAGCTTCGTATACCTAACTATAACTAATTCCACGCCACTGGCGTGCAATTGGATTAGCAAGTTGATAGTATTGACTGAACTAACACGAGCCGGGGTAACGTAATGTCGGATCAAATCAGTATCCCTTCAGTACTCATGAGAGGTGGAACATCCAGCGGGCCTTTCTTTCATCTTAAGGATTTACCTGCTGACAGGGATGATATGAGCAAGGTTTTATTGTCTGTAATGGGGTCGCCTGATTCCAGGCAGATAGACGGTATCGGCGGAGCGACACCTCTGACAAGTAAGGTCTGTATTATTTCTCCGAGTGAGCGGGAAGATTCAGACATTGATTATCTGTTTGCCCAAGTATCAGTGGATGAGGCTTTTGTTGACTATGGCCCTACATGCGGAAATATGCTTTCAGGGGTTGGCCCTTTTGCAATTCATGAAGGGCTTATACCTGCTCAGGGTGAAACTACCACTGTCAGGATTCATGCTGTTAATAATGGGGGTCTGATCGAAGCAGTAGTCCAGACACCTGGTGGCGAAGTTGCCTATCATGGAGATTACGCGATATCTGGAGCACCCGGTACTGGTGCACCTATTTTGCTGAAATTCCTGGACCTGGTGGGAGGTGCCACCGGATCATTGTTTCCTGCAGGCGACCCTATTATTGAAGTGGAAGGTGTTGAGGTCACGTGTATTGATGTTGCTATGCCGATGGTTCTTGCTCGAGCCCAGGATATGGGAATACGTGGAGACGAGACTTCAGCTGAACTTACGGCCAACACGGAATTGATGGAGAGACTTGAAACAATCCGGCTTGCGGCCAGTTATAAGATGGGTTTGGGAGACGCTCGAGGTAAGGTTATGCCCAAATTCGGGATACTGTCTTC
>CAZVRK010000024.1:24502-25975 GCA_964629875.1 uncultured Dehalococcoidia bacterium | reverse complement strand
TTACTGGCGATTAAGCTTGTTCTTGCACGGAATACATAGGCTCAATAGTTCCAGAGAGTGAGATGTTACAGAAATTGAGTACTCGCTCTCTATTCGTTCTATTTCCAAAGCTAAATCACGTTCTAATTGATCATCTATTTCAAAATCGGTTATAGAATCACAGTTGCCACAAAAAATATGGTGATGATGGCGACTGGTATTAGTTATTAACTCTATGACTTTTGCATTTTCAGGAGTAGTAAATTCGTTTATTAATCCGCCATTCCTAAGATCATTAATGACCCTATAGAGAGAAGACAAGGCTAACTTACCCTTGGCAAGCTTAACAACCTGGTCAACTGTAAGAGGACGTTGTTCTTTTAACAACAGCCCTACCAATACTAACCGAGGTTTGGTTATAGATATATTTTTCGACGCGAGCAACTGTTGGGATGCGTCAGTAGCCGGCCGTTTTACTGTAGGGGCCATGTGTGTATATTAACAAATTATACGGGATTGACACAATATCTATTAGAGGCTAAAGTTAATATATTGAGAATGATTCTCGTTCTCATCCAATCTATTAACAGGAGTTATCCATGTTCAAACGTTTCCAATGGATCCTAATACTTCAGGTGCTACTACTGGCACTATTAGTATCTTGTAATGGCACAATCGAAGAAGAAGAAAAACTTAAAGTGATGGCTACTACACCTCTCCTGCAAGACTGGGTAAATAATGTCGCTAAAGGTAGAGTATCCGTAGAGTCAATTATTCCATATGGGGCTGATCCCCATTCGTACCAACCAGGAGCCCAAGATGTATCCAGAATAGTGTCAGCAGACACGATTTTTTCCGTTGGGCTAGGATATGAAGAGCAATGGCTGGCGAAATTACTAGAGTCCAACAGCGATTTAACAAACACACCACTAGGTGAATCAGTCTCACCTATCAAGATGTCGGGTGGACACGATGGCCACGATCACGGGGATAGTGGGCTTGATCCACATTTTTGGTTTGATCCCACTAGAGTAGCAATGGCAGTAGATGCCATAGCAAACCATCTATCAGAGATCGATCCGGTCTCACAGGATTACTATCAAAGTAATGCTTCCGCATACAAAGCTCAACTGATGGATTTAAATAACCAAATAAAAGATGAGATATCTGCAATACCGAAACAAAATCGAGTCATAATAACCGGACATGATTCACTAGGGTATCTTGAAGGCCAATACGGCATCGAGTCTCTACAACCCGTCGTATCCAGTGTTAGTTCGGAAACAGGTCTATCACCAGACGACTTGATTAAAGCTGTTAAATTTATCGAGAAACATAACGTCAAAGTAATATTCCTGGAAAGCACTCAGTCAGATAAATACGCGAAAACGGTAGCAAATGAGACCGGCATAAACGTAGCTAGTGGGTTAAATGTTGAAACCTTAGATGACGCTAATGGAACTTATATCGACTTTATGAAAGACAATATTGGTG
>CAZVRK010000024.1:22862-24402 GCA_964629875.1 uncultured Dehalococcoidia bacterium | reverse complement strand
CATGACGAGCAAGAATCTTAAATTGCTCAATCATAAGCCAAGCTAGTGGCGCGGAGTGATGATGTTATGATACATCGTATACCTAGGTACTCTGTACCAAGCCTGTTTACAGTAAGAAAGGATATAGGTGTTGAGTAACGCATCACTTCCCCCATCTCACCATAAAGAATGTTCTTGCGTAGAATGTTCTTGCGTGGAGTGCTCTTGCATAGAGTGTTCCGATGTCTGTGTTGAACTAGGGAACAACTTAGTCCTCGACGAGGTATCGTTCTGCGTTCCACGAGGAGTGTTAGCTGGAGTAGTGGGCCCAAACGGTGGTGGAAAGACTACTTTATTCAATACTCTCGCTGGGCTTCAGCCTATCGCCAACGGCAGTATCTCAATAAACGGACATCCTCCTGGTAGTTCCAAAGCCAAAATTAGTTACGTTCCACAACGAGAACTTGTAAACTGGCGATTCCCATTATCAGTTCGAGACGTCGTGTCATTGGGAAATATCAAAACCGGATTCATCATTCCCAAGTTCTGGAATTCTGACAATACAGGGGTAGAAGAAGCTCTACGTAAAGTAGATATGTGGGACAACCGAGATGATTTGGTATCTAATTTGTCTGGAGGGCAACGACAGAGAACTTTTATCGCTAGAACCCTGACACAACAAGCAGAGATCTTACTACTTGATGAAGCTTTTAGTGGTGTTGACATAGGTTCCCAGGAAGGTGTCATAGATGTCCTAAAAGACCTGCGAGACGAGGGAAAAACAATACTCATGGCTACACACGACCTCAATAGCTTATCAGATAGGTTTGACGAAGTTCTCTGCATCAACAGGCATGTTTGCGCATACGGGCAGCCTGAATCTGTATTTACCGACGAAGTCCTTACTGAACTTTATGGTCCTCATGGCGAAATGTTTGCCGGGCATCAGTTGGGACATCATAACCATGACGCCTGAGTTTTTTATCGCTCCATTCCAGTACGATTTCATGATAAGAGCTCTTATCGTATGCATGCTGGTAGGTATAATGTGCCCACTTCTCGGTGCATTTGTCATTAACAGGGACATGGCATTCATGGGGGATGCAATGGGACATTCCATTTTACCAGGTCTAGTTGTATCGTATGCAATTGGAGTAAGTCCATTCATCGGTTCACTGCCGGCGGGGATAATTGTCGCACTAGCGATTGGGTATATTGTGAAAAGGACAAGAATATCCACTAGCACGTCGATCGGAATAGTCTACTCCGCATTATTCGCCGTAGGCCTAATTATGTTATCTCTTATTGGTGGGACCAACGTAAATTTAGAAGATATCCTCTTGGGACACATCCTTAGCACTTCCACATCAGATGTATACCTAACAATGTTTGTAACTGTATGTTTGTCCTTAACATTAGCCCTATTTTATAAACAAATGGTATTTGTTGGATTTGATTTTCAAGGTGCTAAAGTTGCGGGAGTACCTGCAGCCAGACTCGACTATCTACTGTTGGTACTTATAAGTATATCTGTCGTCATGTCATTACAGGTTGTAGGTGT
>CAZVRK010000024.1:6391-22762 GCA_964629875.1 uncultured Dehalococcoidia bacterium | reverse complement strand
GTAAGCACAAATCATAGATTGCTAGGCGAAGATAAATCTTTACCTGGAGTTCATAAAATGACTACAAGCGCGACTTTTTGCCCGCACTGCGGAGAGGATGTAGTAGAAGCAGCACAATCTTTCTGCAAACAGTGTGGGGCACATTTATTAGCACTCGCCCCAGACATCGAATGTACTCAGTGTCATGAACTGATACAGGATGTAGACATATATTGCAGACACTGTCGGTATTTTGTGTCAATGGACTGCTAGAGCATCACTAATGTTCAATGCAGAACGTACCATTAAATCCCAATTTTATTTCTGACACTTATATTTTGATCAAATACCCGTGTCTAATAGTACGATTATATTCAAACATTAAAGGAGTTTCATGATGCCTGTTGTCGGAATGGGAGACTACAAATATGAAGTCGTAGAAGACTGGGCAAAGCTGCCCGATGGAGAGTCATTTGCTATGGTTAGTGCCATGGCAGCAGACTCGCAAAACAGAGTTTATGCCTTTCAACGTAAAGACCCACCCGTCGTAATATTCGATAGCGACGGCAATTTTTTAGATAGCTGGGGGGATGGTTCATTTGTATTAGCGCACAGCATATTTATTGAAGACGACGTTGTATACGTAACAGATCGAGACAGCTCAGTGTGCCTTATTTACACCTTAGATGGGAAACCAATACAAATGCTGGGGAGACATGGAGTCCACTCAGATACAGGTTGTGAAAACCCAGGTGACCTGGTTCCAAGAGCAGCAGGGCCATTTAACTATCCTGCCGAAATTATTCCGTCTCCGTCCGGAGACCTTTATGTGGCTGACGGTTATAGGAACGCAAGAATACATAGGTTCAGCTGGGATGGACAACTAAAACAATCCTGGGGCGAACCCGGAAAGGTTGACCCAGCACACTTCCATCTGCCACATAGTTTAGTAATACACAACGACACTATCTTTTTGTGCGATCGAGAAAACCATCGCATGCAATTGTTTACACTAGACGGTGAATTCATAGACATCTGGAATGACATACAAAGACCTATGGATATCTCAGTAGGCACAGACGGCATGTTATATGTAAGTGAAGGCAGTGTAGATGGCTCATCGGCGCGGGTCAGTGTTCTCGACACTAAGGGTACTGTTTTATCAAGATTCGATTGCAGAGGATCTGGACACGGTAGCTGGGTGGATGCAAACGGAGATATCTATGTCGGCCTAACCAATCCCGGTGGAATGGATAAATTCGTCCGCCAACGTTAATTCTTATACTGGCTATTTTGAAAACAGGCACCCGATTTGGGTGCCTGTTTTCTTTGCATACGTTAGACTTCAGCCTTAGAGCTTTTTATATTTCTTAACGTCAAATACAAATACAAGATCCAGACAGGCAAAGAAATAATAGCTATAGACAATGGTTCACCAGGAGATAAATATTCATCACCCGGCCTAGCTCCTATAAACATATAGCTAAGAGTCTCCGGTATAGCAACAGTTAGAGATATAATACTTGCAACCGCAAAGACCAGCAAACCAGCGAACAAATAGACTCTCCTTAATATATCTACACGCTCGGTTTCTGTCTCTATAGAACGCCTAGCTACCAAGTGAACCAAACCCAGAATTATACCGATGAGCAAGAGACTCGCTCCAAATATGATGGATTCTTTGACTTTGTACACCAATCTCTCCTCTAACGGAGGGTACTGTTTGTTAATCTCTTCTTCTGTCATGGGAGGGGCATCACTCTTATGCAACTCTAACTCCCTATCTGATCTGTCACGTGCGCGCCATTTATCCTCTTCATAAACTTCACCATAACTAAACTCTGTCCCAAAAGCTTCACCTAATCCTACTTTCAATAAAGTAGACCCACCAGAAAGAGCTCCAATAATTACCGAAATTAGGATTACAACATAAAAATACGCACGCAAAGCCGACCTATAGGAAAAAAACCTCATAGGTGAATTATTCCGCAAACGCATAATAAAATACACTATCCCGATTACTACCAGGATCGGTATGGCCAGAGCAATTAGTCCGCCAATAATTGGAAATATAATGTCCATTGACGATTCACATCCCTTTCACATTGTTTCTTATTACCAGATTGTAACTGAAAATAGATTATTATTATTGAGATGCCAGTTTACATTTAGCAGCAGTTTCAAATTAAGCATATACCCAAACAAAAATCTGAATACACCAATACAGACAAATCTATTGCCCTTACTATCCCATTGCGTTAGGATTTGGAAGAACTAAGCTTTAGAGAAGGACGAGAAGATATGGAAAAAGATACGAGTGTAGCTGTATTTGGAGGTGGGTGCTTCTGGTGCGTGGAAGCGGTGTTCCAGGCACTTGAAGGAGTTGTGTCGGTATCATCAGGTTACTCAGGTGGGCACGTTGAAAATCCCAGCTATCAAATGGTATGCAGTGAAACAACTGGGCATGTCGAAGTTGCTAGGATTGAGTTTGAACCAGAGCACATTTCATTTGAAGACCTCCTAACTGTATTTTTTGCTACGCATGATCCAACTACGTTGAATAGACAAGGAGCTGACGTGGGAACTCGATACAGGTCAGTAATTCTCTACACAACAGAAGAACAAAGGTCCATTGCTTCTGAGCATATTAGCAAACTAGACCCAAGTGAATATGGCGGAAACCCCATAGTTACAACAGTAGAAGCATTCGATGTTTTCTATGAAGCCGAGGACTATCATAAGAATTACTATCTTTCAAACCCAGAGCAAATGTATTGCCAGTTTGTCATAAGCCCGAAAGTAGCAAAGTTACAATCGAAGTTTGGAAATAGACTTAAATCCGGAGCGTTTCAATAAACCAAAAAAAGAGAGGCCCGAGAAAATTCTCGGGCCTCTCTTTTTTGGTTACTTGTGTATGACTACTGATTAGCCCCTTACCATGTTAGGAGTTGGCTCTAATGGTAGTCCTGGGTGTCCAGTCAGGTCGATGCCCAAATTGGACATCTCACGGGCCTTCTTACCCATGTCTGGAAGCACTGCTTCAATCTTATCTTCATCAAGATCAGCCGCTATACCAGGGTATCCAGCTCTTTCGATCATTGCACCAAGTTTGTTCCTATTCAATTGCTCTAGGCACCAACCTAGCGGATCTTCGATGAGTGTCCTATCCCAGTAGATTCTATGGTTCTTGTTTCTAGGACCATAGTGGTAATGAGGTCCGTCCCAGAAACAGTCGAAAGCAATCATCTCAGTCTCTTCAACGAAGCTCTTTCCTGGTACTCCGCCAATGTCAGCCAACACATGTATTGCTAGGCCACCGTCACCGACTGGTAAACGACGCATTTCCAATCCAAACCGTATGTTTCCGGCTTCGAATATCTCAGTTCCCCGATTATGTTTTACTACATTTCTTTTTGTAGCAAACAATTCACGGGCTATAGCCTCTACCTCAGGTAGAGCCATTAAAACTTCTTCTGTGTCTAGGTTCTCGGAAATTTCAGAATATCCGGCCCTATTTAACATTTGTGGTAATTTGTTTTTTATAGTCTTCATCGTCCAGGCTATTGGATTACCGTCAATAATAGGATCAAGTCTGAACTTCTTACCGCCGGAAATCTTCTCGTTGGAAGATTCCAACATCATTGGGCCACCGACCTCTAGGTTATCGTTTTCGGGACCATAAACATAACTACGCTCTTCATCAAAGCAGTTGAAACGTAGCAGGACTGTTTCTTTTCCATCAACGTCACTTACTACTTGAACAACCACACCTTGATCCGCGTGGTCCTGAATGTTTCCGTCCCATAATTCGTGCTGCATTACAAAAGTAACATTACCAGCTTCAACCCTTGGCCTTCCTTTAAGCTGCACCATATATATAACCTCCACCATTATGGTATTAAACCCCAAAATGATCGTTGCATAACATTAAATACATATCATTGAGAGGATATTGCCGGAATTGTACCATTTTTTTTAGTTCAATACACCTATAAATTTTTTTCTGTATGAAACTAATGTATATATTGTCCCACAAGTGCCCAAATGTTAACATTCAGAGCAACACGAATTAACGTGATAACTCAGTACTAATTACATATTTATAGGACGCTACATGGATCATTCTGAAATCCTTTCGCTGATTAATGACCTAAAAGAAGACGAATCCACATCTTTAAACTTGGCTGGAAAAGGACTAACGTCAATACCAGCAGAAGTCTTCGAACAAACCCAGCTGACGGAATTGAATTTACGGGAGAACAATATATCTGAACTACCTTCAGAAATAGGCAATCTAACTAACTTGTTCCGCCTCAACCTGTCAGACAATAACCTCGTAACTCTGCCACCAGAAATAGGCCTTCTAACAAATCTCGGTCGGGTGAATATTGGGAGCAACCAATTAATCACACTTCCAGAGGAAATAAGAGGCTGGACAAAAGTTACGTGGCTGTACCTAACTAACAATCAGATCTCATCTCTACCATCGACTATAGGAGATCTGGAGGAATTGACAGATCTGCAGTTGGGTGGCAACGCCATTACCGAATTGCCACCAGAAATAGGTAACTTGAAGTCTCTTGCAGAACTACAACTCAGTGAGAACAATATCACTGCACTCCCGAACACAATCGGAAATCTCAAGAGCTTGTCTAAACTTTACCTTCAGGGCAATGCCATCAGTGAACTACCATCAGAAATAGGCAATTTACAAAGCCTCAGTTGGTTATATCTTCACGGTGGAAACCAAATCAAGGTATTACCTACAGAGCTCGGGAATTTAATATCCCTGACCGGTCTATACCTAGAAGGGAATAATATCTCCGAATTACCAATAACAATTGAGAATCTTGAAAACCTGGTTTGGCTAGACTTGGAAGGAAACAACCTCTCAGAACTACCGTTAACGATATGCAAACTAACTAGATTAATACAATTAAATCTTCGCAGAAACAAACTAACTGAATTACCTCCAGATGTGGGCAACTTGATAGACCTTACTTACTTTGATCTGGAAGGAAATCGTATAGAAGAACTACCCGCAGAAATAGGCAACTTAGAAAGGTTGACAGAGTTCCATTTAAATAACAATGCTTTGAACGTCTTGCCAAATGAGCTGGGGGATCTATCTGAACTTGTAGACCTGTTCCTCTCTAATAACAACTTGACATCAATTCCTGACAGTATGAATCAATTGATACATTTGGAGAGTCTGCATTTATCTGACAACTTGATTACGGAACTTCCTGATTGGCTGAAACAGCTTTTGGACGACGAGATTTTGTTCATATCAGGGAATCCTGTTGCGGGTTAGAACCGCAAAATCTCATTGGTTCAATCGAATTTGAACAACTGCAAATTTGACAAGGAGAATCAGATTTAATGAAATTACTCACATATGGCCAAGCTCAAGGCACACGCTGTGGAGTAATCAAAGGCGATTCAGTAGTCGATGTAAGCTCATTGTTAAAGTTAGACAACCCATTAAAAGACGTACAAGCACTACTAGAACTAGATGAAAACATTTTGGCTAAGTTACAAAGTGCGCTCGACGAATCCACGACACACAATAGCATATTACTATCAGAAGCGAAGTTATTTTCTCCAATACTGCAGCCACCTACCATCAGAGATTTCATGATTTTTGAAGAACATGCAACTGCGCAAGGAACTAGGGAGAGACAAGAGGCATGGTACAGAATGCCGATCTTCTATTTTTCAAACACCCTTTGTGTATTAGGTACTGAAGATTCTTTCCCTCATCCAGACACCTGTGAAAGGCTAGATTACGAACTAGAAATAGCTTGTATAATTGGGAAAGAAGGCCGAAACGTCCCTGCATCTGCTGCAATGGATTACATCGCGGGATTCTGCATATTTAATGACTGGAGCTGCCGAGATATACAAGCAGACGAAAGCTCTGTCGGCCTTGGACCTGCAAAGGGCAAAGACTCTGCTTCATCACTTGGACCATGGATGGTCACAACTGATGAAATGGCTCCTTTTTTGAAAGAAGGGAGACTTCACGTGAAGTGCTCTGCGAAAGTTAATGGAGATTATTGGGTTAAAGACAGCAACGCCGGAGTCTCGTACCATACATGGGGAGATATGATAGAGAGAGCATCTAAAGACAGCAGAATAGCCCCTGGTGATGTACTAGGTTGTGGGACTGTTGGCGGCGGATCAATAGGGGAAGCCATAAGAAAAGGATTCCCACAAGCCCGGTTTCTTCTCCCTGGAGACGTCGTTGAAATGGAGGTCGAAGGTCTAGGCAATCTAGTTGGTAGAATAGACCCTCCCGAGAACCCTAATCCTAATTATAGATATAAAGTAACAAGCCTACCGCCAATTCCGGAAAGAGGAATAGCGAAAGACTACAAATACGAATTTAAGAATAGAGCTTAAAAAGCCGACTATTTAATAGTCACTCTTCAGGATCCAGAGATATATTCTCGAGGATATCTTGAAGCGCCTGATCTAATAGCGGATCTAATTCAACGGGCTGTATAAATGGAGTATATGAATACTCATCTCTGACTTGATCAATTATTTGTCTAGCCTCTTGACTTGACGATCCCATTTTTTCCAAAGCATCAGACAACTCTTGAGATTCAGACTCACCTAGGGCCTTTAGCTCTGATAAATCTATATCTAAACCGAATATCGCATTCAGTCTAATCATAATGTCATAAAAAGAGCGCCTATCAGTCGTTATTGTCGTTTGTTGACTGGATCCCGATACGAACGGATACATGGGAGCCAACGCTCCAAACCGAAACATTTCTATATCACTATATTCGTAGTGTGCCATAGAAACCAAAGCCATACCGATAGTGGGGCCTCTCCTACTATCACTCCCATAGCTAGAGAATTGAACACCATATCTTTCCAGCGTAGCTTTCATTTCAGGTTTACTATATGTGCAGGTTATACGCCTCTCAAGATCTGGTGGCGCAGGACCATTTACCCCTTCAACAGCCACAACTTGCTTAATACCAAGTTTTTGGGCTGCAGTAAAGAAGGCTTCAGCATATATATCTAATCTATACCAGGGCTCTTCTCCAAGGAAAACAACTAAACCATCACCCGCATCATAAAAATCATTCTCCCTATTCATTGCAGATGAAGGCAACCCATCATCAAACGAGGCTGCTGGCCTGTAGATATCATGCGTTCCAGCGACCTGAAACGGATAGCACATGTTGTTGACATAGTCGCTCATAGACCCTATTTTGCGGGCATGGAGCTTATCTATCAGATATCTGGGTAAGCGGCTAGATATTCTCCCTCCATTAGACCACTGTCTCCGCCAGCCACTAATCATATATTTATAGTTTTGCGTCTCATCGAAAACGAAGAGTTCTTCAGCCATTACACCTTACCTCTGGCATGAATTTTCTATTCTTTTCTTCCGGTTATAAGAGCATACAGACACGCTCAGGTGATGTAGTATCCACCCACAATATCATAATGTCAAAAAAGGTTTTATGTTAAATTAGCATCTGAATTTGGTCACAAATAAACTTCAGAATCTAATTAATCTCACAAATTCAAATCAATCCCGATAGGACAGTGATCAGATCCCATTACCTCTGGCATTATAAATCCTGTGCTAACTTTATCTTTAAATTCCTCGTTAACAAAGAAGTAATCAATTCTCCACCCAACGTTTCGAGCTCGAGCACCGCCTCGATTGTCCCACCACGAATATTGCCCCGATTCCTCATTGAACATACGTAGTGTATCAACAAACCCGTTCTCAACCCATCGATCCATCCACTCTCTCTCCATCGGCAAGAATCCTGATATCTTTTCATTTTCTTTAGGACGGGCTAAGTCTATCGGTTTATGTGCTGTATTAACATCTCCGCATATAACGATGTTCCTGCCTTCAGAATGAAGTTTGTCTATATGTTTTAAAAATGCTTCGTAAAAATCCATCTTGTACTCTAATCGTTCGGTACGACTCTTACCATTAGGGAAATATATATTGAATAATATGAATTCGTCATAATCCAATTGCAATATACGCCCTTCATTATCAAATTTATCTATACCAAATCCAAAGTCAACTTTGGCTGGTTCCAATCTAGTATACGTGGCTACGCCACTGTATCCTTTCCTTTCTGCGGAACTAAAATAGGTGTGATATCCTGCCACAGTAGTAAGCTGTTCAGATAATTGCTCTTTATGAGCTTTAGTTTCTTGAAGGCTTAGTACATCTGGAGAAATTTCATTGAACCAATCTACAAATCCTTTTCTCTCCGCAGCCCGGATTCCATTTACATTCCAAGATAGCAAACGCATAATCAACCCTCGCAGAGTATATTGTAAAACGTCCGTGAATTGTGACTCCGAGATTACCTGCTAGTCAACCACAAAAATGAATGCTCCATTTAAACCCTGGTTATCACTCGTTCACAAACCTCGGCAGCTAGTAGTACTTGTTCAATATCGGCCATCTCACTAGTAGTGTGAAAACCAGTAACTCCAATTCCTATCGGAAGAGCAGTGATACCATTTTTAAAAAATATATTTGCATCTGAACCTCCGCCGGTATATTCAAACTGTGGAGTCAAACCAATCTCTGTAATAGCGCTAGCTATCATTTGAGCAGTCTCATTTTCGCAGTCCACAACATATCCGGCATATGTATTTTCGATGTCTAAATCTATTGAACAACCTTCATGTGATTCTAAAACCTGCGTGAATACACCCCTAAACTGGTCAGTGTAATATTCAAATTTAGCCTGATCAAGGCTTCGTAGTTCTCCATCGAGAAAAGTATAATCCGGGATTATATTTCGTTTAATCCCGCCATTAACAACTCCAATATTAGCTGTAGTTTCAAAATCTATTCGTCCTAGAGGGAGCTGTGTCAAAATCTCAGCTGCTATCAAGATAGCCGAAACTCCTTTCTCCGGCTCTATTCCAGCGTGAGAGGCCCTTCCATTAATGTGAGCTTTCACAACGTTTTGGTATGGCGCACCAATCGTTATACGGTTAGCATTTCCTTCAGCATCAAAAACCATCCCTCTCTTGGCAGTTAGGCGACTCATCTCCATGTTTCTAGCCCCAACAAGTCCACCTTCCTCAGCACGACTAAAAGCTACTTCTATTGGGACGTGATCTAGGTTAGCTTCTATAGCCGACGTCAAAGCCTCTAATACTATTGTGACACCAGATTTACAATCTCCACCTAAAATTGTGGTGCCATCCGATCTCAATGTGTCCCCATCTAAAATTGGTTTTATACCTCGCCCAGGTTCCACGGTGTCGAGGTGAGCCGATAAAACTATCGGCTCACCAATTCCCGGCAAGCTAGCTATTACATTCTTGAATGAGTCGTGATAGACACTAAATCCAAGCGCTTCTAATCTATTAGAAACCTCTTGGTCCATAGCATCTTCCTCACCTGTAGGGCTGTCAATTTGCACTAATTCTATGAAAGTTTTGATCAATCTACTCTTATTTGCCATACCTACCTCAACATGATGAGTATTCTGCCCACAAAGTTCCTAACAGGCCTAACGTATTCACACAATCCACCAATAGAGTATAGTTATTCCAGAAATTTTAAGCGAGTGTCAAACCTATATGAGCATAGAAGAAGACCGAAGAGGTATTTTAACCCGAATAAGAGAAATTATGGGGGACGAGTCGGAAGATGGAAAAATACTTGAGACGCAAGTCTTCTGTATCGACGATGGTTCCGTCATCCCAACGGGTTCATGGCGTCCCGAAGAATATACTCATGATGATCATTCAAACCCCAGAGCTTTCGTATTCGACCCAACAATGATATGGAAGTTTAGGGAAGATAATGAGCTCGTACACTTCACTGCAGGAACAATTTTGTGGAGAAAAGAATATGACCAGATAAGGTATTGCCTAATGCGAAGACGTAGGTATCCGGTAGGTTACTACACAATACCAGCAGGACATATCGAACTTGGCGAAACTCCTCATATGTCCGCTCTCCGAGAATGTTTTGAGGAGTCAGGACTAGGAGTTATATCAATTGAACAGATATCCGGAGGGATCACACCATATGAAGGTATAGAATTGCTTGACGAATGCCGGAGAGGTAGCATTTATCATGTCTGGACATTATATTCGTGCGAATGCGTAGGTGAGCCTTCATTAAGCGAAGAAGGGGACGTCATTGGCTGGTACACACAGTCAGAAATTATTAATACTTTGAAGCTCAATAGAGCATCAGGGTATTTTTTTGAGCAAATATTCAATGAGACACCAAAAAATGTTCGTGACCAATGAATGAAATCGAATCCACATTAATAATTGCAAACGACAGAAGCCAAATCAATATTGATACGATCGATAAAATCATTGCCCTCGAAAGAGTAGGACAATATCCAATAATACAAGGTCGCTTCATATCAATCACTGACTCTTATTATGATGACATAAACACATCCTTGCACAGATCGGGATGCAGCCTGCGTATAAGACAATCTAATCAGGACATACTGATAACACTAAAAGGCTCTCCTGAATATGTAGATAATGAAATCACAAACAAGGTTGAAATAGAAAGACCATGGTCTCCAGACTCACTCAGTGAAATAACCGGCGAATTAAAGAAAGAAGGTCTGCAATTAAAACCGACGCCAGACAATATTTCATCATTGGATCCTCATATCGCCTTGCAAATTCTCGGATTACAATTGATCCAAACGAGACTCAATGATCGACTAACCAAGACTATTTTAAGTCCATACAGATCGAATGTGGTCGCCGAAATGGCCATAGATCATGTCACATATAATATTGATACTGAGCCCGTAAAACATAATGAAATAGAGATAGAAGCAAAAAAATCCGGTAATATTTCGGACGTACAAAACATCACTAACGAATTAAAACTACTATATCCGCAAACTCTTTGCCCATGGAAATTTGGCAAGCTCTCCACGGGAATGGCTATTGAGTCGCTATATAAAAATAATCATTTGGAAGGTTTCTTATTTGAAGATCGGTCATTGAACAAATCAGGATACAACGCTCTTCATGAGATCTTGAGTCTAGTGCATGAAGATACCAGATAAGATAGACTAAAGTAGAATTGCACCACATTTGATCGGCCAAATAATATGAACATCGAAGTAACGTTTTTCGCGCTTTATAGAGAACGCGTAGGCAAGAAGAAGCACACTGTGATTCTTCCAGAAATGGCTAGTGTTGCAAACTTAGTCGCAGAAATTCGTGGGGAATTCCCGTTTATAGCGCCCCCGTCCGTAAATATAGTAGTAGCCGTCAACGCTGAATATGCAGAAACGACGGATATACTATACGAGGGAGATGATGTTTGCCTTATTCCACCGGTCAGCGGAGGGTAAAAATGATAAATATTACTTTCGACAAACTGGATCCTGAAGGATTGACTGAAGCTATGCGCAGTAGTGCCAATGGCGCAGTAGTAACCTTTCTAGGTACGACGAGAGACTCGTTCGATGGCAAAAAGGTAATAAGGTTGGAATACGAAGCCTACGAAGATATGGCTACTAAAAAGCTTGATGAAATCCGTAAGGAAATGCAACAACAATTCTCTATAGAAGATATCGCTATATCTCACCGTATCGGTGTTGTTGATATAAGTGAGATAAGCCTAGTAGTGGTTGTTGCGTCACCTCACAGGAAAGAAGCTTTTATGGCATGCCAAAAAATAGTAGACCGCGTGAAAGAGATCGTTCCTATTTGGAAAAAGGAAATATTTGAAGGCGGATCACATTGGGTAGCTTGCGAAAATCATGAGCTTGAAGAGACTAAACAGGAGACTGTATAGAATATACTACACATATGACAGAATCGGCTAGAATATCTGAATTACCACTGCTCTAAATTGTAAGCCATATCCCAGAACAGGTGCTCAAACCTTAAGCTAGTCAGATATGAATCTGCCATTTTCAATTTCTCCTCAGGACCGACTATAGCTCCTAAATTATCTGCCAATCCTCGAATAGTAGAAGCTAATTCTCCAAATTCCTCTGAAGTGTACATATCAATCCACTGACTGTACAAAGGCGCATCACTAGGCTTACCCAGATTTGAAAGATGTTCGCCTATCTCCCAATATCCAAGCTGACAAGGCAATAAGGCAGCAACTAACTCGGCGAACGTCCCATGGTATGCCGTTTTCAACAAAAAACTCGTATACGCAATAGTTGTTGGAGAAGCTATAGTCTGTTCCAAATCTGAAAGAGTTATACCAAATTCCTGACAATATTTTCTATGGAGATCCATTTCAATATTCAAGGTTTCATCCAGCAAACTGGCAAACCAACTCATAGTGTCTAAGTCCGGAGCTTTCGCGGAAGCCACAGCTAAAACTCTGCTGTAATCAATCAAGTACACATAATCCTGTAGCACATAATGCTTAAAGTTCTTGACATTAAGCGTACCGTTACCTACGCCAACAATAAAAGGATGTCCCAGAATACCATCCCGTATTGCCTGATATTCAGTCTCTACGTCACTTACAAATCCCATAATCTCAACCTACTCAAATGAATGAAAAAATCCAAAACGCCACTATATACAGATTAATTATGACCATGACCCAGTGTCAAACAAGCTTTGAGGTAACTATCAGAATAGTGTATTATGAACTCTAATTTATCCGTTGTTAATAGAGGACTGCCATGCATGTAATATTCCTAGAAGACGTACCTGACAAAGCTCACGCAGGGGAAGTAGTAAAAGTAGCCGACGGGTACGCTCGAAACTACCTTCTGCCAAAGGGACTGGCTCAGGTGGTAACACCTGAAATCCTTAAACGGGTAGATAAGATTAAATCAGCAGGAGATACCCGGAGGATAAAAGAAACTGAGGCGATGGAAGAATTGGCTCAACTTCTAGACAATACAAGGATTAATGTTACCGCAAGGGTCACACCAACTGGGCGATACTATGGAGCTATCACTAACAATAGAATCGCTGAGGAACTAACATCAGTTCTCGGAAGGGATATAGACCGCCGAATTGTAGAGGTAATTGAGCCGATACGGGAACCAGGCGAGCATGAGATAACTTTACGTTTGTCTTCAGATATACAGGCTACTATATATATTAATGCGGAAAACGAAGAGTAATATCTATGTACGCGGAGAGATTACTCCCGCACGACATCGAAGCTGAAGAAGCTGTAATTGGGTCTCTACTCATAGACAGCGACTCCTTCTTGCGCGTGTCCAGCTTATTAAGATCTGACGATTTTTACCGAGAGAGAAACCGATCCTGTTTCGCAGCTTGTGTAGATCTTTTCCAAAGAAGCGAAGGGATAGATCAAGTCACAGTCGCACGTGAGCTATCAAGAACAAACCAACTTGATAATATTGGTGGTATGGCTTACTTAAGCCACTTAATCTCGGTTACCCCCACTTCAGTACACGCAGAATACTATGCGGCACTAATTGCTCGAGCGTCTGTAATGCGGAAACTCATAGGTGCTGCAGATAAAATCTCGTCCTTAGGTTACGAAGATACGGATGACGTAGACGCGACTCTGCGAAGAGCAGAGGACACTCTTTTCCAAGTTAGAGGGGCTGAATCTGAGCGTGGATTTATGCCACTACGCCAGATATATGACCAATACTTACAAGATGTTAACAGCGCAGACGTAATGGATATCAATAGCGCACCTCTAGTGACCGGCTTCGATGATTTAGATCAATTGCTGGGGGGTATACAGAGATCCGATATGGTCATCTTAGGAGCTCGGCCAGGTCTCGGGAAAAGCACATTAGCGATAAATGTATGCATAAACGCAGCTAAAACAGGAGTATCCGCTGGAATTTTCAGCCTTGAAATGAGTCGAGAACAGTTAGCCCTTAGAATACTTGCATCAGAAGCGGAAGTAGACCCACTGCGAATAAGAAGAGGATTGCTAAACTTACGCGAGCAAGAAAAAGTCATCACCACGATAGGCGCATTGTCGGACCTGCCAGTCTATATCGACGATACACCTTTCCAAGGTATAGTTGAAATGCGAAGCAAAGCTCGAAGATTATCGTTGGAACAATCGTTAGATATGGTTGTTATAGATTATCTTCAATTGATTCAGGGAGAAGGTAGAGGTAGGTACGGAGAAAATAGAGTACAAGAAATCAGCGATATATCACGGTCCATCAAAGGTATGGCCAGAGACCTTAACATACCCGTCATCACGTGTTCACAGCTCAGTAGGGTAGTTGAAAATAGGCCAGGCCACAGGCCACAACTATCGGATCTCCGTGACAGCGGAAGCATTGAACAAGATGCAGATATTGTCATGTTTATATATAGAGAAGACCTATATTACACTGAAGAAGAATGGGAGCAACATTTTCCTGGAAGACCATATCCAAAAGGTATAACCGAGCTTATTGTTAGTAAGCACCGCCATGGACAGCCAGGAAGCATCAAACTCCTGTTTCATGGAGATTTTATCAGGTTTGAGTCGCTGCCAAGGACCAATGAACCATGACGGATTTTGCAGGGTTCCCACAGAATGTCCGAGTTACATCTGTACCTGATCCTGTTCTAGGAGTACTTCTCCAGGAGATTACAGATCTAGCGGAACTCAAGGTGACTTTACGTGGCTTTTGGTTAACCAAGCAAAAAAAGGGAGCAGTACGTCCAATCCATATCAATGAATTTCTTAACGATAAAGTTCTAGTCGAAGGGCTCAATAACTACGGAGATAATACTGAGGCGTCTATTTATAAAGGATTAGCATTAGCTACTAACCGAAATACTCTCCTTACATATAATCAGAACACGACTACTACCTCAAACATCTATTACCTGATAAACACAGAATCACATCGTAAAGCTCTAATTGCCATCAATAGAAATGACATGGGTGTTGAAAAAGCATTTGTAGAATCAGTAGAATATCCTCATTCTAAAGTGTCGGAAGTGCACAATATTTTCTCACTTTATGAGAATAACATTGGTACTATATCTCCAATGTTGGCTGAACAACTTCGTGATGCTGAGGAAATTTACCCAGCAGAATGGTTAAAGGAAGCGTTCGATATAGCTGTTAATCACAATGTACGAAATTGGGCATATATATCGGCTATCTTAAAAAGATGGAGCAACGAGGGGAGAGACAGTGGAAAATCTGGGAGATATTCTGAGAAGGATAACCGAACAAGCCACATTGAGGAATACAGACAGATTAGAGGACACTTCCCATGGGAGTCTGGAAACAACTGAAGTATGCAATATTTGCCAGGGTGCTGGATGGGTTAGTCGAGCAGTACCAGTCGGACATCCAGATTTTGGCCAGGCCTTTCCCTGTAAGTGTCATGAACTGCATGATAACAACACTCAAGTAGAATCACTACGCCGATACAGCAATCTGGGACCCCTTAATCGGATTTCATTCAGTCAAACAAAGTCAGAAGGTCCATTGCCTGATACTATCAGTCAGCAGAGATTCTCTAAAGCTCTATCAGCGGCTATACAATATGCGGCTGAACCATATGGCTGGATAATATTTACAGGACCAAGTGGTTCCGGAAAAACTCAACTAGCAGTTTCTATAGCAAACCATTGTATCGAAAATGGGCTAACAACATTTTTCATAATATCATCAGAATTACTTGATCACCTGAGGTCTACTTACGCTCCTGACAATGAAACAACCTACGACGTTCTGTTTGAACAAGTTAAAAATGTACCATTATTGGTATTAGATGACTTGAATACGCAATCAGTGAGCCAATGGGCGCAAGAAAAACTGTTTCAAATTTTGAATCACCGCTTTAATGCTCAGCTTGCAACTGTCATTACCGTAAGGGGAGCTCTGGAGAGATTAGATGAAAGCCTCAGAAGTCGTATAGAGACTGCCGAAGATTTCTCTAACGTGTTTCAACTCGGGCAATATAACACTCGACTTGCTAGGCGAATTGGAGATATCCCTTCAGGCATGCTCCGAATGAATTTCACGAATTTCGATCATAGAGGCGGATCAAGTTCTACATCCAACCAACAAGCATCTCTTCAACATGCACTCTCATCGGCGCGAAAATTTGCTGGAAAATCTAATGGATGGATTTTACTCACAGGACCACATGGCTCTGGCAAAACGCATCTAGCAGTTGCTATGGCAGCAGAGAGCTTGAGAGCCGGAGACTCAGTATTCTTCGCATTTGTACCAGATTTGTTAGATCATTTGCGGACAACTTTCAGCCCCAACAGCTCCATCGGATACGATGAACTATTCGAACAAATAAAGACCGTGCCTTTGCTAATTCTAGATGATCTTGGGTCAGAGAGTAGCACCCCATGGGCTGAAGAGAAGCTATATCAAATCATGGTATACCGGCATGAAACTTTATTACCAACAATAATTACAACATCTTATGGATTAACGGAATTCCG
>CAZVRK010000024.1:0-6291 GCA_964629875.1 uncultured Dehalococcoidia bacterium | reverse complement strand
ACTAATGAAAAAGTGCAGGCTATGCTGGATTATTGCAATTTATCTCCAGACGCAATTGTAGGACAAGAACCAGTACGTCAAAAAGAATTCACTGCAGAAAAAATAGCAATAAACGCTGTGATGGCTGGCTGCAAACCCGAATATTTTCCGGTAGTTATTGCAGCGGTTGAAGCAACATGTGAATCTCCTTTCAATCTCCATGCCAGCACCACCTCAACTAACGGAGTAACTATTATGTTGATGGTCAGTGGGCCGTATGCTGACCAGATAGGCATGAACCATGGGGTAGAACTCATGGGCAATGGAACGAGATCGAATGCCACTATTGGGAGAGCCATCAACCTTTTAAAGACTAATTTCTACGGCTCAGTAGCAAAGGAAATGGATAATAGCACGTTTGGACATGGAGGTAAGTTCAGCTTCTGTTTTGCTGAAAATCTCGAATGCACACCATGGGTTTCTTTAGCACAAGATAAAGGATTTTCAGAACATGCAAGCACAGTCACAGCGGTAGCGGCGAATTCTCCAATACAAATCAGTATATACGGAGATAAGGAACCAGAAACTTTCTTGACACAAACAGCACATGGCATGTTGGCCCTAGGGGCATCTGTATCTGAAGCTGTTGTAGTTATTTGTCCAGAAATAATGGCATACATTGGCGAATATGGATGGACTAGACAACAAGTACAGCAGTTCTTATTCGAAAAAACACAACGTCCTGCCTCCGAATGGTTACATTGGAAACGTTTAGATCACTACACTCCTTCAGGAAGCGAGGATGAAACCATCCGATGCTTTGCAGACTCAGATAGAATAACAATAGTGCCCGGGGGCGGAGATGCTGGCGCCTTCATTGATATAATAAGTTCTTGGGGTAGCAGTCGTTCAGTTACTAAAGAGATCAAAATCAGGAGTTAATAATATGACTATGATAAATAATATAACTACTTTAGACCCACGTGATGAGGGAATACCTAGCCCTGCATTATTAGCTACACGCCCTACTAACCTTAACGGTAAAACCATAGGTTTATTCTCTAACAACAAACCCCATTCTGAAAAACTACTGAGAATGATCGCTGACGTAATCAGTGAAAGACATGAGATCAGTGGAATAATAGAACATAACAAAGGTGGCCATCAATGGACAGCTAAAAAGGAGGATTTAGAGACTTTAGCTCCTAAATGCGATATTGCTATCCATGCCACAGCTGAATGAGGATCCTGCACCGCGTGCAGTGTGCACGATGCAATGGAAACAGAGCTTCTAGGGGTACCGTCTACCGTCCTGACTACTAAGCCATTTGTGAGCCAAGCTCGTACCATGTCACGAATGCGAGGGGACTCCAACTACGGTCTGGCAATAATAGACCACCCAATAGTAACGCTTAACGATGAGGAATTAATGGAACGAGCCCGAATAGCAGCAGATCAAGTATTAAGACACGTTTTAGATCAGTAAAATAAAAAGGGAGACCTCATCTGAGGTCTCCCTTTTTATTTTACTAACATAATTAAATTTATTGAGCAGTATAGCCCCCATCTATAACCAGTTCGCTTCCCGTCATAAACGAAGATTCATCCGAAGCCAAAAACAATACTCCGTACGCTATGTCTAAAGCTTCACCAACCCTACCTAATGGTATTTTCTCAAGACTTTGTTTAAATGTTTCGGCGTCAGCCCGTCTTTCAGCATTCATTTCAGTAGCGACTGTACCGGGATGAACTGAGTTTGCTCTGATATTATCTGAAGCGTATTGAATAGCTGTAGATTTCGTTAATAGACGAACAGCACCCTTTGAAGCGTTATAAACAGGTTGCAGATAACCCTGACCAATAAGTCCAGAAATAGACGATATATTAACGATTGAACCACCGCCATTCTGTCTCATGGGGTCGATAACAGATTTTGTTCCTAAAAATACACCCTTTGCATTGATGTCCATCACCCTATCCCATTCTTCTACTGTCGTATCCTCCAGCATACCTCTAGAAACGACTCCGGCATTGTTAACTAATACGTCTATTTTTCCATATTGATCCAAAGCGGATTGTACTAAGGATTCCCAATCCGACTCACTAGTGACATCAAGATGTTGGTAAGTAGCTTCTCCTCCCAGTTCCCTTATTTCCGCTTCTACCTGTAGGCCCAAATCATCCAATACGTCCCCAAATACAACCTTAGCGCCTTCTTTAGCAAATAAGCGCGCCTCTTCTGCGCCCTGCCCCCTGGCGCCGCCACTTATCAGGGCTACTTTTCCTTCTAAACGCATATACTCGCCTCTATTTTTATGAATGTGTGTACCATGTTATGTCCTATATCCGGTTTATAATGGCAAAGCTATTGACTGGCCTGTCTGTGCGCTTCTAGTAACAGCTTCAGTAAATTCCATATAGTGCACCCCCACACTGAATGGAGTACGAGTTACAGGTTCAGTTCCTCTAATTGCACTAATGAACTCCTCTTCTACTCTCCAATAATGTTGAGTTTCACTGGGATTTTCAATTTCAGTAAGTTTAGTATCACCTTTCTTAGCACCGAATACGTTTAGCTTCTGGTCTATGTAGAGGGTACCATCACTACCATATAACCACGCTTCGCTGCCAGGTGAACAGCCGGTAACCGCACTAAATCGCATGTGTGCCTGGCCACCGTTAGCTAATTCACATAATATGTCAGCATGATCCGGCACAGTAACAGCGTTCCAATTGCCATCATCACCCTTTCTTCTTGGAACATTCACTTTAGTCATAGCCATTACCTTCGTAGCAGGTCCCACCCATCTGATCATACCTTCATACCAAATCCCCATGTTCAGAATATTGTATCCACTCAGGGACCTGTCTTGACGCCAGTGCATTGGGCTATCAGTATCCATAAAGTTTGTTCCAAGTACTTGAACTTCAACTGCCAAAATATCACCGAGATAACCCTCGGCAATTAATTTCATTAATAACGCGTCAACTTTAAAAGTGCTAGGTGATGGAACGATCTGAGCTATTAGATGAGGCCTTGTTAAAGATGCCTCCAACATCGCGTGAGCTTCTTGAGAGTTTGCTGCCATTCTAGCTTCACACAAAACGTGTTTACCTTTGTCTAATGCGGCTATGGCTAGAGTACAATGCATGTATGGCCACGTCCCGATACAAACTGCATCAATATCAGGGTCTTCTAATAACTCGCGCCAACTATCGTATACTTTAGGGATATTGAAAGCGTCTGCAACTCTTCGCCCTGATTCTCTTGATCTGTTTGCCACGGCTACAAGTTCCACACCATCTACCTCTTGAAAACCTGGGATGTGCCGGTCTCTTGTATTCCTTCCAGCCCCAATCAAGCCAACTCTTATTGTTTCTGAAGACAAAAGCTTTCTCCTTAATCCATCTATACAGCCTAGACCGCCATAATCAATGAAATTGAATTTACAGACGATTATAGGACAGCCCGGATACAACGTCTATAAATCCAGTACAATATCTGAATGAAGTTAATAACACACGCAAAAACTATCTTGCAGCTGGGAAAACTATGCAGTCATAGATATAAAGTGTCTGGAGATAGCATGTCTCCCACTTTACTATCCGGACAACAAGTGTTAACTATCTGGGATTCTAATAGTCTCTCATCACTAACCAGAGCAGATATTATAATCTTACAGAATCCTGATGGTTCATATATTGATTCTAAGCACCTCGTAAAAAGGATCATAGGATTACCTGGTGAAAAGATATGCTTGTGTAAAAGCGACACATACGCTGATGGATCAAAAATCAACGAAAGTTATTTGGCACCGTATCATGAAAACTGGACCATCACGGGAGATTCAGTAGAATGGTGTCTTAAAGACGACGAGTATTTTGTTCTATCAGACCATAGACCTGACGGCATAGACAGCAGAAAATTTGGCCCGATATCATCTAAACAAATAATTGGAAAAGTCTGTCTAAGTTGGTCCTTCAGTATAAGACCATTAAAATTTACCATCAGATACCACTAACCTTCCTGACTAAAACAGCCTCAATGAAATCAAACTATAGAACATTAAGTAAATATTTTGCTACGAAACGCCCACTAGTAGTTCTTGCTCGAGTAACAGCCGGCATGAAACGTGATGACATGAGTCATTTGGCAGCGGGTTTTGCATATTATGCATTACTCTCGGTATTTCCATTACTTATTGGGTTTTTAGCTGTAATGGGCTTATTTATAGATGCTGATACTTTCCAAAGAGACTTTCTAGTATTTGTTTCAGGACATTTACCCGGTGCCGGAGATTTTGTAACTCAGAATTTATTAGATATCGTGCAGATACGAGGTGTATTAAGCCTCAGTGCAATAGTGATAGCCCTCTTCCTAGGTAGGAGTGTATTCGCTGCTGTAAGCAGATCAATAAATCGAGCATCTGGATTAAAACAAGATAGACCTTTCTATATAGCTGTTCCGATACAATTTGCACTGATTATTCCTATAGGTAGCCTTTTCGTCTTATCGAATGCCATGACTTCAATTTTCAAGGTATTCGGCAATACCACACAGGGTCTAAACGAACTTAATATATTTGTTGGCATTACGTTGCAATTTTTACCGGCTCTAGCAATAACACTGCTAATGTTTACATTGATATACCGCTTCGTACCAAATCGTACTATGCGATGGAAATGGATATGGCCGGGTTCAATCATTTCCACAATATTGTTTGAATTAGTCAAAAATGCTTTCGTTTGGTACATCGAGAGTGTGCCCACCTATACCCAGCTATATGGCGCACTTACTTCAGTAGTCATATTGATGTTATGGGCATATTTATCAGGATTAATATTGATGCTAGGGGCAAAAATAAACTATGAATACGAAAATGTATATTTCCCAGAAGAGAAATATCATTTAAGGCGCGGCAATTTCTTCAATTAAAGAATTTCACCTAAGTGTAGTCAGAGGGGAAGACAGCATGAAAATCACAGAAGTAATCACACACCCTATGAAGGTCGACCTTGAACAAGCAAGATGGACCGCTCATGAAGTTAGCGACACCGCGACTCTCATACTTTTCGAAGTCCGCACAGATGAAGGATTAGTTGGATATGGCGAAGTTCAGGGTGGACCACAAAAAATAATCTGCGATTTAGCTGGCCAATTTGGCGAGTGCATCAAGGGAATGGATCCGCTAGGTCATGTAGAGATTTGGGAGAAGTTGTTTTCTACAACATTGCCTCGCCCCGGCGGGCTTGGCGGTTGGGACGGTCTGCCGGCACCCTTACCACGCAGTCAACGCCCGCAGGCAACGGCAGCAATCGGAGGTATCGACATCGCTCTTTGGGATTTAAAGGGAAAGGCGGCCGGATTACCAGTCTATAAACTCCTCGGTGGCTCGAGAACAAGTGTTTTCACTTATTCCACTGGCGGATATTATATGGAAGGAGAGGCGCTTGAAGCCTGCGCCGAAGAGTTTGCCGGGTATGTACAGAAAGGTTATCGGGCGGTCAAGCTTAAGACAGGTGCCCTAGGGCTTGAAAAGGAGTTAGTCCGTATCAAGGCAGTTCGCGAAGCAATCGGGCCAGATGTACTGCTGATGCTAGATATGAACGCGCCTTACAACGTCAAGGATTGTATAGAATTTGCAAAATCAGTGGAACCGTACGATATTTTCTGGCTTGAAGAACCGCTTCACTGGCATTTGCAGCCAGCTGATTATGTTCGCCTTTCCGAAAGTTCATCAATTGCGCTCGCTCATGGCGAACGAGAATGGACACGTTTCACCGTTCGCGATTTTATCGATAGCGGTGCGTTAGGCTTCGTACAATTCGACTCTACTCGCCATGCGGGATTTACCGAATCTCTTCGTATTGCCCACTATGCAGAACAGCAGGGCGTGATGATCGCACCCCATACTGCACCTCAAATTCACGCTCATCTAGCCTCTGCATTTGGTGATGCAGCTTTTGGAGCCGAATCTCATGGTGGGAACGATCGACATCCAATCCAACACCGGCTATATTCTGTGTGTGCTCACGCGGAATCCGACGGTATGGTTCATCTAAACGACAAGCCTGGTTTTGGATTCGAGATCGATTTTGATTATTTAGCCTCAGTACACAGCTGAGTAGTCCGATTCTAGATTGCATATTATTGTAAAGTAATAAGGTTGCAATTAAATCACTTGGGGGGACACAGAAGTTTTGAACGAGACAATGCTACTAATAAAGAAAGGCTGACTTAAGTCAGCCTTTCTTTATTAGTAGCATTGCTATGAAATTATCACAATTTCCAAATATTACCTACCTGACAAA
>CAZVRK010000023.1:14440-28541 GCA_964629875.1 uncultured Dehalococcoidia bacterium | reverse complement strand
GTCGGGTTTAAAAAGATAATAAACTGAGTGCCGAGTTATAGCTGTGGCTGAGTATTTGAAGCAAGATGAACACCGCTAATCTCTAGAATATGCTGCATTGAACGGATTCGGTGATCAGGCCCGAATGTGTAATATACTGTTTGCAACTTCCGGTTTTCCAGGTGAATTGGAGGAATGTTGTCCCGAATACTCTCCCCTTCGGCGTTGTACTGGTAATACTGCGGCTTATGCCAGTTCCCGGCTTCGATAATCAGTTCGTCCCTAGTATCATCAAGGTCGCTTTTCTGCTCTGGAATATCCTTGAAGGGCAGATCCCCCACAATCGAGCCTCTTAACGCCTCTAACCAACCGATGTTCTGATTAGAGTCAATTTCCAACGTCTCTTCAACACAGGGCTTATCAATCCGAGGTTTGTCGATTAATTCATAGGTTATAAAGCCCATGGTTGTCGTAGTAAGTGCCATGTGGAGTTTCAGATGATAGTCACCTTGGGCTTTTCTCCATTGCTTCAAAGCTTTCATAAGTTGAGTGGCATTAACACCTTGCAGCAACTCGGGTATTACTGACCCCATCCAATTGTTAGAACTAAATTGAACATCTGGACTTATGCTATTAATCACCAAATCCCAATCATAGCGCCGTACCCCCCCCAAAAAGTTCTTCAGCGCATGTGCGTTATCTAAATCCATTAGGTTAACGCCCCCGGCAAGCATTTCAGTTTCCAAGAACGAATCGTCATCCTTGTCCCAGAAAGCTCTATGATTTATAACAGTTGAAGCCTTCAAAACTTGCTCAAACATTTTGCCAAGTTGATCATCTATCACGACGCAACAACCGGATGGCACAATCTCATCCTCATCTGATGGCTTGTAGTTAACAGTAACCTTTCGAAAACCCTGACGATCAAGACTCATAAGCTTAGTTAGCGAGATTATTCTCACAACCTCCTTATTGTTCAGGCTAATTTATGTTCACAATATTAAACATCGTGATAAATATTTCATGGCTATATGCTATACTTCGCCGAAGTATACACCATATAACGTACGACTCAGACACGTTAGTACGGGGCACGTGTTTTAGATACATAGGAAATAAATTAATGACTACAAGTTCTAGCCCTCGCATTCAGGAACTACGCAATTTCATACAAAACTGGATAAACAGAAACAATTCAAACTGGTCAACCTTATTCAAATCTGCCGGCATATCTACCGCTACTCAAAGTAAGATTAGCAACTTGTTATATCTGGGAGTGCCCACAGCCGTTACTCTTGAAAAGCTCGCCATGGCCATGGATTTAGAACCTCATATACTTTATGTAAAGGCAGGATTGGTACCAGGTGACCCATCGGTGGTGGCACGTGTCCATTCGGAATACGACTTGGACTCCGATGAAAAAGCATTGATCGATGCGGTACGTTTGCTCCCAGAAAGACTGCGCCGTGTCGTTATAGAAGGTGCGCAGGCTATGTCCGAAAATTTATAAACCCACACAGTGTTTATTAACCAAACACAACTGGCGTGATGTGGCAGAGATCACGCTCAGTTATAGCTAGCTTAATTTAGCGTATTACTGTAGAAATACTATATACTGCTTCAGTTAGAATTTTAAATCTCTTACATAGGATTGTATGCAAAAACTTAATACTCCTAAAAACCCCCTGGGATTCAAGATTGGCATTCACTACGCTTGGATAATAATAGTAATAGCCGCGATAATTCACATGGCTGGAGGATCTATACGGCAAGCTTTCGGCGTACTAATTGTTCCATTGGAACAAGGTCTTGGCTGGAGCCCTGCCACAATTACCCTTGGATACTCAATCGCAAGTATCACTGGTGCCCTTCTTGCTCCTTTAACTGGTATGGCTACCGACAGATTTGGGGCTAAGCCAGTCATCGCTATAGGTGGAATCTTCTTCTTCTTAGGAGCCATAGTAACTGGCATAGTTTCGGAAGTCTGGCATATATGGATTTCTTACGGGCTATGCCTCGGCGTGGCTCAGGCTTGTTTTAACGTCCCAATACTCACAGCTGCAAGCTATTGGTTCCGAAAGAGACTAGGATTTGGAATAGGTCTGTTGCAAGCCTCACATGGTTTAGGCCCAGCCGTAATGGCAATTACCGTCGGAACATTGCTGGTCTCAGTGGAATGGAGAACTGCTTTTTGGTCTATTGGTATTATCGGCGGCGCTATCATGCTAGTACTAATATTCCTGTTCCGAAGTAAACCATCAGACATTGGCCTCCGCCCTTACGGAGCCCCAGAGGATGAACCAATACAAGATGATTTCACACCTAGAATAGCTAGCATTCGAGCCAAGACATATCGTAAACATATGCAGGGTACTACTGCATTCTGGAAACTAGTAGCAGTACACCACTTGGGTTGTGTAGGTCACGCGATAGTCATCATATACGTGATACCTATCGCTGTTGCTGCAGGACTTGATCTGGTCACCGCTGCAGGAGTATTAAGCACATTGGCAGGAGTAAGTGTATTAACCCGTTTCACTACCCCAGTTATCGCCGATTATGTAGGTTCTAAATGGTCGATGGCCATAATGTTTATGCTGCAAGGATTCCCGGTTTTGATGCTATTCTGGGCGCAAGACGTATGGCAGTTCTATCTGTTCGCAGTCGTATTTGGTATTGGATACGGAGGTGAAGGATCCGCTTTCCCAATAATAAACCGGCAATATTTTGGCAGAGGACCCATGGGGCGGTCTTTTGGATGGCAGCAGTTTGGAGCAGGATCAGGTATGGCAACGGGAGGCTGGATCGGGGGAGCATTGTACGCGGTATTCGGATCCTACGACCCTGCCATAATACTTTCTGTATTGGCCAGCGTAGGTGGAGCTTTAGTTCTAGTATCCATGGAATCGACTAGCAAATTATTAATCCCTAACTGGGAACAGTCGTTGCCTCCGGAAGCACGAACTCCTAATCCAAGCCCCGCTGCAGCCGATGATTAAGCCATACTTTTTAAGTGCGCAAAGACAGGCAAACCGACAAGCGCTACTAGAAAAGCCTATATCTATTTGATAACAGTGAGCCTGACAATCTTTTCAGCCAGTTCTTCCTGATCAAGATTTCGGCATGTATCTATCAATTCTTCAAATTGAGATTCTGGTATCGGAAGACCCGGAATAATCTCACGGATTCGTCGTGACTCTTCTTCAAAATCCCATATAAACTCACGACCAGTAGATTGTTTCGTATAGCTCTTGCCATCTTTTGTGAATATAGTGATTCTTGGGCCAAAGAGAGTCATTTCGTGAGAGGGGATAAGGGTCACCCGATGCATTAAGTTCAAAACTTCAGGTGGATCACCATCTCCGTCAGCCACTCCCATCTGTTGACTACGTAACATCGGGAATCCTCTGTTTACCACTCCATATGCAGAATAATATTTAGTACCACCTTTGCTAGCTTCTCCATCTTCTCTACGACTGGGAAAAGCCGGACTGGGATATTGGGTCTCAAGCCAATTGACAACAGCTTCAACACGATCTACATCTTCATATTTAATATCATGTTCCTCACAAAGTTGCGCTGTAACATCTACATGAGCCAGGTTGTATCCTGCTGTTGAGTACGTTCTGTAGAGAGTCTCCAGAAAGGTCCAATCCTGACCTAAGCCACGAGTTATGTTATCCAGATTGCTTCGGGTATCACCAACAAAGCTATAAGTTAACCGTCCCTGGTTATTGCCGGTATACGCGTGATAGAAACCTGCTTCGCCTTCAAGAGTAGTCTCACCCCCGACTTGGCCCATCACTGCTAGAGAAATCGCCACCAAAGCATTCCTGGCAGCAGCTCCTTCCCGCAATGCTTTGCCTCCACTGCGTGGACCCTCCAGATTTCCTGCGGAAAGATGAACACACATACCAATCACGTTATTGATTTGCTCTTCACTAAGATTCAATATTTTGGCGGCAGCTATAGCCGCGCCAAATATTCCAAAAACAGGACTGGCGTGAAATCCACGGGACATCACTGTGGGGATATAGTCAGAGGCTAATCGTTCCATAACTTCATATCCAGCTGAAACACCAGTAATGAACTGTTTACCAGAAGCACCCACTGACTCAGACGCCACAAAGGCCCCTGGCAATATGCTGGTACCAGGGTGAGTAAGCATTCGGAAAGTGTCGACTTTGCCACCTGCCATTACCAGTTCAGAATTGGCAAATGCTGCTCCACCTTTTGTTACAGTGGTTCCGTCTACCATTAGCGAAGCACCGGTATTCACACCTGCCTCTTCTGAACTAATCAATTCCAGTGCTTGACGGCCACTTGGCGTCTGGGAACCTAGAAGAACTGAAGAAATGTTATGAAGTGTGACCCCCTTGGCACGGTCTACGACCTCAGTCGGCAAGTCATCATAACTAAGATCAGCAACCCATTTTGCTATTTGACGGCTAAGTGACACCATATATATCTCCATTCAAATTAAAACTTATTCCGCACACTTCCAGTTAATGACGGTCAACATCGGTAAATTAGTCGAGTCTATACAGCGTACTCACCCAGAGATTTAGGGTTGATTGGTGTAGGCATTGCCTGCACTGCTGGAAGAACTTTTTCTGAAAATAGCTTGATGCTCTTTTCAGCTTTGTCCCTTGGCATACCGCCATAAAACACATGTACGACTACAGTCTCTACGCTCATAGACTCCTGGATAGCCCTAATTTTTTCAATGATTTGATCGGGGGTTCCAATGGGTTGAGTATCGCGCCTTGCAGCAAAACCTGCATCTGCGACACCTACGTCCGCGGTTTGTCGTTTCAGATATTCTTCGTAGCCTTTGATACCATCAAAACCCGGGTTGTTCCACTCAAAATAATGGTTCTGAGCAGCGGTAAGTTGGTTATAAAAATATTCCCATCCTTCCTCTGCTTCAGCATCAGTCTCTGCACAATACATCCACAATAAAGTCGTCGGTTGGTCTGGTGCTAGACCTAGTTCATGACGGATTTTATTAAATCTTTGTACCTGGCTAGTCATATCATCCAAGTTGTCTCCCGCCACAAATAATTGACCTAATCCATTTTCAGCAGCCAATCGACCAGAAGCTTCCGTAGTAAAGGCTACTTTGATGTTTTGTGTTAGATCTCCTTTGTGACGTGGTTGCGGCCGGATACTAGTGGGTGGTATATCATATACTTCACCTTTAAACTCAAACCGTTCCGACCTATCAGCAGCTTTAATGGTATTGATCACGTCATAAAAATATTTGTGTGACTCTTCTATTGGGTATCCTAAAGAAGCGTACTCATGAGGAGCAATTCCTCTACCTATACCTAGATGCAACCGTCGACCTTTAAGTAGAATATCAAGCATGGCGATCTCGTGCGCTAATCTAACAGGATTCCACCATGGTGCAACTATTACGGCTGTACCCATATCAACTCTATTAGTTCGGCCAGCCCAGTAAGATAAATACTGTAAGGGATTTGGTTGCATAGAATAAGCTGACCCATAGTGTTCTGTCGCCCAAATGGAATCAAATCCGAGAGGTTCGACCAGATCACCCATATACAGGGTATTATCCATATTTTCCGCATCGGACACTAAGGGAGGGCTATCATAATCACCCGCCATTAGCCTACCCCAATCACTCTGATTATATCCAGTTACCATTACTCCACAATGCATTATTCATCTCCTCCGTGATAGCGCAACTATATGAGATTGGCCACTGATTCCTACGACGTACAAATAATTAACACACAATATATCTAACTTATGAGACTTATTTCAACATAGACATTAATGCCTAGCCATTTTCAAATAAATTAAAAGGCCGCATGATAGCGGCCTTTTTCATTCGCACTGCAGCTAGGATTCCCCTAATCTTTCTAACACTGTCTCCAAAATGGTTTCCTAGTCTCGATAACGTTGAGCATGGATTTATCAAAGGGTTTTAATTGGTTCTTTTCAGCTAATTCATTGGTATCCCACTTGATCAGTTGGTGGACCTCTGGCTTAGAGTAATATAAAAGATAAGTTACTTCTATGAGCATATCAAAATCCTCGGGAATCGCAGATTCCATAGAACGCAAAATATCTATTCTGTGAGCATCATTCAAATCTACTGATCCCTCGTTGGATAAAGATATGGACTCTTTGTTTATAAATTCGCATACCGCCTCTAAGGATCGAGTATATTTATGGGTAATCTCTAAGAGATCTCCTAAATCAGATCTTCTGATAACTGATGAGCCATCAGGCATGATTCCATCAGACGGAATCAAGACACTGAAAAAACGAAATAAAACCTCTAGGTTCTTAATATACATTCGCTATCCCTTTGAAATTCTGTCTGCTGTTCTGAGAGCAATAGCTTGTATGGTTGGAGTTGGATTTACAGCAGCTGATGTCGTAAACACAGACCCATCTACAATGTACAGATTCTCAACGTCGTGTGTCTCACAAAACCCATTAACTACCGAATTAGCTGGATCATTGCCCATTTTAGCAGTGCCCATTAAGTGCCATCCAGCGGCTTTTAGCAGAGGCGCGCTAGATATTTCATGGCATCCTGCTTCCCTTAATAATGTTTCAGCCGAATTCATTCCATGATCTAGCAACCGACGAGTATTATCAGATATTTTGTAAAATATACGTGGCAATGGAATGCCATGCTTATCGGTTAAGAGTTCATCTATTTCGACTCTATTATGTAATTCAGGCAAATCCTCGCTTATTATGGCCATTCCGATGTATTTCCGGAATCGCTTATTGAACTCGATATGATGATTCTCTCCCCACGGAACTCGGCCTCTAGCAGATCCTAATGCAGTGTGAGCAGGCCCATGGGACCTATTCATCTGAAACGTATATCCACGTACAAAATCACGACTAACGTCAGTCTCATAAAATTCCTGTACTATGATTATATTTGCGAGTGAACCAACGGTGTAATCCAGATCATCACCTTCAAAAAATCCTGTCACAGAAGCATACGGATGAAACATTAGATTCTTCCCCACTAGACCTGAGGAATTGGCTAAACCATTGGGGAACCTATCAGACTTGCTATTGAGAAGAAGCCTAGGGGTTCCAATCCCATTGCATGCTAATATAACTTTTCCAGATGGCTGAAAACATTGCTCTCCTTGGCCATCAATATATACAACGCCTTCCAGTTTGCCATCGTTATCAACGGCTATCGTCTGAACGGCACACTTGGTCCTAACTTCCAATCCGTTATTAATAGCCGGTTCTATATACATTACGTCTGTAGAAGCAATAGACCGCCACTTTCGCTTTGAAGCGAAAGTCCCGTAATTATTCCAACCATCTCGGCCGTTATAGTCTTCAGAAGCTTCGTACGAATCTGAAGGCCACCAATGCCAACCCAAGCGGTCAGCTGCCTTTGCTATCCTCTCTCCATCTTGACCCAACGAGTTAGGAGGCATTGGTCTAGGAGACCTTGGGGGATTAGCGGGATCACCACTAATCCCAGAACACCCCATCATAACGTCGTTTAAATCATAATACGTTTCTAAATCCCAATAAGAGATAGGCCAATCATCTGCCACACCATCCAGAGTTTTCACTCTAAAGTCAGATGGGTGGAATCTGGGTGTATGAGCAGTCCAATGCTGTGTCGTACCACCAACAGCGTTGAATAATAAAGGTTGAATATCCGACTCATCGTCCAAAATCTGATAATCAGACTCTAATTTCCTTACATTCGGATTAAAGTCGAACGAATTCTTTAACTCTATCTCCCAATTGAGGGAGTCTCCAGGATAATCATCATGATCGAACCAATCTCCCTGCTCCAACATTACAACAGACGCGCCATTTTCACACAATCTCCACGCGCACGCGCCCCCTGAAGCTCCCGATCCAACAATGACTATATCAGCAAAAGGTAAATTTTTAGGCACTATATTAGGCCTCCGTCTTCATTGTTTATGTGCAGAACAATATACACTAAAATCACGAGCGAGTTATCCGGTCTCTGCAAGACACATTAAGCATTAAATAGTATTTACAGGTCTAATATGATGGTAATATACGTCATTGCTTAATTACGTAGTCACCTGATGTAATTAAAATCTGGAGATGATCATGAGCATTTCTTCTGAATCCGAACTCAAAGATTTACAAGACTCCGCACTAGAACACCTATGGGTATATCTCCGTGAGCCTAGTGACATGGCTGAAAAGGGTGAGCCTCAGATATTTGTAGAGGGAAAAGGCTGCAAGGTAACTGATGCTCTTGGAAACAGTTACCTAGATGCTATGTCTGGTTTGTGGCTTAAAAATGTTGGGTATGGCCGTACAGAAATCGCCGACGCAGCTTATGAACAAATGTTGAAGCTAACTTACATGCCTCTGGGTAGTACTAATGAGCCTGCAGTAAAGTTATCACAGAAAATCGCATCAATAACCCCAGGAGATTTATCCCGATGCTTTTTTACCAGCGGCGGATCAGAATCAGTAGAAACAGCCATGAAGTTATCTAGAGCCTACTTCAAACGAATAGGTGAACCTTCTAGGACTAAATTTATCAGCCGAAAAGGCTCATACCATGGAGCCACATTCGGTGCTTTATCACTTGGTAGTACGGCTAACTTCCCGAAAGTAGACTATGAACCTCTCTTAGCAGGGTCTTTCCATGTACCGCAACCAAATCCATACAGATGCGAACTCGGAGGACAATCCCCTGAGGAATGTGCTGAAAAATGCGCAAACGCAGTAGAAGAAATGATACTGTTCCAAGGACCGGAGACAGTTGCATCCGTCATTGCTGAACCTGTATCAAGCCCTCTCGGTGCAATCGTCCCTGCTCCTAATTACTGGCCTCGTCTACGGGAAATCTGCGACAAATACGGGTGTTTGCTCATAGCAGATGAGGTAATTACTGGATTTGGCCGCACTGGGAAAATGTTTGCTTGTGAACACTGGGGAATCACTCCAGACATGATGACAGTTGCCAAAGGTATTACAAGTGGTTATATCCCTATGGGTGGAACCATTCTAAGAAAGCCCATAGCCGACGCTTTTGTGGGTAGTCCCAAGTCTGCTTTTCGGCACGTCATTACATTTGGAGGCCATCCTGTAGCAGCTGCTGCATCGTTAAAGAATATCGAGATTATGGAAAGAGAAAATCTAGCGGATAATTCAGCTAGGATGGGAGAATACCTATTAGACGGGTTAAAAGAATTGAAGCAAAAGCACGAGATAATAGGGGACGTAAGAGGACTGGGGCTATTCTGCGGTTTAGAGATAGTAAAAAATCGAGATACGAAAGAGCACTTTACTCCAGATGCTGATATAGGCGCTCAGCTTACACAAGCGTTCTCTGCTCAAGGCATATTATTACGCGGCGGTGATTGTATGAATGTTATGCCACCGTTATGTGTTACCTCTGGTGAAATAGATGACATCATTTCAGCTATGGATGAAGGATTTAGCCAAGTCTCTAAAAACATTGCCGTATAAATAAGACGTCATGAAACTTGGGTTGTTATCTGAAGATCGTTAACTTATTACAAGGAGAACTTGATATGGCGGCGACAACACAAACTATTGATTCGCAAGTGCATTGTTATGGTAAAAATACACCAGACAACCCTTGGATAGGTTTTCTTCAAGGCCCTGAAGAAGTCAGTGGTGATGACATGGTTAAAGCCATGAATGAAGTTGCAGTGGATGGAGCCTTACTTGTATCTCCTTACAATATCTACGGCTATGATCCATCATATATCCTGAGAGTATATGACAAACATCCCGGTAAATTCGGTCTAATCCGACCCTTCGACCCAGAATCTGAATCCATTTCCGAAGAAATATCAGAGTGGGCTAATACTCCTGGTGTTGTAGGCGCTCGTATAATGCTCAGGGATCCCTCATGGCAACCTGACCATCCGGGATTGAACGAGATCCTCTCTAGCAGCCGTCAATCAGGGTTACCAGTAAATATAATGTGCTCTTCCAACTTATCGCTATTCCAGAGTCTGGCTATGCAACATCCAGAAACCCAATTAGTTATAGATCACTTAGGCATAGTACAACCATTTGAACCTCCACCATCAACGGAGCCTTTCGCTAATTTGGATCAGGTAATCGAACTTTCCAAACTTGATAACGTGGCGATCAAGATTTCGGGAGCAGGGACGTTGTCACATAGGCCATTCCCTTATGAAGACATATGGGAGCCTTTACAAAAAATATTTGATGCTTATGGACTTGACCGGTGTTTGTGGGGCACAGACTGGACTAGGGCTGTATTGTTATTGAACTACCGCCAAGGAGTGGATGCTTTCAGACTTAACGACCAGTTATCGGAATCGGAGCGATCTACACTGATGGGTGGCTCGCTTCAGAAAATATACAAATGGGCGCCATCTAATTAGCTCTCTAATTTTGAAAGCGCTCAGGACGATAATTATCTAACTGTACAGCACGAACACCACTGTTTATCTCCAGTGACACTAACTCGCTAACTAAAGGCGCAAGTGTCACTCCACTGTGAGTAACGGTTGTATACAGATTTGTCCACGTGGAATCGAACCCAATTATAGGATGCCGATCCTGTGGCATTGGCCTATAGCCGGTAGGCTCAGGGATCACGTTCGCATCCTTCAACTGAGGAAAATACTCTGTTAGCTGCCGCAGAACACTATTCGCCGCTTCCCTAGAGTCGTCTTCCTGAACATTCGCATGCTGCCGAACTTCATTAACAATTTGAAACGTTCCATCTCTAAGCTGTCGTATATGAACCTCACCATTGGGATCATGCACTGATGGAGCCATAACTATCCCATTTACACTGTGCGGCTGAGGATCAGTCCAAGCCACAACACCTGGACTTTCTTGTAGAGGTATATGAACTCCGAGAAGATCAGCCAATCTCTCAGTATCGGTCCCAGCGGCAAGAACCACTACATCACACTCTATATATTCTGTGCACGTCTGAACCGAAGTAACTCGAGAGCTCGCCGAGTCTTTTACGAATCCGATGACCTCACATTCGTTCAGAATCTCACCGCCACTACTAATTATCTTTGCTTGGCAGGCGTTTATCACCCGTTTAGGCTCTACATGACCCTCAATAGGAGCGTATTGTCCGAAGGTCACAGCGCCATGTACCACTGTCGGTTCTTTTTCTTTTATGAAATCAGCGCCTACAACCTGCATAGGATATCCCCAAGATTGTAGCAATTCGACACGTGCACGCGCTGACATGGCACCTTCTTCTGTATTTTCCCAGTGGATCACTCCGTTAAGATTAAGTCCAACATCTGCATTTAGACCAGCAGCAAATCTGGGCCACATCTCTACAGAGGTCCTATTCAGGTTATGATAATCCAGTGGAGGACCTTTAGATGAAGCGTTTATCCATGCGAAAGAATGCGAAGAGCACGACTTCTGAAATGGACCTCTATCAGCTACAACGACTTTATGGCCAAGTTCAGACAACCTATAGCCTATGGAACTACCAATGATACCGCCGCCAATTATGACCACCTTCCTACTGTCCATAATCTACCCTCTCTAAGATGCGATTGTACAAAGAAGTATCTTAGTCATAATACCGATGTCATAGTGGTAGGTTGATCCTTTTGCCCGACTGTACACTCCTAGCCACCGCTTCGGTCCATTCAATATAATGCACCCCACTTTCAAATGGAACCATGGTTATCTCTTCGGTGCCTCTGATGGCATTGGAGAACTCTTCTTCAACCCTATAATAAGCCTGTGATTCTGCGGGATTATCAATTGCTGTTAATCCATCCTCATCATGCCTTCCACCAAACACATTCTGCTGTTGATCTATATAGACGGTTCCTTCAGTACCATAAAACCACATCTGGTTACCATTTGAATGCCCTGTTGTAGCACTCATTCTCATATGGACCTGGGCATTGTTAGCCAATTCATAGAGTATATCAACATGGTCAGGGATACTAACTGAAACCAGGTTACCCTGAGCATTCTTTCTATAGGGAACATGGATTTTACCCATTGCGATCACATTGTTTCCCCTACCAAACCACCTCATCATCGACTCATAAGCGGCTCCGATATTCAATATGTTATATCCACTCAGTTCTCTATCATGTCTCCAATGTAGATCGCCACCAAAATCCGCGAATCGATTTTGCAAAGCTTGAACTTCTACCGATAACAATTCCCCTAGGAATCCGTCACTAACTAGTTTCTGCATTATTCTGTCTATCTTATAAGTTGTAGAAGTTGGCGTGAGCTGGCACACCAAGTCGGGGTATCTTCTTGAAGCGTCTAACATATCTCGAGCTTCCTGTGCTGTGTTAGCCATTCTAGCTTCTGTTAAGACGTGTTTGCCACTTTCTAGTGCTGCTATGGCCATGGTTTTATGCATGTAAGGCCACGTCCCTATACACACTGCATTGATATCATCGTCCTCAAGTAGTTCCATCCAACTACCGTAAACTCTTGGAATATCAAATTGATCTGCGACCGCCCTACCTGATTCGATGCTTCGATTGGCTACCGCAACTATGTCTAAACCATCCACTTTTTGAAACCCCGGAATATGTCGGTTTCTTACGTTACCACCAGCACCAATAAGCCCTACTCTGATGTCTAATTCCGCCATAATTCTCCCCCAATTTTTGAGAATTATACCGCCAGTGCATACCCCTAACAAAGACCCTCAAAAGTATTCTTATTATTGCTAGGTAATAAGCCTGTTCACACTACTTCTACCGGCAATGTATGGATAGAGTTATTTGCGAACCCACGAAAATTCCAATCGAATTGTTCGGGCTGAGATACACCGGTAATATCAGTAGCCTTGACCGCGACCAGGTATCGACCTTTCACGTCGGCATTCCAAGTATATCGCCATACTTGCCAACCATAGTTAGAATCCGAATCGTCTACTTCTCCGTTAAACCAAGTTTTTCCATTGTCGAAGCTAAATTCTACCTGAGTAATCTTCCCGTATCCTGACCAGGCCTTGCCCTTGATAATATGCTTTCCTGACTGTATCTGTTGCCCACGTTTCAGAGACGTTATTAGAGATTTAACTTTTATAAGATCAACCCGAGCATTCGGTTCCTGCGTTTCAGGACCGTCTTTTACAAACACATAATACTTATCCTGATAGAACCCTAGGTGCGGGCTCGGTACTATTCTGATTTCCGACACCCATTTTATTGATGTCATTCCATACCAACCGGGCACTATTAATCTAACCGGATACCCATGCTCGTTGGGTAATGTATTCCCATTCATCTTGTAGGCTAGAATAGTCTCACCATCTAAAGCTTTGTCCATTGGTATACTCATCCCATATCGCTCTACTGAACCAGTCCCATGAGGTCTCCCTTCATCTTCTCCCAGAAACAAAACTTCACTCCCTTCGGGGATTGTTTTGATGTTCCGAAGAATGTCTTTCACAGGAATCCCAGTCCAGGTCACACAACCTACTCCACCATGCCCCCATAACATTCCTTCACAAGGAGGAAATACCGACGACCTACTATTTCCAGCACATTCCATGGCCACATCAACTGACTGAGCGGGAAACTTAAGCAGGTCATCGTAAGAATATAAATTGAAGTCGTCTTCAGTCGAACCAACCGTCAGTCGCCAGATTGCAATGTCAATTTTGGGTATTTCAAAATGGTTACGCACGAAGAAATCTTGCGTCCCAAGTTCATCTTCTCCCAGAACATCAAGTGGTGTTTGGGAAACAATAGGAAATTCTGAGAGATTGTCTAATCTCGACATAGGCTCCTGCATATAAAACACTTCCGGAATAAGACTAAATTTAACTGTATCATGAACTCGAAGCTTAAACCATTTATGTTACGTTATAAGACCATTAAATATCGGATTACGACTCATTCGTCGTATATAATAGACTTAATAGCGAGATACAATGATCTATTAAAGACATCCTAGAAATCATATTACTGTTTTCAATCCTAACCCCAAGTCATCCCAGTGTTATGATTTTAGGGTCTAAACTGAAGAATTTTATTAAATGATATTTTTTAAGTACTTCGTAATATTGTTGCCAATATTGATATTGATCAATTGCACACCCGCTGGAAATAACACGGGCGCTATCTCTATGGACCCC
>CAZVRK010000023.1:0-14340 GCA_964629875.1 uncultured Dehalococcoidia bacterium | reverse complement strand
TCCCTACTCCTACTTTCACATTTGGCCCACTCGAATCCGTGTACCGAGGGTTATACCTTAAGGAATATCAATCCGATGAAAGGAGCACATATTTTTCAGAAGCCCTATCTCACAAACTAGTCATAGACCTTCATAATCACGTATCAGAAACCGCTGCTATATTAAACAGTGAGCTAAAGGACAGTCTCGACCACTACCCGGACCTCTATCTTATTGAGGACACTGAGAGTTTCGATAAGGTCAGAAAGTTTCTAAATATAGATAGCGGAGGTTTCCAACCTGCAGGATTCTTCATAGCCGCGTGCAATCCTAATCCAATTGCAGTAGACCGATGTTACGGAGGGATCTACGCTGATCTCTCTACAGGAGATTATTCATGGCAATTGCGAATGGTCTCCCACGAATACACTCATTCATACATAAACAAGACGCTTAATGAACGATGGGAAATATTAGCTATATGGTTAAATGAAGGGTTAGCCCAATGGATCGAAAATAAAGTCGTCCCACACGATGGAGGATATTGGGCTAGACTAGCAGCTGAAGATGACAATTTATTTCCGTTATCATCACTAGAAAGAGTGCAAGATTGGAATCGGCGTAGTGGAGAAGATGTTAACCTTCAATATTCGCAAGCACAAATGGCCGTAACGTACTTCATAGAGGAATTTGGCGGCCCGAAGCTACTAGAGTTGATAACCGATAGCACTAGAAGTGGGTCAGTTGATTTCTCGATGCGCGCGCTAATTGGGATCGGATACCAAGAGTTTCAAAATAATCTAACTGACTGGCTTAAGGGTAACTAGCAATACATCCAGGACACCTGTCAAATCGAACCTTCATCTGCCCAAAATTCTATATATACAACTACAGGTTCGACCCACGGGGACACGGCTATTATAATAGGCTGCATGTTTATTATTACTTGGCATAAGAGCGCCGTCTATTTAATCCAACGGAAACTGGGCCTGTCTACCTATTGGCTAGCCTGGCTAGCATTCACGAAAGGTTTAATCCTAGGCATTCTTATCTATCATTTTTTTCTAAGGTAATCTCACGCCAGCATTCCTGACAAACTAGCCAAGGCAAAGCCTAGATTGCAGCGTACCAATCCGCTATGGCTTGACCAATATCTTCTGGACAATCTTCTTGCAAGAAATGAATACCAGGCACAGTTATCTCAGCCTGGTTGCTCCATGTGCGGCAGAATTCACGCTGGGGCCCGATCAGTATTGCCCCCGGGTCCGCGTTGATGAATAATTTTCTAATGGGACTAGACTGCAGCCAACTAGCATAATCATCTACTATTTTATGAACATCTTCTGGCACTCCATCTATAGGTATTTCTCTTGGCCACGTTAGAGTAGGCAAGCGGGCTTCTCCGGAATTAAGGTAAGGCTTCCGATATACACTCATCTCATCGTCGCTCAAAGACCTCATTATGCTCCCGGGCAAAATCCGCTCAACGAACAGATTCCTTTCCAATATCATCTCTTCTCCAGTAGCCCCTCTCATACCTTGGAAGATGTTTCTGGAAGGTTCCGGCCACATGTCCCACGTTAATGGCTGGACAATCGCTTCCATATAGACAATTCCCTTAATACGATCTTGATTTCTATTTGCCCAATCAAATCCAAGTGCCGACCCCCAATCGTGGAGCACTAAAGTTACATTGTTTCCCAAGTTCATTGCATCGAACCAGGCATCAAGATATCTGCGGTGATCAATAAACCTATATGAGCCCTCGGGAGATTTATCCGTGTCTCCCATACCTAACAAATCAGGAGCCAAACACCTCCCAGATCCTTCCAAATGTGGAATAATATTACGCCACAGATACGAAGATGTGGGATTACCATGCAGGAAGACTATCGGGGCCCCGACTCCCGCATCGATATGCGACATGTGAATATCCAAAACAGAAACGCGAGATCTGGGATATTTGTCCTCCGGTGATATATCTTGAGTCATCCAAACTCCCGAAAATTACGGCTTCTAGGTATTTTGTACAGTTTAACAGGTACCCTACATAAACTAGTCATATGTTAGGTGATATCATATGGCAGTTATGTTTAGGAAAGCACGATAATGCAGGATACATACAAATCTCCGTGTTGTTCAGCAAGTAGAAATGCAGGCGCTGGTATAGAACCCAGTGTCATAAATCCTACACAACATGCTCTTGTGAATTCAGGCACTCCTGTAGGAATGTCTTATATTGACGGGGGCACCTTCGAAATGGGTACCGATGATACGCTAGGATACCCTTCAGACGGCGAAGGTCCTATACGAGATGTATATTTAAAACCTTATTACATCGATACCTGCAGTGTTACAAATTCCCAGTTCAGAAAGTTTGTACAAAATACTGGTTATATTACAGAAGCAGAACATTACGGATGGTCATTTGTATTCAAAGGCTTAGTGTCACCTAACATTGCTCGGACAGTCCAAAATCATCCGATCGAAACACCCTGGTGGTGGGTGGTCAACTCCGCAAACTGGAAAAATCCCGAGGGACCTGGCTCAAGTATAAGGAACCGAAAAAATCATCCCGTCGTTCACATATCATGGAATGACGCTGTTCAATATTGTAATTGGGTCGGTAAAAGATTACCCACTGAAGCGGAATGGGAATTTGCCGCTCGAGGTGGCTTGCCACAGATGAGATATCCTTGGGGAAATGAACTTACCGACAGAGGCAAACATCTTTGTAACATATGGCAAGGCACTTTTCCAGAACACAACACTCAGACTGACGGCTATCTGGGAACAGCACCTGTTAAAGCCTTCAAACCCAATAATTTCGGACTGTACAACATGGTTGGAAATGTTTGGGAATGGTGTTTCGACTGGTTTACTATAGATCACGCTAATGAAAAATTAACTGATCCTCAGGGATCTCCTACCGGTACCCATAAGAGTATGAAGGGTGGCTCATATCTGTGTCATGAGTCATACTGTAACCGCTACAGAGTAGCTGCCAGGAGTTCTAATACACCCGACAGCTCCACTGGAAACCTGGGATTCCGATGTGTACAAGATGTTGTGACAACTGATACCAATATCGAACTATTACAGTAAAACGGGAGATAAAAATAAATGGCGAAAAAACCAAATCTGGTCTTCATTTTTAGTGACCAGCAGCGTCAAGATACTATGGCATGTTACGGCAACGATTGGATTAATACTCCAAATCTGAATGCCCTTTCACTTCGTAGTTTCGTATTCAGAAATGCCTATGTTACCCAGCCGGTTTGCACTCCATCGCGTGCTTCTATAATGACCGGCCTTTACCCACACCAAGCTGGACCAGTACTTAATGGAATAGAACTCTCCGAGGACATACAGGTGATCGCAGAAATGATCTCCTCTGAATACACCTGCGGGTACCTCGGCAAGTGGCACCTGGGGCACGGCGATATCCCACAACATGGTTTCAAAAAATGGGTCAGTACCGAGGATGGATACAAAGGAAAATTCATCCGTGGAGGGCCCTTATCGAATAGAAGTGACTATCATCAACATCTCGTGGACAACGGCTTCACTCCCGACCGAACGGTCGGAGAGATTGATACGTTTAGCCATAATAACCTTGTTACCTATGCCGCTGAATATCAGATGGCCCCTTACTTAGGAGATCGAGCTGCTGAATTTATCGATGAAAACAAAGATCAACCCTTCGTAATGTACGTGAGTTGCGTTGAACCGCACTCCCCTTACATCGGATCCATGCAGGATACTTATAACCCTGACGACCTGCCAGTAGGTCCAACTTTTCTGAAAAAACCGGAAAATGTTTCCTTGCTTAACAGGAGCAAAGCGGAGTACTACTTGCAATACATGGAGTCCGGAGACCCAAGCCAAGATAGGTACATGTCCACTTGGGCAGCTGTAGGAGAGGACGTCACTACCGAAGCTGGATGGCGGAGCCTCAGAGCTCATTATTTTGGAACTGTATCACTCGTGGACCAAATGGTTGGTAAAATCACCACTGCACTAGAGAACGCAAGATTAACCGACGACACTATTATCATATTTACCAGCGATCATGGTGATTTACTGGGTGACCATGCAATGCTTGAAAAAAGATCATTTTATGAAGAATCTGCCAGGGTTCCACTTCTGATGGCAATTCCTTCGCTCTCAACAGCCCAGAACGAGATTGAAGGCAGTTTTAGCCATATAGACTTGGTCCCAACGATCCTAGATCTATTAGGACAACAAATTCCTAAACATTTGCATGGCGAAAGCAAATTAGCAGTATTGCAAGGAGAAAATACCCTCTCAGATAATGACGTAGTCGTTGAATGGAATGGTATACGAGAAGGGCACTTCGACCGTGGGCAGGCCACGCCCGAGATAGATAGACTTAACCACTCTATGTGGCGATCAATTATCTGTGATAGATGGAAATTAAATCTATGTGCTGGCGATCAAAATGAATTGTTTGACTTAAATACAGATCCATACGAAGAAATCAATTTATTTGATCTACCTGAACATAAAGACCGCATCAGGGATATGGCAGCACGAATCCGGATGTGGCAACACCGGACAGGAGACACAGCTCAACTACCCAACGTATAAACGAAATCATAATCAGTTACATTGGAGGATGCATGGTAAAAATAGTTACGGTATACCCAAAGGATGACGGTGAATCTTATCTTATGGATGTAAGTGTGGATCAGTTTACGGAGATAGTAAAACACATCGGTGAAGGTCCTACTAGGGTAAATACTACCTCCTCTCCCAAGGTCGACGACTACCACAATGCGTCCAGAGTACAATACGTCGTTCATTTATCCGGTATATCCGAAATAGAAGTCGCGGACGGAACTGTTAAGTTACTCCACCCAGGTGACATTCTTATAGCTCAAGATACAACCGGACATGGCCATATAACCCGAGGCATCGGTGATGAGACCAGAGTTTCCATGAATGTACCATTAATACCAGGCAAATGGATGCCAACAGGCTAATCGCTCTTGTGGGAAGAGCGTTCAATCCTTATGTCGACTAACTTATCACATAGAAGAGCAGAACTCGCTGATCTCGTTGCAATAATAGATCTGCTGGCTGATGACGAACTAGGCCAAACAAGGGAAACTACCAGCGATATCAACGAACAGAAATATATTGATGCGTTTCATGTCATAAATAAAGATTCAAACCAATATCTCATGGTGGTTGAGGAAAACACTGAAATTATCGGTACTTGCCACTTAACATTAATGCCCTCTCTGACTTTTACCGGGTCCACTAGGCTCAATATAGAGGCAGTTAGGATAAACAAGCGATTCAGGGGCAAAAATATTGGCCAGTGGATGTTGAACCAAGCTATTGCATACGGTAAAGCCAATGGGGCCAGCATAATACAGCTAACTACTGATAAGAAACGTGTGGTAGCCAAGAATTTCTACCATAGTCTGGGGTTTACAGATTCTCATGAAGGGATGAAGAAGCATGTTTAGTTACAACCATGTATAGATAAATTAATTCATAGTATAAGAAGAGTTTGGAGACACCAAGTAACTTCTATACAATAGGTCTTACAGCAAGTGGCATTCCTAGTCTCACGAGGGTGCTCACGAAATCAGGAACACTAGTACGACAGGAGAAATATCAAATATGAGTAACTCTCAAGGAGCTCTTTCAGGAATTCGAGTGGTAACCTGCTCAACCGCACAAGCCGGGACCGTCCCGTACATGCTCATGGCCGATCTAGGAGCAGAAGTAATAAAAATAGAAGTTCCCGGGGTTGGTGACGAGTCGAGGACTAACGGAGAACTTAAAGGAGAATTGAGTTCCTTTTTTGAAACCAACAACAGGGGAGTAAAGAGTTTAACCCTAAACCTCAAACTACCCGAAGCCAAAAAGATATTGCATGAGCTGGTAAAGACTGCCGATATATTTGGTCAGAATTTTCGCCCTGGAGCAGCGGAAAGATACGGGTTCGGATACGAAGAATTGAAAGAAATAAACCCAGCTATCGTATACGGCTCAGTATCTGCTTATGGGCCAGACGGCCCAGATTCCAAGCTATCGGGGAATGATGCTGTGGGACAGGCTCTAGCGGGTGTAACAGAAGCTTTCTCCGTTCCTGGTCAGCAAATGCGGACAGGTGTCGCATCAGTAGCCGACGAAAGCTGCGCAATCCTAACTTTTGGCGGAGTGTTAGCAGCACTAGTTCATGCCAAAACTACAGGTGTAGGTCAAAAAGTTGAAACTTCCCTCGTTGGCAGTGCGTTTCGACTCATGGGCTGGACTATGACTACTGCGATGTGGCGGAACAAACCTCCTATAACAGGAGTACGAATAAATGGTACTAGGGAGAGACCAGGCATAGCCGCATGTTTTAACGACTGTAATGGTCGTCCTCTGGCCATCCAATTCAATCCCAGAATACTGAAAGATGCTCTTGATCTCCTTGGCTTCACAGAACCCATGAGGGAAGCCGGCGGATTAGATGATCTAGGTCTAGCATTCGAATCAGATGAGAATAAAGATTTAATCCTAGCTAAGCTCAGCGAACTTTTCGGCACAAATACTAGGGAACACTGGTTGGGTATCTTAAGAGGCGCAGGAATGGTTGCTGCTCAAGTCAATACAATGCTAGAGGCTGCAGATGACCCAAATATTGTCGGAAATAATTATGTCACAGAGATATTCCATCCCAGACTAGGCGAGAATATCAAAGTTCATGGAACTCCCTGGAAATTTTCAGAGACGCCCAGTCAGCCCGGTATAGCACCTTTATTAAGTGAACACACAGACGAAATATTAGGTAGCCTTGGTTACAATGAAAATGCCATACAAGAATTGAGGGAGCTTGGCGCTGTATAGGCGGCGGCGTGATATGCAGGCAAGATTGAGTGCAAATTATTATCAGGGGAATAGCTAAGGTAAAGGCATTGACCTGTATGCCTATCGTCACTAGAATCTAGCCCAACAGAAATCCACGGAGAACTGTTCTGTCAACCAAAACATTTCTTAATATGAGGAGGCAGTATGCCAAAGATTAAACACATAGCAATGACCGCAAAGGACCCTCAGAAAGTTGCCGATTTCTACATGGAATTATTCGATATGAAGGAAGTCGGTCGCAGTGGCGACAGCCACATATACCTTAGCGACGGTGAAATGAACCTTACCATACGCACTGTAAAAGCCGCTGGTTCGCCCGATGTAGGCGAAGGTGGAGCAGGATTTGAAGGTATACACCATATTGGATTCACAGTAGACGATATAGAAAATTACTCTGAAAAAGCCATAAAGGCAGGCGCAAAAATGCTCTCCCCAATGCAAGTGGCCGCAGCGGCTGGGTCCGGCAGCGAGAGCACCGTCAAAACACGCCCAGATCGAAGTAATGCTGAAGTGAAGATAAGTGGACCCAACGGAGTAGTACTAGATATGTCAGAGTCAGGGTGGATCGGCAATTAAGTAGCTGAAATCTGATGATCATAAATAAAGGCCAGATGATTAATTAATCATCTGGCCTTTATTTATAACCGCGTGGGAGATTCTCTAGGGACGAATACCAGGTATCTTAGTTCTTATCCTATAAACACCGGTACGCGCCGTGAGGTACAGTGTGCGACCGTCTGCATCGCCCCATGCCACGTTGTGGGGAAGTTCTGGACCTTTGAGAACACCATACACTTCGCCTTCTGGAGATAAAATCCATAAACCACCGGGTCCAGTAGCGTATATATTACCTTCTTGATCCACCTTCATTCCATCAATGGCATTCTCACTAGTATCTTCTGTCATATCACATAGAACATGTCCCTGATCAAGAGTGCCATCATCCCGAACTGGGTATCTCATTAGAACTTTATTGTCCATATCCCAGTTGCCAACATAGAGATATTTCTCGTCAGGGGAAAATGCAATTCCATTAGGACCTGACATATCATCGACCAGCAGTGTGACCACACCATCTTTGACACGGAAAACTCCACTATAAGGCAACTCTTTTCTGGGATCATCATATCTGTTTGGTAACCCGAAGGGTGGGTCAGTGAAATACAGTGACCCATCCGACTTGTAAACTAAGTCATTGGGACTATTAAACCTCTTGCCCTCATATTGATCTGCTACCACTGAGACCACATTCTTAGGCTCAACTTTTATTATCCTGCGATTGCCGTGCTGGCATATAGTTAGATTGCCATGAGAATCCAGGGTCAGACCATTTGAACCAGGTTGCCTATACTCGCCAATATCGAAACCGCTATATCCACTATTAGATCTAAAAACATTGACGGAGCCATCTGTTGACCAGCGATATATGGTATTGGTATTAGGTGAACTAAATAGCAGATAGCCCGCGTTAACCCAGACAGGCCCCTCCGTAAACACAAACCCAGCAGCAATTTGCTCTAGCTTTGCATCTGAATCAAATATGGCATCGATTCCTGGCTTAGTTCGGGCCAACTCCATTGGTACATGTACCGACGGGGTCGATCGCTCTGTACCATAAAAGTCCAGCTTAGCCGTACGGAGCCAAATATAGTTTTCAGGGGATACAGATATAGGAGCATTTATACCGAAAACCGCAAGTTGGAATTTTTGCCCAGGTTTAACGTCCCGTCCGACGATTATCCTATTGGGGGAGTTGAATCCTGCCACAACAGTGCCACCGGCTTGTCCTACAACCCGAGGCATCTCCCCATCTACCCATAGCTCTGCATAGTCATCAACTACAACTTCGAATACTACGGTTGAACCTGTAGGATCGAAACTAGCAATTTTTTCAGGAATAGTTATGTTAATACGATACCAATTGAAACTGACTTTCCCATTACCTCTACGACCAGCTAGGTCTGTAGCATCTACAAGTTCCCATTGTGAATCATCGTAATCAATTGATTCTGCGTGCGGAGAAACATCATAGGTACGGTTTGGTGGTCCGGACGGTTCAAGATCATCACCGACACTTCGGAAATCTGTATCTACTATTTCAGCATCATGGTAACGCCACTGCGCCTTAAGTAAATCTACCCCATCTACAGTATTCAGATCCACCATTGCATCAGGTAGGTCAGGGAAGATCCCCGGTGGGCCTGGCAATCTTGATTGCATCATCACTAACTCCTGTGGATTAACTGTATAAAGTCATTCCGTTTCAATTTCAAATAATAATCAGGTTCACGAAAATATTTGCAGTGCTAACTAAACTGTTACCGATAAATTCAATTCCTCAAGTATTGCCGGTATACCTTGTCGTTCTTCACTAGTCAGAGGTCTAAGAGGTCTACTTACAGTATCATTATCCAACACACCCATGATCTTCAAGGCTGACTTTAACCCGGATAGGCTAGCAGCGTTTGGACCGCCAGATTTCGCTAATCTAGATATCTTAACTGCGCTCAACAACTGGGCATTAGCTCTTTTACAAGCTTCCGCATCGCCAATCTCGCCAGCTTCCCATCCTTCGGATGCCGCCTTTGGAACCAAGTTAGCAATGGCTGGTATCACTCCGTGAGTACCCACGCCTCCTGAATTAGTAGTCCTATACAATGTTCCAAGGAACCGTAGAAACGATATATCACCCTGTTCACAGAGAACGTTGAGTTCGGCTAACAGCTCACCGGTACCGGAACTATCTTTCACGCCTACGACAGCACCTTCCGTAGCTAGTGTAGCCATTGTTAGAGGAGCTACGGAAGTTTTGACTGTCTGTGGGATGTTGTATATCCATAAAGGCATGCTCGACTTATCGCTGATATAACGGTAGTGATCGAGTAATTCGTCTTGTGAATGAGGATAGTAATATGGTGGGGTAACAGCTATGCCATCAAGTTTGATCTCAGAGACTTCACGAGCCATCTTGAGCGATAATTCAGTGCTAGGGCCAGATATATTTCCTATAACAGGAACCCTTCCGGCCACTTCATCAACCAAGGTATCGATACTTACTAAACGTTCATGGTCGGATAGAGATGCAAACTCTCCAGTTGTTCCCGATATCCAGATACCGTGAACTCCATTATCTATAAGATAGTTAGTTAGTTTTCTGAGTGATTTCGTATCCACAGTCTCATCAGAATTAAGAGGGGTAAGTATAGGTACTACTACTCCCTTGATATCTTTATTGGTCATGTGTAAGGTTCGCTCCTTCCTAATATTACAAATTAATCGTTTTCGTAGGCCCTTATAAATATAATCTATTACTACTGGTCAGTATAGTCATATTATTTTATGTATGAACACGGATTCCTATAGTAAGTAGACGCAGATTTGTTATAGACTTTAAACCAGCAACAAATTCCGGAGGTCAAACATGCCCGAAGCACCTGAGGGTTACATCAAAGTTGGAGACATGAAAAGATTACGGATAAAAAAGTGCGTGTCTGTTTCAGACGGCTCCCAATCCATAGCCGTGTTTTACAGCGATGGACAGCTTTATGCGTTTTCCAATCTCTGCCCTCATTCCGGATATGCATTGGAAACAGGTTCCATAAAAGATGGTCTACTGACTTGCGCATGGCACCAGGCAAGATTCGACGTGGCAGACGGTACCTGCCCTGATGGTTTTACCGATGATATAGACACCTATGACGTAATCCGAATAGACGATGAAGTGTGGGTTAATCCGGAGCCCAGGTAATATCAGGCATAACACAATACCTGAGGTACGTGAACGTCGAAATCACAAAAACAGCTCTATTTATATCTTTCCGACTAGGCTCCCAAGTAAATCCTTGGTTCTATTGTAAGAATCAGTAGATTCATCCGGAGTAAAGATCGCAGCCAGAAAATCTGTAGCACCTGAATCAGATAAAGATTTTAATTGATTCTCAACTTCTATTTCATTCCCAATGATGGCAACATCTGCCGGGCCATCTGCCCCTTCTATATCCAGTATCCTTCGATAGTTCGTCAAAGTCCCATACCTCTCGAAGGACCTTGCAGCTTTCTCAAATGCAGAGCCTTTGTCACCAGTTACACACACAGGCAATCCGACACAGGTACGCGGTATTGGACGTCCCGAGGTTGCAGCAGATTTGTTAATGCGCGGTACTACATGCTTTTCTATCGCAGCAACTCCTGCCATCCAAGTGATCGTGCCATCAGCCATTTCCCCAGCCAGATTTAACATAGCTGGTGCCAAGGCCGATATCAGTATCGGAAACGGGGTGATCCCATGCATTTCTATCTGGGTATTTACTTGGTAGTTATCTCCAGAAAACGCTACGCTACCATCATTCACCAATGGTTTTATGACCGATAGATAATCCCTGACATGACGAGCGGGTTTATAATAGGACAATCCCCAAGCATCTTCGACGTTCCTCTGATGAGAAGGGCCTATTCCCAACGATAAACGTCCACCACTGACAACCTGAACCGTCATTGCCTGTTGAGCCAAGGCTGCAGGATGTCTAGGATAGGTAGGAACTACAGCTGTTCCCAATTCGATTTTATGCGTCTGAGAACCAACCAGACCAAGCATAGTCAAACCGTCAAATCCCCGGTTTGATAGATGCGGGACCCAAAAGCTATCAAATCCGTCAGCTTCCGCCGAAAGTCCCTGAGCGATTGTGGATTCTAGATCTAAAAGTTGTCCTGGTACGCTACCAGGAAATAAACCTATTCTCATGCTTCACTCCGTCAGTCTTTATCAACAAGGCCACTGCACTGGCCCACTATCACCTTCTCACCCTTGTCCGTTTCTACCCATACCTCGCATTCGACTCTCAACTTAGTATCACCTTCAGGGCTTTTACCGGTTACATAGCCCTTAGCGGTGATAAGATCGTTTATTCCAGCTGATCTCCTTGTCACTACAGAGCCTTTTCCGCCGACTATCCAGCCTTCTTCAAAACAAAGCATCATCATACGTGGAATTACTCCGAACAATCGCGAGCCAATAGCGATTGGTCTTGTTAATCCTTCACGTGCTGCCGCAGTAGAATCCGTATGAATAGTGTCGACTTCTCCAGCATCCGTCAAAACACGATTTAGGTTAACGCTTAATTTCTGCGAGACTGGAGGGAGTTCGTATCCTATAGGGGTATTACTAGTAATAATAGCCATTTGTCTATCAGATCCTCTCTGGCTTGGGTCCGCCATCTATCCCTGTTCCCTCGCGGGGCGCATCGCGTTCAACAATATCCATACACTGAACCCTAGAGGCTATAAACACCAAATCTCCAGCTGCATTATGGGCCAAGGTATCCCACCTAACATATTCACGGTTACGCTTTACATATTTTTCGGATATATGACCAGAGATAACCAGAGTTTCCCCGCTCATAATCGGTTTCAAATATTCGAAATCTAACTTGTAACTCACACCACGAACATTGTACGTACGACCAAGAAGCCATCGCGGAGGCCTGGACTGAATTTGAGGTGGAGCTATCGGCCCACCCCATGGGGAGTCACCAACGAACCATTCATGCCAGTGTTGATCCAGATCGCACGTTCGTTCGACGTCATCCTGAGTGACTGTCCATTCAAAACTACCCAGATCTTTCCCGACTTCTATTTCTTCGTAAGTAGTACGTTGTCCCGTCGCATCCTCAGACATACGTACTTTGCTAGGTTCAATCATTTACATCCCTTTTATTGAGATAATTTTTTTACTATATCCATATCCAATTCAATACCAAGCCCAGGTCCCTCAGGGACTTCCAAGAAACCGTTCGTTATGTTAAGTGGTTCAGATAATATGGGATATTCATCCCTTATGGAACAAGGTTCTATATTGTACTCCTGCTCATAGGGCACACCTGGTGTAGCAACAGCAAAATGGGCATGCGCTACGGTACTAATGGTGGGCTGGGTATTATGACACGTTATCGGTATACCTAGGGTATCAGCCATAGAAGCTATCTTAATAAACGTGGTGAAACCAGGTGTTTTAACGATGTCGGGCTGGATTATATCAACCTTACCCCGAGTGATAAGTTCATAATACTCATAATGACTGTATATCATTTCACCAGAGGCGATCGGTATATCTAGGGAGTCAGCCACCCTAGCCAAACCTTCTAGATCATAATGAGGGCGCGGCTCTTCAAAATGAAACACTTTCAATTGTTCCAGTTGTTTGCCTACTTCGATACTACGGTGGACTGAATAAGCCCCGTTCACATCTACCAGGATATCGATATCGTCACCAACCGCTTTTCGAACTTCCGTGACGGTGGCAATAGTCTGGTCGGAAGGATCATCCATTTTTCCTGGAACAGCGCTATGAAGTTTATAAGCCCGGTAACCCTGGTCCACATAGTATTCTGCCCTTCTAGCCTCTTCCAAGGGAGTCATATCGCGTTTAAGAGAACTCGCATACACCGGAACCTTATCCCTAACCTTACCACCGAGCAATTGGTATATGGGTACCCCCATAGATTTCCCTTTTAGGTCCCACAGGGCAATATCTAATCCAGCTATACCAATCCAAATTGCACCACCGATCTCGAGGGCATTCCCCGCTCTGGCCATATCCCTAAACCGAGCGTCCGTGTTTACCGGATCTTTACCAATAATAGACGGTGCTAAGATTTCATCAACAACAGTCTTGGTCACAGACGGTTGTCTCCTGAAGCACTCTCCAATTCCTACCAATCCTTCATCGGTATTAACAAACACAAAGGGAAACTGGCCATCCAGAATAACCGTTTCTACAGAAGTAATTTTCATAAATTATTACCTAAGGTCATGGTCCAAAATAAGTTCCCAACCCTACTCCATGGGAATGCCGAGAGTGCACCGGTAGTCCTCTGTAATAATCTTGGCAATGTGCCCATGACCAGTCATATCTTCGGCTACTAGCACGTCTCCTGCAACCAACCGTCTAGTAGTTCCATCGGCAACCTCATATTCGGAGACTCCTGCCAGATGTAATACATACTGAAGGCGTGGTGCATTGTGATATGTGTGTTCCTGCTCAGCATATTGGCGCTGATTCAAGATAATATCTCCGGGACCAACATTGTTTACTATTTCGGCTAATTGATCTGGGGTTAGATCTTCAAAGTGGGATTCACCATCAGTACCTGAATAAACTCTAACAACCTGCATAACTAATACTCCTACATGAATATATTTATAAACCCTGGATAATCTCTTGGTAATATTTTTTTATTTTGTGCTGAGCGATCCGTAGAATTCTAATCTGTTCCTCATGACCTAAATCCTTTTCACGAAACGCCTTGAAACAACTAAGATGTCCCATACTGTAAGTTGCCTGACAAACCCACGAATCTCTGAGCCCTAACCCATCCTCATAGAACTTAACGTCTATATCGGTGACTCCGCCACAATGAGGGCACCTGACCTTTATACGGTCTACTTCCAATTGATCTTTCAATACATTAAACC
>CAZVRK010000022.1:1371-29158 GCA_964629875.1 uncultured Dehalococcoidia bacterium | reverse complement strand
ATGACTGGCTTTTATAGTTCTTCACAATAACCCAATAATGCCATACCATATATCTAGATACGTGCACTAATACCCGTCTGTGTATATGTCTAAACAAACTATTATTTGAACCTAATTGGACATAGATTGACTATACATGAGATTTAAGAATTTAAGGGATTATATTGCTTACCTAGAAGACCGCGGCGACCTGCGCAGGATAAAGACCCAAGTTGATTGGGACTTAGAGATAACAGAAATCTCAGACAGAATGGTTAAATCAGGTGGACCCGCACTCCTGTTTGAAGATGTGATCGGCTATGATACCCCAGTTCTAATTAACATGTTCTCAAGCGACCAGAGAATGAAATGGGCGCTAGGAGTAGACAGCTTAGACGACCTAGCGGAACGCATTCACAACCTTATACAGATGATGCAAGGACCTCCAGACGGTCTATTAAACCGTCTCAAAGCCCTAGGACAAATAATAAAGGTAGGTTCGTTTCAACCAAAGACTGTAAGTACGGCGCCATGCCAGGAAATCACACTTACTGGAGATCAAGTTGATCTATTTAAGTTTCCCATAATACGTTGCTGGCCCGGCGATGCGGGCCGATATATCACACTGCCCCTGGTTATAACCAAAGACCCTGCATCCGGAGTACAAAATTACGGCATGTACCGGATGCAAGTTTATGACTCAAAAACTACCGGCATGCATTGGCAAACTCATAAAGTAGGTGCACATCATTATCGATTAAATAACGAAAATTCATCCACGCATTTCGAGGTAGCTGTAGCGTTAGGTGGAGATCCGGCTACAATTTGGTCTGGCTCAGCACCGTTGCCACCAGACATCGATGAGATGGCTGTAGCTGGATTTATCAGGCAAGAGGGAGTTGATCTTGTAAAAGCCAAAACAGTAGACCTCATGGTACCTGCTGAATCTGAGATCATATTAGAAGGCTACGTCAATATCGGAGAACTCCGAAGCGAAGGACCATTTGGAGATCACACCGGCTATTACTCCATGGAAGATGATTATCCAGTATTCCATGTGACCACCATTACTCATCGCAAGAACCCAATTTACCCGACAACTTTTGTAGGCCGGCCTCCGACTGAAGACCACTGGATGGGCAAGGTTACTGAACGAATGTTTATGCCCATGATCAAATTAATTCTACCAGAGGTAGTAGACATTAACATGCCTGCAGAAGGCATTTTCCACAATTTAGTCATAGTATCTATAAAAAAGGACTACCCAGGTCAAGCCAGAAAGGTAATTTTTGGTCTGTGGGGAATGGGACTCATGAGCCTGTCAAAAACCATAGTTATAGTCGACCACACTGTAAACGTTCAGAACCTATCAGAAGTGGCCTGGCGAGTGACAGCTAACATTAATCCTGGAAAAGATTTGATAGTAGTAGATGGACCAATTGACGACCTTGATATAGGATCTCCCACAGCTAAATTCGGAAGTAAACTAGGCATAGATGCAACCCAGAAATTACCCGAAGAAGGGTACACGCGAGAATGGCCTCCCGATATTGAGATGTCCTCTGACATAAAAAAGCTAGTCGACAGAAAATGGTCAGAGTATGGCATCGATTAGCAATAATATTCTCTATACGTCAAAGCGGTTGTATAGAAGACTAGGCGTCTATTCCTCATCAATCAGAATTTGGGAATCTTTATTCGCTCTACCATTCGCATACATTGGGATGCTCCTAGCCGACCAATCCTGGCCGGGATTCGGAATATTCATCTGGATCACAGCGGCGATGTTTGGAGCTCGGACTTTAGCAATGTCCGCGAATCGCCTGATCAATGCCAAAGAAGACTCCCTTAATCCACGCACCCAGAACCGTCACATGCCACAAGGATTATTAAATAGTAAAGAAGTCTTGGCAATGATGGGAGTTGGCTTAACTATTTTTCTTATATCAGCGTCGCAACTAAACTCATTGGCTTTGGCATTAGCCCCAATAACCGCAGTATATATAACTCTTTACTCATTCGCTAAATACTATACCTGGGCATGTAACTTTATCTTAGGCATTGCTCTGTCGATTGCTCCAGCAGGAGCATGGATCGGCGTGACTGGTCAGATCGAATGGCAGACCGTTCTGTTATCTGCTGCCGTAGCCATGTGGGCTGGTGGGTTTGATATTATTTATGCTTGCACTGATTACGATTTTGACAAACAGAACGGTATTCATTCAGTTCCGGAAAAATTTGGGATATCAGGGGCATTGAAAATTGTCAGAGTGATGCATTCTCTATCAGCTATTTTAATGCTGATACTGGGAATTACCTTATCACTAGGGTATTTTTTCTACATCGGATGGTTCATTGCAGTTATGTTGTTAATATACGAAAATAGATTAGTTAGCTCTAACGACTTATCAAAAGTTGGAATAGCATTTTTTCGGGTTAATAGCTACATTTCAATGCAATTATTAATATTCACTACCCTTTCTATAATATTTTGATAGTGGATTACCCATCAAATAAACCTGCGAGCGTAATTAATGTCTGAAAAGCCAATAATCGTCGGTATATCAGGGGCCAGCGGAGCCACTATCGCAAAAGCCACCATTGACGAACTACTCCATAGAGAAATTCCAACGATAGCCGTGTGTTCCAATGGAGGTAAGCTAGTCTGGCAGGATGAGTTGGATGTTTCTTTCAATCAGACTTTATCCGAATGGCAAGAATATCCGATGTTCAACTATTATCCGATAAACGATCTAAGAGCCCCGATCGCTAGTGGCACATTCCCTGCGGCAGGTATGGTTATAGTGCCATGCAGTATGAACAGTCTTGCCTCACTGGCTCACGGCATCTCGAATAACTTGCTGCTTAGAGCCGCTGATGTATGTATAAAAGAGAAGCGCAATTTAACAATAGTCCCAAGAGAGACTCCATTACACAGCATTCACATCGAGAACATGCTTACCCTGTCTAGAATTGGGGCCACTATCTTGCCTCCGGAACCAGCTTTTTATCTAAAGCCTTCTAGCATTGACGATATTGTCCGGTTCGTCGTAAGCAGAATATTTGTATCCCTCCAAATAGATCCCGAACTCCAGCACGACCTTCAGTACCAACAAAAAGCCGACTAATTGAATGAAATTGACTCCAAGAAACCAAATATTCCTCTATCTACCACACGGGTTTTATAATGGCCACCCTTAAAGGACAAGAACGTCAAAAGTATGTAGCTGAACTATTCTCGCGAATATCGAAGCATTACGATCTAATGAACACTCTAATGACCTTCGGAATGCATCATCGCTGGAAAAAATCGACAGCTAAATTGACCTGCACTAACTTGAGCGGAGTTGCGTTAGATATAGCCACTGGAACGGGGGACCTCGCCGTCCAGTTAGCGTACCAGTCGGGGATCGAACACTCCGTTGGAATTGACCTCATTCCAGAAATGATAAATCTAGCAAAATTAAAATCCAGCAAAATAAACTTGTCGGAGAAAACAACATTCATCACTGGCGACGCCGTAAATTTACCATTTCCGGACAATACGTTCGCTTGTGCAACGGCAGGATTCAGTCTCCGAAACATGCCTGATCTTAATACGGCTATAAAAGAAATGGTACGGGTCGTGAAACCCGGAGGCAGGATAACAACACTAGAATTAACTCCAATGAATAATGGGTTGCAGGCAAGTATATTCCGTTTCTATTTTCACAGAATCGTACCCCTAGTGGGATACATAATCGCCAGAGACAAATCTGCCTACACCTATCTACCGCAATCAGTTGATTACTTCCTGGATTCAGATAGTCTAGCCGAAGTAATGCGTAGCGCAGGATTGGAGGACGTGGGATACCGAAAAGTAGGATGTGGAACCGTCGCCATTCATTACGGGACGAAAATGTGAAGAGCCCACTCGTTATTGAGTAAATCACCAGCTGGTATATATCCGAATACTTGTAGCGCAAAGTTGAATGCGATAAACTTTCTCTAACATTCCAGCAAGATAAAGCGTATATACACTATGGATTCTATATTCGAAAAACTGACGCCAATCGTAAACCGGTACAACGAGATAGAAGAATCTATGTCTCAACCGGCTATCGCTGCGGACTTTGAGCAGATACAAGTATTAGCCAAAGAAAGAGCAACATTAGAAGAGTTGGTCGCAATCTCACGCCAGCACCATAGCCTTGAGCAGGAATACGATGATCTGAAAAGCATTTCTGACGAAGGCACAGATGCAGAGCTTGTTCAAATGGCGAGAGAAGAATTAGACGGGATAAGTTCCAGCTTAGACGAACTGGCAGAAACATTGAAAATAGCCCTACTCCCTAAAGACCCCAACGACGAAAGGGACGTTATCGTGGAGGTAAGATCGGGAACAGGGGGACAGGAAGCTAGCTTGTTTGCGGCTGATTTGTACAGGCTATACACCAGGTACGCTCAGCTACATAACTGGCAGGTAGATGTGATGGACTCAAACCCCTCTGATCTTGGTGGATTTAACAAAATTGTTTTGGAGATAAAAGGAAAAGGTGCCTTCAGCAGATTAAAATATGAACGTGGAGTACACAGAGTACAACGCGTACCGAACACTGAATCTCAAGGTAGGATTCATACGTCGACAGCGACCGTAGCAGTGCTCCCAGAAGCAGACGAAATAGACATAAAGATTAACCCTGACGATTTAAGAATAGACATATTCCATGCTGGTGGTCACGGTGGGCAAAACGTAAACAAAGTAGCGACAGCTGTCCGTATAGTCTATGAACCGACAAACCTAGTCGTAGTATGTCAAGACGAACGTTCCCAGCATAAGAATAAACAAAGGGCAATGTCCATGCTACGAGCCAAGCTATTTGAATCCGAACAGCAGAAGCACGACGCAGAAATCAGCGAAAACCGTAAATCTCAGGTCGGTACTGCTGAACGCTCGGAAAAAATCCGTACGTACAATTATCCTCAAGATAGGATCACAGACCACCGGATATCTAGCAGCTTCCATGGCGTCCAAAAAATAATGGACGGAGAACTTAACGATTTAATCGATGCTCTCGCTTCGTATGAACAAGCCCAACTTCTGGAAGAAGTAACAGCGTAATCCTTTTATGGCCTCTTTAAGACAAGTTCTACAACAAACCCATAGAACCTTAGAATCCTATGAAATTCCCGATGCTCGTCTGGAAGCCGAAGTGGCCCTGATGAACGTACTGAGAATTCCTCGTCAAGATATATTCTCACAACAGGAATCAGAAGTGACGCCTCAGCAAGAGCAAGCATTGGAGGAAATATTAGCCCGCCGCCAAAAACGTGAGCCGTTAGCATACATTCTGGGTTACAAAGAGTTTTATGGGATTAATTTATTGGTCAATCCCAACGTTTTAATACCAAGACCAGAAACTGAATTCCTTGTTGAACATACGCTTTTTATGGCTTTAATGGGCATGGAATCTGCAGACCTCGTTATTGCAGATATTGGAACAGGGACAGGAGCAATAGCGATAAACCTGGGAATTCACCTACCGTCGGCTAGGGTGTACGCAATAGACAACTTCGACCCAGTTCTTGATGTAACCAGCTACAACGTACGATCCCATAACGTAACTGATAGAGTCACTCTCCTAAAAGGTAACTTACTAGAACCCCTGCCAGAGCCAGTGGATGTGATAGTAGCTAATTTACCGTACATACCGTCGGATCGAATACCCACCTTACAGCCCGAAATACAATGGGAGCCCCAAACTGCTCTTGACGGCGGTAACAATGGCCTGGACCTAATTGATCAATTATTAAATCAGGCTGCAGAGGGGAAATTAAAACCACACGGCGTAATAATTCTCGAGATAGATCCTGAGCAATTTGAACCAGTTAAACAGCTAGCCAGCCAACTCTTTCCAGAATCGGATATAACTGTCGAAAAAGATCTTGCTCAAATGGACCGGATGCTTATTATAAATCTCTCGACTGAGTATTAACTACTTCTACAGTTTCTACGAATATTTCCCTGATATTTGAGGAGTGGTGCCCTCCAATCCATTATTCGCCCTATCAAGCCTGGTTTCTCTTAACCAAGTGCGCTTGAGATCGTCTTTTACACCTAAGTGCAATATTCCTAGCCCGTCTATTTCCATCTCCACTCGGTCACCATCCATTAACGCACTCAACCCACGGTGATTAGTCCCCGTCGCAACGATATCACCGGCTTCCAGAGTATGGATTGAAGTTACCCATTCAATAATTCTCGGAATCTTATGTGCCATATCATCAGAATTAAAATCTTGCTTTAGTTCACCATTAACCCACAATTTTATTGGTAAAGACTGCGGGTCTGAAATTTCATCCGCAGTAACTATCCAGGGTCCCATTGGAGCAAAAGTATCACGCGATTTCATCTGGTAGAACGTGTTACCCGGTGGCAAGAGTCCTCTTGCAGACACATCTATAAAATTAAGATATCCAAAAATGTAATCGTACGCATCCTCTTGTTTTACCTGTGTTGCTCTTTTGCTGATTACTAGACCTAATTCTGCTTCATGCTCAAATATGCTGGCGGGAACGTCTGGGATAATTATAGTGTCATTATCACCTATCACAGAGTTCGAAGACTTATGGAAAGCATTTATAGGGGCAGGCTCTTCTCTTGTTCCATCTTCCATGTAATTTACTGCCATAGCCACAATATTATTTGGCGTTGGATGAGGAGGCCTAATAGAGACTTCTGCCAATGGAACACCTGTTCCTTGGGACGCTTTTTCTAATTTATTTCTGTAATCTGGGAATTGCTCGATTAACCCATTTAATAGATCCGATGGAGACAAATGCGGAATATCTCCAACAACCTCAGTTACATCAACAATGTTATTGCCTACTACTATTCCCAGCCTATAATCATTGAAAAAAGCTATCTTCATAAGTCTTATCCCTCCAGAAGTATCCTAAACTGATAGATAAAAATAACATTTATATCGAAAAAGTATCAAGTCAGACCCCAATTTAATTACCGATCAGCTAGACATTTATCATTATTTGATCACCTAGAGAGATACGCCCGGGCTTTACTACTAACCCGTAAATTCCCAAATATATGTCAGAAGTTGCACTTTTCAGACGATTTATCATATCTACATCTTGCGAACCCGAATTCGGGTTGTTTGAGATTATTGAACACCTGGGATCTTTCCCTTCAATCTGTACTACCAGATCATTACCAATGCATACCGAACTCCCAATCCAATCATTCTCTTCAAATGGATCCAGGCCGTTCATTACAATAGACGGCCGGAATCTTCTAATATCTATGTTTTGGAGATCCATTGTTTCTATTGATTGAACAGATTCTTCAGCCAATATAGATAGGGGATATTCATCATAGCAATCTCCCTCAAATTCGGCCTTAACAAGTTTCACGTTAAAGCCACAAAACTCGGATATTGCATGATTCCAATCTCCATCAACAATATGTCCATTAAATCTCCGGCCCCAAAGCTTTGTACCGACTTTACGCCCTAAAACAGGCTCCGCATTTACAAGCGCTCCATCAGGAAAGCTAATAGATAATTCATTCTCAGACTCTAAAAATCCACATTTGATCAGAGCTAACCGACTACAATGACGCTGTGTGAGTAACTTGCCATCCGAGTCAACAACATAAAATCTCCTATCAGACGTTATACCTTTGTACCCGACATAAACTTCATCGTGTGGTATAAGCGCAAACGACTTTATAGGAGCAGAAAATATACCGGAAATAGAAATCATATAGTTCAGTAATAATTCCTTTCTATCAAAAAGGTCCCATCAACGAATCGGTAAGCATAATGATGGGACCTTTCATATATCTGAGTGGAATTATTTGGCTAATTTAATTGGGGCTCACCGCTACAGTCCTAATTTCGCCAAACTCTTTCTTAAGTTTAGACCAAGATTCTCCGCCATCATCACTAGTGTACAGATAGCCATACAAGCTGGCCGCGACTATTACATTTGGTTTTTTATTATGCGTAGCCAACCAATATATTACAGAGTTTGGTTCCACAGGAAGATCCACAACATCCCAAGACTTACCTGCGTCCCGAGTCCGCCTTATTGCCCCTGTAACACCAGGTATGAAATCACCGTTACCAACAAAAATTGTATCAGGATCATCAGCCTTCATGATATGCCCTCGACAATATGACCTAGAATCTCCTTCATGAAATTTTGGAAATTCGTGGTAATCCCAGCTTTCGCCCTCATCATTACTTATCGCAATACCAAAAGGGCTCGTTACATGGACGGATGATTTAGTCCCGCTACGAATAGTCATACCATGAATATCGCCATGAAATTGATCCGGACCTAGATCAGGCAAATGAACCCAGCTATCCCCCCCATCTAAACTCTTGTAAACCCCGTCCACTTCAATGCCCGCCCATATAGTCCTACTATCTCTAGGATCAACAATCACATTGGTTGTTCTAGGCACACCGACAGGACAGGGATTATTTACTCCCAGCGAGAGCGATTCCCAGGTAGTACCACCATCTTTAGAACGAAATGCGTCAGGGCGAGTCCCAACAAAAATCGTGTCTGGGTCCTGAGGATCTACCGCAAGAGACCAAACTTGAATATTGTCCATAGGGGATTCAATATGTTCCCAATTAGAACCATTGTCATTGCTTCGGAACACCCCAACATCAGAACCTACCAAAATCCTATGAGGATCATCGGGATATACCGTTAATGCGCGTACGTTGCACTCTGATGGCAATGGAGTGCGGACTCGCTCCCAAGTATCACCGCCATCGGGACTATAAGAGAGACCTCCCCCGACACAGCCAACGAATATTGTGTAGTCTTTAGCCATGGTTCCCTCCTTTATTATTATGTATTCAGGTCATTTGATCCCGAATCTGACGGTATAATACTTCTTGACAAGGCGAAAATCCAATCTATATCGAGGCCGCAATGACACAATATGGTATACATGCGCAAACCGTCATAAAAAACGCGAACATAATTACTATAGACCCCCGCATACCCAAAGCTAACTCATTAGCCATATCAGGAGACAAGTTTATAGCTATAGGCAACGATACATTATGTAATTCTCTGATAGGTCCTGATACGGAAGTTCTGGATATCTCTGGAAAGACTGTTTTACCTGGATTCATAGATGCCCATATACACGTGCTAAATAGCGGTATAAGACATGTAATGGCCGCAGATTGCGATTTGCCTAGCATACCGCTAATTCAAAAGGCCCTAAAAGATCGGATTAAAGAGACTTTACCTGGAGGCTGGATTCAGGGATTTAAATTTGATGATACAAAAACACAAGAAAAAAGATTCTTATTTAGGTCAGATTTGGATGCGGTTACTACGAGCTATCCAATAATGGTCTCACACAGAGCCGGTCATATTTACTATCTTAATAGCGCCGCTTTAGCCGCTGCCCATTTTAACGATAATACCCCTGATCCGCCTGGCGGGCGGTTAGGACGAGACCCTGATACTGGCAGTCTGAATGGTGTGGTATATGAAAGAGCAATTGAGCCAATACGTTTTGGGCTTATACCTCCAGAAACTTCTGCGATAAGACAGCGTGGATTGACCACTATTTGTAAAATGCTGAATCAAGTCGGTTTAACCAGCGTACACGACGCGCGTGTTATTCAGACAGAATTTGATGCTTACCAAAACGGATTAGACAACGGCGAATTAACCCTACGAGTATACGCATTGATGTACCACCCTCATTTTGAAGCTCTTAAAAATGCTGGGATAAAAACAGGGTTTGGAAATGAGTTTTTAAGAATTGGCGGTATAAAAATGATCGCTGATGGCGCTATAGCTGCTCGAACTGCCTACATGTCAGAGCCTTACATCGGAAGTGACTGCGACCACGGAATTCTCGCAATGTCACAAGAAGAAATCGAAACTAACGTGATTAACATGCATAATGCAGGTTTCCAGGTCTGTGTTCACGCTAACGGAGATCTAACTATAGACATGGTCCTAGACGCGTACATAAAAGCCCAAAAGCTGAATCCTCGTAACGATACACGTCATAGGATAGAGCATTGCTCTCTTGTTAACCCAGACATTCTGCGTAAAATGCAAGAATCCAAAACTATTGCCACACCTTTCTGCACTTATGTATATCACCATGGCGAAAAAATGCCCTTCTTTGGAGAAGAAAGACTCAAATGGATGTTTGCTCAAAAGTCATTTCTAGATTATGGAATAACCTCCACAGGTGCCACTGACTATCCTCCCGGTCCATTTGAACCTCTGCTCGGGATACAAAGTTGCGTAACAAGAACCGACAGTAGCGGAAAGGCGTGGGGAGTTGAACAAAAGATTACAGTCGAGGATGCGCTGAGGATTTATACTCTGAATGGTGCCTACGCCTCGTTTGAAGAGAATATCAAAGGATCTATAACACAGGGCAAGCTAGCTGATTTGGTGATTTTGTCAGACGATCCTACAGCCGTTGATCCGTATGCCATAAAAGACATTTCCATAGAGCGAACTATTGTCGGAGGTAATACGGTTTATGAAAAATAATTATATGGATTATGATCTGTATTTGACACGTACTCCCACCAGTAGTAATCTGCAATCGCTAAGCATATCCACGCACAATTAATAGCCAATAGAATACAGGAGGTAGACATGCCATACGAGGGATTAATAGCAGAAACAGTCAATATTAATGGTCACGAAGGTGACCAAATTGATGCTTACTTGGCACGACCATTAGGCGCGGGACCACATCCAGGGGTAGTCTTGTTCCACCACATGCCAGGTTGGGACGAAGCATCAAAAGAAATGGCTAGGAAGCTTGCATACAATGGCTATGCATGCATATCACCAAACCTGCATTTCAGGGAAGGGAAAGGAAATTCCGTCGACAATAGCAATAGTGTGCGAGAAGCCGGTGGAATGCCTGATGCCAGGACTATGGGCGATGTAGAAGGAGCTATCTCCTACATGAGGTCTCTACCTTACCATAATGGCAAAGTCGGCATTATCGGGTTCTGCTCCGGCGGACGTCAAGTGTATCTGGCCGCTTGCACCGTATCAGGAATTGATGCAGCTGTAGATTGTTGGGGTGGTGGCGTAATTTGCCCGCCAGAGGAAATCACTGAGAGGCAGCCAGTGGCTCCTATCGAATACACGAAAGATTTAGCTTGTCCAATCCTTGGTTTATTCGGAAATGAAGACGCCAGGCCATCTCCTGAAGATGTCGACAAAACTGAAGAAGAACTCAAGAAATATAATAAGAATTATGAGTTTCACCGCTGGGACGGAGCAGGGCACGGATTCTTCGCCGTTGACCGCCCTAGTTATAGGCAACACGCTGCCGTAGAAGGCTGGGAAAAGGTCCTAGATTTCTATGGTCGCCACTTAAAGTAAAAAAGTTTATCGGTAAAAATAGAAATGGCCTGACATAGTCAGGCCATTTCTATTTTTAGAAGCTTAAACTGGTACTAGTCCAGAACCAACTCTTTATTAATTCTTTCTGGAGAACGCATCAAGTCCAAACCTTCAGAAGCAGTATCAGTATTATTGCAGAAAAATTCGATTTTATTTCCGTCTGGATCGAAGAAATAAATACTTGAAGTCATCCCATGATCTGTGTTTCTGTCCATAGATGCTCCGGAATCTTTCAACTCATCATAGACTTCTTTCAAGTCATTGATATCCTCAACCTGAACCGCAAAATGATTCAATCCTAATTGACCCTCCGTAACAGGCATCGCACCTTCTGGAGCCTGGAACAATGCCAGATCATGGTGAATTTTCCCACAGGTCAGAAAAGTACCAGTTGGCCTCTGTAATGCTATTTCGAATCCGAGTACCTCTGAGTAAAACTTAGTAGATTCGTCCAGATTTTTTACATTCAGCACGAGATGTCCAACTCTCTTCGGTTTAGCCATGAAAGACCTCCTATATACCAGTTTTTGTTTACTAAGGATTAAAGGTACTATACCCCTACGACACAGTCTTGCCAATATTGATTACAACTGGCTCTACAAACAGTTGATCGTAAAACTACTCTATCTATACAATAAGTTCCGAAATAGAACTTATTGACACTCTCTAATCACCCGAATACACTCAGAATGGAACTAAGGAAATTGTGTCTGATTCCGTACCAATAAATTTAGGAAGCATCTCTCAATGCCTATTAATGAAGTGAACGTCACTAGGTCCTGCAAGGAATGTAATACAGAGATTGAAACGATCAGTGTCAAAAAAGATAATATGCGTCTGATTACTGATGACCTCACTTGGTGTCCTACCTGCAACAAAGACACCAATGAAATTCGCGATATTTCTGGACGACAAGACTCGATCAAAGTTGAACAAGACAGTTATCCTCCCGTAAGAGCGGTAGAGTAGCGTACACTACTGTGACTTCCGAATTCAGCAACACCTTAACAGCCTTTCGACAATCGGTATTACTACCCGACAATCAGATTGACTTGGGACATGCTGCATTAATCATAGCCACCCATAAATATCCCGATTTAAATATAGAACGGGAACTGGGGCTCTTAGATTCATTGGCATCTGTTGCCGAAACACGCATACCACAACATAGTGACTCTCTCCAGAGGATAAACGCAATTAGCACTTATTTATTTGAGGAGATTGAGTTTCGCGGAAATGACCAGGATTATTACAATCCAAAAAACAGTTATTTGAATGAAGTATTAACCACCAGATTAGGTATACCAATAACTTTGTCCCTATTATTCATGGAGGTCTCCAAACGTCTATCAGTTGATCTGGTTAGCATAGGTATGCCAGGACATTTAGTGATACAGCACCCAGACATAAGAGACGTATTTATCGATCCTTTCCACGGCGGGATTCTACTCTCTCAATCGGAATGCCTCGAGCGAGTAAACTCGATAACACATGGAAAACTTCCATGGAATGACAGTTATCTAACTCCGCTCTCAAATCATGAGTTTCTAGCCAGAATGTTACGTAATCTTAAGTCAATCTATTTGAGAGAGAGTTCGTACGGTGAAGCACAAATAATCATGAACCTATTATTGGAAGTAAACCCAGAAGCTGTCACTGAACGGCGCGACCGAGGAATAGTCAATTTTCAATTGGGGAACTACCGAGACTCTCTTGACGATTTGGAGATTTACCTAGACTCAGGAATATCCGGATCTGAAGCTAGCTCGATAACTAAACTTGTTTGGAAGTTACGCGACCTCCTATCCGCATAGATTAAACTTTGGGCCAGACTTCTAGAGCGAAGTCTTCCATTTTACCTAGCATATCCTCAAGACTAGGGCTCGCCCTAGCAAAATCGACCATAAAACTATTAACGCCGATATCCCTATATTTATTAATGTCTCCAGCTATTTGATTAGAATTGCCAACAAATTGTCCTCGATCCGACGAATTATTAACCGTTCCCGAGAGCTCCAATCTATGAGTTCGATATATAACTTCAATGTCATCCACGAAACGGTTCGCTTCCTCAGCGCAGTCGCGCAACTGCCCCATGGCTCTAGACAACCTTTCTGGAGAGTCCATCGGAAACCGGGGATTCACATCAATGGGACACCAACCGTCACAAAATCTTGCCGCACGCCGAATAGCTCTTTTACTCTCCCCACCTACCCATAGTGGAGGATGTGGTTTTTGAACCGGCTTAGGTAAAAAGCTAATCTCCTTGAAAGAGCAGTATTTTCCGTTATAAGACGGTGATGAACTAGTCCACAACTCTTTCATAGCTTGGATATAGTCATCTGTAACTGCACCCCTATCTTCAAATGGCTCTACTCCCAACGCTTCAAATTCTTCCCGCATCCACCCCGTCCCAACTCCTACAACAAGTCGTCCTTTAGACAATACATCTATAGTTGCCAGAGACTTGGCAGCGACAATCGGATTCCTATGGGGCACTACCATTACGCTGGTAGAAAGACGGATTTTGCTGGTCTGCCCTGCAAGATAAGACAAAACGCTCAGTTGCTCCAGCGAAGACCCAGTGGTACTACCAGGATATTCACCACTATCGGTGTAAGGATAGCTAGATTCTATAGTTCTAGGAACTAATATATGGTCTCCAAGTGATATAGAATCAAACCCTAATTCTTCACCTTTTTTAGCAATAGTAACGATGCTTTCAGGAGTAGCTAAAGGACCTCTACTCGGAACCGTAAACCCATATTTCATCGGGACACGCCTCTATCTAAAGATTCATTCATCTGATACATCTCCAACGCAAACCACAGCGCTAGGGCTCCACTCCTGTCGTCTCGGCCAAAAATAGCTTCCCGCAATAAATATGCATCGACACTATCCTGAACACCTGTACTTATACAAGCATCAACAACGTTACCTTCGTCATCGATCCTTTCTGAAACCCCTTGCCATGCCAGATTCACTGAATCCGAGAAACTAGAGTCCAGCCACCCCAGCCGAATACCTCTTGCCATTGCATAACCAATCATACAAGTACAAGTGAATTCTTGATAAGACCCTGACAGATCTAGCATTTGCCAATACATGCCTGATGGTTGTTGCAAGAGGCTCAAAGCAGCAAGATGATTTGTGTGGATCTCAATCAGATCGCCCCGATTCGGATGATCCTCTGGCAGGTAAGTAAGGGTTTCCGAAAACCCCATAGCTGCGAATCCATTACCTCGTCCCCAATAATAAGGCGCTCCACGAGCGTGGATAAACAGCCCGTTATCCTGTTGCGTACCTGCGTCAAGTAACAGACCTGACATTATGTCCAAATATTTAGAATCTTTACTAAGGTCATAAGCCCTGCCCAAGATAGCATTACAATTGAACATATCCTCAACCCTAAATGCGGGATCGGTACACTTAGGAGGCTCGCCTGAACCACTAGTTTGAAATAATTCTGCTGATTCTATAATCAAATCTTTAGCACGAGAATCTTTCCTGATCCTAGCCAGATCGTAAGCCCAAACTATGCCACCTATTGTTGAACTCCCGGGGCTCTCTCCAAAACACTCCATACCCCCAGATAAGATAGGCTCGATGATTGAGTTCAAATCGTTCAAAGTCTCCTCACCTTTCGGCAAGAGTTCGGCAAGTAATAACCTTCCACTTATAGCTACACCTTTGGTATAAACCATTACATCCAAATCATGACCGTACTGATCAGCCAATGATTTTGCAATTTCCAAATAACTGCGTGTTCGCCTACGATCCAGTTCAGCCCGTGCCCGTGAAACCTTCCATCCCCTTGTTTTACCGACTACGTCTAGTAGCCGATCAATCTCTAACGCCACATTGGACGGATCTGCTGTCAAACGCATCCCTGGTATTGGGCCAGGCACATCCATGCTTCCAATGGCTGATAATAATGAGTCGTCTACTGATATACGGGTAGCCCCCACTGTAAGTGGCAAGTCATTGATCGCGTCATTAGCTTGCCACCTTACCGAATCTCCAGAACATACTTCCAATATCAGATCCGGAGCATAAAATGATATCCATCGCCATAAATACTGTTTTTGCGGTCCATTTGTATCTTGATAAAAGGGCTGAGGCGGAGGATATCCTTGAGAGGTTGTCCCATGGTATTCGGGTCCCGAATCAGAGCCGGAATATAGGTCAGTAACAGGTATCATACTAAGAGAAATTTTGTCTTGATCTGCATGCCTCATGTAACACCCAAACACATCTTCTGCTATAGCCTGGGATTTAAGAGAGTTTAAGCCAGACACAACAACTAATATCCTAGCCTTACCTGTACTAGACAAGTATCCATCTTCATGAAGAAATACAGGTATGCTTTGACGATCATCCCACAGGCCACAAGAAGACCACACCCATTCTTCTGATTTATCCCCTGCTAGTTCGATAAGCGCATGCTGCAAATTTGTGAAATCAGTGGCCACTAACTTGTCTCCTTTCACGATTGTCGAGAGTGCCATTCATATTTACTTATACTGAATAGACCCATCATCAGAAAACATTACGGGTCTTGGAATTCTATTATCGCATCAGGATTAAATTCTATTCCCAAGCCAGGTTTTTTAGAGAAGTACAACCTGCCGTTCTCAACTTTTGGTGGATCTATAAGTATAGCGTTATATGCTTCGTTAAATATAAGGTGTACTTCGCTCAACCATCCATTCGCAATACCTGCAATTAAATGCCCGTTATGAATCTGCCATCCGCCACCCGTTGCAAATGGCAAGTGAAACAATTCAGCCATATGGGCTATCTTCAAGCAGGTTGTATATCCCCCTCCATCCATAACATTCGCGTGCATGATATCCACCGCCCCGCTTACAATCATCTCTCTGTTGTCCCAAGGGCTCTCAGTAAAAGCCCGGGCTGCTAAAGGGATCGACGTATGTTTACGAAGCTCTAGCATTAATCGTACATCCCGAGTATAAACGGAGTGGTCAAAACAGCTTATGTTCAAGGGCTCAATCCTCCGGACAAACTCCCTCGAATGATTTAGATCAAATCGCGCATTACCATCAATTATTAACTTAATATCATTGCCTACTGCATGTCGGATAGCCTGGAGGCGTTCTACATCCACGGAAACGTCATTACCTCTATCTGCTGCAACCACTTGATACTTAAGATATGGATGACCCTCTTCCGCCATTTTCACGGAAATTCCTACCACATCGTCAATATCAAAAACGTTGAATCCGCACGTTATGTAAACTGGGACTGAATCTTGACGAGCTCCTCCCAAGAGCTTGTAGATAGGCTGGTCTAGAAATTTACCTTTGATATCCCAAAGAGCAATATCGCAGGCACTAATCGCACGCCCCACAACACCCATACGTGCTTTGTAGGTAGCAGTAATTTCCTCTGAAGCATCAGCCCATATCTCTTCGGTAAACATGGGATCACGACCTACCAAGAACGGAGCTAAATCTCTATTTATGAGTTCCCTAGTACCAAAGCGCTCTAAATCACGCGCGATCCCATATCCGGTAATACCGTCATCGGTATCGATACGAACCAGTACCATACCAACATTACGAGGCTCACCTGAATAAGGAGTTTTTATAGGAACCTTGAGACAACTTGCCTCTACCTTAGATATAACCAAATCGCACCGCCCAAATATAAACTGATTGGAAAGACGTGGGCGAATATACTATCCAGTTAGAGTAGAGTCAAGCCAAATCTAGTTAAGGCACATTATTTTATGTTAGCTAAAAATTGATCTATCGCTGAATTAACAACTTCAGGTCGTTCCGCCATTGGGAAATGACCCGCATTATCTAATTTCAGATATTCTGAACCAGGAACAGCTCTATTAATTTCGAGTTCATACTCAGGTGGCTTCCCCGGGTCGTCAACTCCCCTTATTAATAGGAGAGGAGTTTTCAGCTCATTAATTCGGTCGCTAACATCAAACTTATCAATCGTCAACAAATCTTTATACTGAGCGATTGGACCTATTGCATCATGCCTAGACAGAAGATGTCTTCTCAGATCCGGCTCGATGAACATCATAGAATGGGCCATAGCATCTTTCCATTGCTGGTAAACTTCCTGATCAGATGCAGCGTCTAACCTGAACTGCAGGCTAGCCGGAGGCCGCTCTTTAGCCCTCATAGAGATCGTCATTAACACTAGAGCCTTCACTTCTTCTGGAAATTCCAAAGCATATTGCAGGGCTATACAGGCACCTAGCGTAAAACCACATAGCACAAGATCGTTCTTGGCTCCGCTACCCCATAACCATCCCCTCAGCCAGTTCGCATAGCTATACACATCCTCACACGGACTCCCAACCGGGTGACCAGGAAGGTCTGGAGCCAAACTACCTTCGAAATAGTCTAGTTGATTACAAAAAGAGTCTGAACAGCTCCCCGCACCGGGCCCATGAATAAATACAAACTGAGACATTACATCAACTCCTAACTCCACCCGAGTCATTAGTCCAGTATTTCGTCTAATATTGCGCAGTTCTGTAGTTAATACAATCTACCCAAACCGTTTTGAGCATATGCCCGAGAATACCATAGCCTTCTTAGAAAGTATATTAATTTCATAGGAGTGAACAATATTAATGCTAATGATATGGTCCATACTACACCCAGTGTATGTATTACAGGTCTATGTGATAGTATATCCTGCAACTTCAAAAGCAAGAGAAGGATAATATCTTTGGATAAAACATATATACCACGAGACCAATTAAACGATGTGACGGTGCTTCATGATGTGATGGTTAAGATGCGTGACGGGGTTGAACTCGCTACAAACATATTCTTACCATCGAAAAATACCACTCCTATCGACGCAAAATATCCTGTCCTTTTACAAAGGACCCCATATAACAAATCAGATCCCAACCGAATGCTTGAATGCCACTTCTTTGCCGAACGCGGATACGTGGTCGCATTCCAGGATTGTAGAGGATGCCATAGATCAGGAGGAGGATTCACAAAATATATAAGTGAAGGTCCTGACGGATATGACACTATAGAATGGCTAATCAACCAGCCTTGGTCAAATGGTCAAATAGGCACCTTTGGGTTATCCTATTCCGCTCACACACAGGCTGCTACAGCATGTATGAATCCACCTGGTTTAGTATGCATGTGGTTGGATTGCGGGGGATTTTCAAATGCCTTCTTAACAGGTTGCCGGAATGGAGGAGCATTCGAATTACGACAATTAACTTGGGCCTATAAAGAAGCTCTACAAAGCCCTGATGTTACCAGAGATACGGTCAAAGCCAAAGCGGTGAACAATCAGAACATTCATGATTGGTTTGATAGATTACCATGGAAACAGGACCATTCCCCACTTAAATGGACTCCTGACTACGAAAAGTATTTATTGGACATATGGGCCCGGGAAAATTACCAGGAATACTGGGATCAAATTGGATTATGCGTAGAAAGTCATCAAGAAAAGTTTTCTGATGTTCCACAGGTACATCTAGGAAGCTGGTATGACCCATATGCAAAAAGCACTACAGATAATTTTGTATTGCTTAACGAAAACAAAAAGAGCCCAATATCCCTAATTATGGGCCCCTGGACACATGGAGGGCGGTCTCTTACATATTCAGGAAATATAGATTTCGGATCGCTATCTTCGGTGGAAGGAAATCTTGATATAGATTACAACCACTTTCGTTTACGCTTCTTTGATAGTTACCTTAAAGAGCCATCGTCCGCACAACACAACATAACCCCAGTAACAATTTTCGTTATGGGAGGCGGAAGCGGAAACAAGAATACTGCAGGCAGGTTAGACCACGGAGGAAATTGGAGGAGAGAAAACGAATGGCCTCTTTTAAGAACTACTAATACTAAATATTTTATTCACGAAAACACGTTGACCACTACTGTCCCTAGGAGCGAAATACAGGGCCTTACATATTTGTACGATCCTAACAATCCCGTACCTACTATCGGTGGCAATATCTCTTCAGGGCTACCCATTATGGAGCCTGGGGGATTCAACCAGCTTGAAGGTCCAGAGTTTTACGCTTCATCTGAACCTTACTTACCGCTCAGTTCACGGCCGGACGTACTGACTTTCCAAACCCAAATTTTGGAGCAAGATATTGAAGTAACAGGACCAATAAAGTCAGTATTATGGATTAGTTCAGACGCAATAGACACCGATTTCACAGCAAAATTGATTGATGTGTATCCACCATCTATTGATTATCCAGAAGGGTACGCATTAAACATAACTGATGGGATCATCAGAGCCAAATTCAGAAACTCCTGGAGCAATCCTGAGCTAATGCAACCTGGTGAACTTTACCAAGTCACTATTGACCTATACCCAACCAGCAATTTATTCGTGAAAGGGCATCGTATCCGCTTGGATATATCATCGAGCAATTTTCCAAGACTCGACGTAAACGGAAATACAGGAAATAATCCGGGAGTAGATCCTGTCAAATTACCCACAAGGAACACCATATATCAAGATAGAGATCACCCGTCTTATATTGAACTGCCAATAATCCCTAGTTAACAAACTGGGGCATAACTTTTCGGGCGAATAGTTCGAGTTGATCAGACGGGATCGGATCTGCAAATATCAAGAAGAAATACTGTATACCATGGTCGATATAAGACTGTATTTTACTCGCACACTGCTCAGGGGTGCCAGCAATAGCTCTCTTCAGAGATTCCCGATATTCAGATTCATCTCGTCCCATATTACGAGCATTATCCTTTACCAACTGCTCATACTTCTCCTGATCTTCAGCTATAACAATTGAAGTATTATGAGTAACTTCTATATCCCTGATATCTCTACCGGCTTCCTCACAATATGTAGCCAATATTTGTAACTTTTCATCATGTTCTGCCAAAGACATACCATTCCCGATATTGCACATATCTCCCTGGCTTGCCACGGCTTTCAACACATGCCTCTCGCCATGCCCTCCTATAAGTATTGGAGGATGTGGTTTCTGTACTGGCTTAGGATCGTGGTGTGCATCCATAACACTGTAATATTTACCTTGAAAACTAACCGTGTCCTCTGTCCAAAGCTTTCTGATTAAGCTAACAGCTTCAGTTAACATGAGAGACCTAATTCTAGTTGACGGAAAATTATAACCCGACGCGGTATGGTCGGTACGCCCACCACCAGCACCTATCCCCAACTCAAGTCGCCCATTACTTATGACATCTAAGGTTGAAGCCATTTTCGCCAACAAAACGGGTTCACGATATGTGTTCGCGAGAACCATTGGAATCATTCGAATACGATCTGTAGCAGAGGCCAATGCGGAAAGAGTGGTCCAACACTCCAATGTAGGTATATTGATTAAGTCATAAAGGCTAGCAGAGTAATAGCCCAAGTTATCAGCGGATTGCCACACTCTCAATAAATCTTGATAGCTGTATTTACCTTGATGGATACGAACACAGAACTTCACTTGCTTTTCCATAAATACCCTACGAGAAAATTAAGGCTCCGGCCTAATCATCCGGAGCCTATATTGGATGCCTATTGAGTTTATCGTTTAATTACCATTTTTTATAAAATCCGCTATCCGCTCTGCTATCATCATAGTCGTCACATTTGTATTTGCCCTGATACAATCTGGCATTATTGAAGCATCCACTACTCTCATATTCTCAATTCCTTTTAATCGAGCGTACTGGTCTACCACTGCCATGGGATCAGAATCAGGACCCATCTTACAGGTACCTGAAATATGGTGTTGTGTAGTTACTTCTCTAAGCATCCATCGGTCTAGAGCCAAGTCATCCTCAAGGTCCGCATCAGTAGGGGCTATACGCTCTTGGACTATATCTCGCATGTCTGGATGGTCTTCAAATCCGACACATATTCTTACCATTTCTCTCATACGTTCTCTGTCCCATTCTTCTTGCAGATAATTGTAATTAAGATCTGGTTGCTGATAGGGATCCGCAGAGTTTAATCCAATGTGCCCTGCCCCTAAAGCTAATTGGAGGCCGGCGGTGATGCGAATACCCAAAGGTTTCATACGATCACCTCCGCGGTCTACTCTTTCAGTAGCAAAGGACTGCATACTCACCTTGATATCATTCCGCAAATCTGATCCAGTTGCCGTATACCGCAGGGTTACCTGCATCCTAGGAGCCATACCGTCCAAAGGAAATCCTTCCTTAGTTCTCCAGGTAATAGCAACCGAAGGATGATCTCTAAGATTCTGCCCAACGCCTGGGGCATCAACCACTTGAGCGATATTGGACTTTCCTAGCTCTTCATGTGGACCGATACCAGACAGCATCAGTATGTGTGGCGACCCTATGGGACCAGCACTCAGTATAAGTTCATTCGATTCCACTACGAATGTTTCGCCCGAACTCTCAACTTGAACTCCCACCGCACGGTTACCTTCAAAAATAATCTTGTGAACATGACAATCCGATTTTATTGTCAGATTTAGCCGATGTCGCGCCTGATCCAAATATCCTAGAGCGGTACTCATTCTAATTCCGTTAGGATTATTAAAAGGCGTTGGACCTACGCCAGTAGAATCAGGATGATTATGATCAGGACTATCTGGGAACCCTGCATTCCGACAAGCGTTGTAGAAAGCAACTTGTGCTGGTAACCATTCCTCACGCTTAAACCGTCGGGCTATTATGGGGCCATCACTGCCGTGAAAATCGTCCTTAAAATCACTGTCTGTTTCTATTTTTCTGAAATAAGGCATCAATTTCTGGAAATTCCATTGATCATTACCCATCTCAGACCAGGTATCGTAATCTTCTGGGACACCCCTCAGAAATACCTGGCCATTAATGGCACTTGATCCACCTGTTACTTTGCCTCTAGGCACCAACATATTATCTGATTCTGGAGTCGGTTTTCCGGTAAATTGCCAGTTATGATCGCTAACCATAATGTCGGTCTCTGTAGCGTATCCAAACTTTACCTCTTCAGGCAAATGTTCAAAGTTCGGATAGTCCGGTCCAGCTTCCAAAAGCAAAACATGGCAACTGGGATCTTCCGTTAAGCGTGTGGCCATAATCGAACCGGCTGAGCCAGCACCTATAACAATATAGTCGTACTTCATATCTTACCTCCTGAGTAGTGTGATATTTACAGCGCATATTATAAGAGTGTTACAAGACCGTCAATTGCGACGCAACTTTTCAAATTACCACCTTGACCTTGATTCTAAGGAGACAGACAATGGTAGTGAAATAATCAAACGTGAAACGAGTTGGAGTAACGATGGCAAACATACTTAGAGTCTACTCAGGCGATGACGGGGAATCTCATATAGAGACGATTGAACTACCCATGGAACCATTCTTAGACACCGAAGGTGCTTATGGAGAAGGAACCCCAGTCGAAAATGGTGGCATAACTTTTAGGGTAGGTCCAGTTGGATACGTACTCGAATGGCACTGTGCTCCTAGAAGACAGTACACCATAACGTTATCAGGTAATGCTGAGATAGAAGTAGGTGACGGTACCAAGCAACAAGTCGGGCCAGGTGATGTTCTACTAGCTGAAGATCTTACCGGTAGGGGGCATGTCACACGCGTAGTAGGTAATGAACCCAGGTTCTACGCTGTAGTTCCGCTGAATGACTAATAATGTCAGCTAATACTGACACGGAACCCCAGCCTGCTCGTTTTTTCTACGGGTGGTTCGTATTAATCGCAGCTTCTATCCAGGGTTTTTTCGGTGTCGGAATGGTTATAAGTGGCTTCCTTGTATTTTTTCTGCCAATCCAGTCCGACATCGATATCAACGCTGCCTCAATGTCCCTAGTCATAGGACTAGCATGGGCAGTAAGCGGACTAGTCGCAGTACCTGCTGGTTGGGTGTCCGACAAGTTCGGAACCCGTAAATTAGTCCTATACGGAGGCGTCGTTACAGGCCTCGGACTGATTATGCTGTCTTATTCCCAGTCCTACTGGCACCTATTATTATTTTATTCAGGAATAGTTTCAGTAGGTCGAGTTGGAGCTCTCAGTCCCACGCTATTAACCGTTGTAAACCAATGGTTTGTCAGGCGCAAACCATTAGCAATGGCTGTGTTAAGCACATCATTTGTTGCCGGAGCAGCCAGCGTAGTACCTATTCTAGCCATTGGTAACTCCCAGATTGGATGGCGACTGACTATACTTTCTTGCGGAGTAATCTTCGGCGTACTATCCATAATTGTGGCCACTGTGCTGCGTAATAAACCAGAAGATATGGGGTTATTCCCAGATGGGGACTCAGTAAGCCTTGAAACAGATAGGCCCGTATCCGATCTTACGGCCAATGAACCTCAATATACAGTCCGTCAGGCTTTGATGACCCAGGCCTTCTGGCTTCTTCTAATAGGATTAGTTGTCAGGGTATCAGTAGCCGACGGAGTAATAATCCACCAGATACCGATGCTAGTGTGGAGAGGTATTGAAGAACAAACCGCAGCCTATTACCTCTCTTTCATGTTCCTAATTGCAATACCACTTAGATTCGGCCTTGGAATCATGGGAGGATACGTATCCATCAGACTCATACTGTTTACTGGTATGGCCGTGGGATCAATTGCCACAGCCCTAATGTATATGATTGCAGGTACAGAAATCGCAATAGTATTTGTACTGGGACTAGCGATAGTAGAAGGTATTGCCACCACAAACTGGCTCGCAGTGGGACAATATTTTGGGAGAAGGCACTTTGGTACCCTTGTTGGAATAATGACCATAAGCCACTGTTTTGGATCGCTAATATTCCCATATATAAGCGGATGGATATTTGACGAAACACAAAGTTACGATCTAGTTTTACTAATTACAGCACCTTTGTTCATGTTCGGAGCTCTTACTTTCCTGATGGCCAAAAAGCCTGTATGGCATGGAGAAGACAAATAACTCTTTATATCTCAATAAACCTCTCACCAATATACTAGACCATTTTTTTTGCTCAGAGTAAACTTAGGGTATGGCATTAATAGTCCTGCCGGTGTAGCTCAGTGGTAGAGCAACGCTTTCGTAAAGCGTAGGTCAAGGGTTCGACTCCCTTCACCGGCTCCACTCTATTGTTATTCGCCAGAACTCATAAAGCAGGGTGCAAACCTTCAAATCGTTTCGCCCTTACCTGTATTGTTAATAACCTATCGGAGAAATACCTAATGTTGATACGCAATATTTTCCTATTAGCTACACTGTGTTTAATATTTTCCGCGATGAGCTGCAGTTCAGATACCTCCTCCGAATACCCAGCAAATGATTACGACAGGCCTGAACGTAATATGGACCGGGAAAACCGAGAAGAAGAAAAGCAACGTCGAGACGCTGAGCGTGCTGGCCGAGAAGAAGAAAGACAACGCCGCGACTCTGAATACAAAAAAAACCGAGAGAGCGGTGAACACCGTGGTCAACAACGCCATGATCGAGATCAGAAAGAACACGAATTTGAAAGCAAACCTCCCAGGGATATGAAGATGGCGGCCAAAGAACTAGGAATTTCCCCTGAAGCCCTTCAGAAAGCGCTTGGTGGACCACCTCCAGAGATACAACAGGGAGCAAAGAAACTTGGTATCAGTGAAGAAAGACTTCTGGATGCCCTTGGCATACGAGAACATCCCAAGGGGCATAAGGGCCCACATGACAATAATCCCCTAAAAATAGCAGCAGACAAATTAGGAGTGGACTTCAAAGAATTTCAGAATGCCCTTGGTGGACCACCTCCAGATGTTGAAGCTGCCTCAGAAAAACTTGGCATAGATGCAGGAAAAATAAGAGAAGCCATGGCTGTCCCACCGAAGAAGGGGAAAAGACCCTAAGCAAGGATCTGTTACACACAACCATTAACTATTAACCTGTTCGGTTGGTATCATTATGAGGAGAATTCGATCTGGTACAAAGGAATAGGGATTAAGACTAGAAGATTACAGGTAATCTTTCACTGAGGAGACAGGAGTTCCATCTTTCAATGCGATCTGCCTGGTGACACTCAAGTTGTATGCCGCTGATAAAACAGCACTCATGTGCCTACCATATCCACCAGCGACTACAATAATAATATTGTCAGGGCGAGGAACGATTGGCATCATTGCCTCATCGTCGTTAGTGTCAACAAAGTCAGGCAATTTCACAGTGCCCCAGCCACCACCTTCCCTGAGGTCCCCGACCTTGTTCTGTGCCCGATCAAACAGGAATTGTTTGACCATGCTTTTTGACCAATCACGTTCCTGGAGCCAGAATGCAGCTTCAGCGGTAAGAACCATCATCTGCTCACCCTCAATACCGCTTCGGTAAACTCCATTGGCTCCTAGGTGACGCATAGCAGAAGCACCGCTTTCCAAATACCTCTCGGGGGTTTTACTTACCAGGTCATTGACGTTATGAGGAGCCTCAGTGCAGAACACCGTTACAGAACTAGTGCCCGGTTCAAAGCCTCTCTCCACATGCAATGATTCCCATGGGCTTTCTTCTTCGTCTTCCCCAATACAGTACGAATACTTACCTGGATGGCCATGAGTAGCCATATCTGTAATACCAGGTATGCCGCCGCCAATATTTGTACATATTAATCTGACCGCCCTACCTATAGTAGCGTTCGCGCGCCAGCCTTGCCCAAATACGTTCTGCCTACAATTCACTTCCAGTTCATTGCGCAGTGGCCCGTTAATTATCACAAGGTGAGCACCGGGATGAGTAGTTGTTTGGCGCCCATAGAGATTGTATTGCGGCTCAACCATGGCCGATATGGCAGCAATAACTACTGGCAGATATTCTGGCTTGCAGCCTGCCATAACCGAATTGATAGCAATTTTTTCTACAGTAGCTTGTCCCTGCCTGGGTTCCACTATGGAAATGACTTCACCCGGATCGCGGTCCGTGAAGCGAAGCATATCCTCTACCAGATCCTGCGTAGGAGGTATTATTGGAAGTCCATCAGTCCACCCAGCATCGTAGAAATGCTCATATATCTCATAAGCAGAGTCATTTAAATCTAATTGCTTGGCAGCAGGGCCTCTATTCCGCATTTCCGGCGCGCCCTTTACGCGTCCAGTAGTGCCTGTACCAACTCACTGTAATGAGAGGAAACATCAGCACGTATCTTATCTTCTGGTTGCGCAGACACTGGGTGTTGGATTATCACTATGGGAAGATTCGGCATCTTCTGGAGTCTTGTAAGACGTTTTCCATATTCTGCGAATGAATGCGTCACGATGGCAACCGTCGGTATGCCAATTCTCTCTAGACTCATGCAATCGTGGACACTCCACGACGTGCAAGAGCCTCAATCACCAGTGGCGGTGATCAGTGCATCTACTTCTTCAATCAACTGTTCTTTTATGTCAGGGGTCATGCCACTGACACTTTGCTTACGGTAATGACGAACGTCTATATTTGGGAACTGCTCGTTAAGCTGTTCTTCTATCTGGTTTAAAATGACGTCTGTACGGTCTTTTGTATTATTGAGGAGACCAACCACTTTCCCATCGAAAGTATTAAGCCTGTTAGCAAGATCATCACTTCCCACTTGATCATCTGCAGTGGGATCGAACACCTTGATTTGCTGTGCAATCATGATTCACTCCTTCCTAATTGAGATATTCGGGAGGCATATTCACAGCGCTAGACTAACACATCTAACTAGAAGGTAACAATAATACCTCAAACCCAGATTGGTTCTACGCAAGTCTAATCAGCTTTAATATGAACAGTCACGGAACTTAGGGTGACGGGTATTACAGCATTATCAATATCATCGAGCGACATTACGACAGGGTGGGTAACTACTCCTCGCTCAGTACGAGCCGATTCATCAACATACGAGACTCTTGCAGGGAGTTCCATACCGTCAGAACCTATTTTTATCGAAACAAATTTCCCTACATTAACCATATCAATGTCTGATGCATCGATTATTGAATGGACTTCTACAACATTAGGATCAACAATTTCTAACACAAGCGAATCGCTAGTCACTTTATCGTCCACATCAACATTAACGATAGATATAATTCCATCAAAAGGCGCTAATACATTAGCCCCATCCAGGTTAGAGATCGCATCCTCAAGAATCGCTTCTTTCGACTTTAACGTCGCAGTTTTGACATCAACATCAAAACTGTCCGGGCCATCAATTAAATCATTAAGTTCTTCTCGGGCCAGCGCCACAGCAGTCTCCCTGGTTTCTAATTCAACAGCGTCTGCCCCAACCATTTCTCTTGCTAACTCCTGATCAGCGTTCGCCAATTTAGATTTAGCATCAGCAACGTTTGACTCCAGCACATTGAGATTTACAGTATCTGGACCAGCCAATTCTTTCTGCAAATCTATCTCCGCTTGTGCAAGGGTAGCCCTAGCCACTTCCACGGCCGACTGCCTAGTATCTA
>CAZVRK010000022.1:0-1271 GCA_964629875.1 uncultured Dehalococcoidia bacterium | reverse complement strand
GCTGTGGTTTTGGCCAAGACCGCGTCAGCAACAGATTCATCAAAATCAACTTCAAAATTATCGAGATCTTCGGTCGCAGATTCTAATACAGCCTCTTTAGTTGCCAATGTCTTGTTGGCATCAGCAATTAAATGTGCTTGATCTGAATCATAATATTCTAGTTTCTCTATCGCATCATCCAGAGTAGTTTCGGCAGTAATTTTGGCTTTTCTTGCTTTCGCCAAACTAGATTGGTAGGTTCTCTGGAAGTCTTCCAGTAGTTCCTCCGCAGTCTTTAAAGCCGATTGTGCATCCGAGTAAGCTTTTTGTGCAACTGCCAGATCTTTCCCATAATCCATCTGGTAATCAATCAGATTTTCTTCAGCAGACTTTAGGGTTTTCTTGGCGGCTACTATCTTATTATCTAGGGTTGCCTGCTCTAGCGGTGTTGCGCTGAACTTTTCGGTCGCCTTATCAAGTGCTTCAATCGCCTTGTTCACATCTGATCTTGCTATAGCGACTTTCTCTTCTAAACTCGCCAACGTCACATCATCAAGGGTAGCTAAAATACTGCCCGTTTCTACACTATCTCCTTCCGAAACATTAACAGAGCCCACTTCACCATTACTGGAAAAACTTAACTCCAGGGTATTTGGAAACACCAGACTTCCCGGTAGCGATAAATCTTCCAGATAAGCTTGATCACCTGACGTAGAGAGGTTATCAGAGTTCTCGGGAGGTACGGAACCATTAGATCTAATCAATATGAATGCAACTGTCGCCACAATTAACGCACCGACAACACAAGCAATTATTACTTTCTTATTGAACCAAGTTGAGATGTTCACTTAAGAACTCCTGAAGCATTCATATTTGAAAAGACAACCTACCATTTAAGAAGTTTCGTTAGGAGACGATCTATCAAGCTTTACAGCTCCACTGATCGAACCTTTCGCAGCATCAAACCATCTTGGAACATTCACATGAAGCAAAGTATAAATCACCGGAACCACAATAAGGGTCAGTACTGTTGAACTTGCCAACCCACCAATTACAACGGTCGCTAGCTCTGCACCAATTATTCCACCATCGCCACTAGGAGATGTCGCAAGAGGAAGCAACGCGAAAGTAGTAGTAAAAGCCGTCATGAGTATTGGTCTCAACCTGGTTCGACCGCCCTCTATCAAGGCGTCATATACACTCATTCCCCTGCTTCGCAACTGTTCCACGAATGTTATAAGGACGATCGCATTCGTAACTACCACACCAATCAATAATAATAAACCCATCAA